>JANQEC010000174.1 GCA_028278585.1 Cyclobacteriaceae bacterium | reverse complement strand
TTTTGCTACTTATGTGATTTACCCACAAAGTGGCCTAGGCAAATAACCGATCTACATTCATAGGATTATGTCAATATAGAATATACTTTTTAAAGGATATACTATATTGACATAATCCTATGAATGTATATCGGTTATTTGCCTAGGCCACTTTGTGGGTAAATCACATAAGTAGCAAAATCAGCTTTCAGCGCATTGCACAGCAATTCACTATCGAGGAGTCGGATGTACCACCTACTAATCCTGAATTACTTAAGTGTTCAGTTCTTCCCGTTATTAAAAGACTTATCAGGATATGCCGGAACCTCCGGAACTTCTCTTGGATCTTCTGCTATTAACTTTTTTAAGTGTTCTATTGCTGCATCAAGCTGTGCATCTTGTCCCTTAAATGTGGCATGGGGTAGGTTATCAACCACAATATCAGGCTCAAACCCATGTCCTTCAATTAACCATTCTCCATTGTCTCCGTACACACCCATCATTGGAGCTCTTGCAAGCCCGCCATCACTTAGGCGATTTCCGCTATGTAGCCAGATCTCACCGCCCCAGGTTCGCGTCCCAATGGTTGTGCCCAGGTCCAGTTTTTTGAAACCATCAGCAAAAGCCTCTCCATCTGAATAGGTATTCTCATTGACCAAAACCACGATGTGGCCTCTGAAGGCATATTGCATGTTCCAATAGGGTTTACCCGATCGAGCTTTCCAATACATCCATGCTTTGCGCAAGAGTTTTTCTAAAATAAAGGAATCGATGTTTCCGCCGAAGTTGTACCGTACATCTACAATCAAGCCGGGCCTGTCAAAAACAGGGTAGAACTCTCTGTAGAATTGATGGATGTCATTCCTTCCCATGGCCCTAAGGTGAAGGTATCCAACCTGTTTGTCTGTTTTACTTTCAACAGCCAAACGTTTGGAATACTCCCAGTCACGATACCTCAAGTTGAAGGTATTGCCAATGGGCGTCACTATAATATCTCGTGAGTTACCGCCACGACTAAGGGAGAGCCGCACTTGCTTTCCAACTTGATTTCTGATCAGCTCACCTATATCAACTGTGGATAGTGCCGGAACACCATTAACATTTGTGATTACATCACCAACCCTTACATCCAGGTAGGGGTCATCAAGAGGTGACCTTTCATTTGGATAATCGGGATCTACCTTGTAGATGTAATCAATTCTGAAACCATTGTTTTGTTCGTCCCGGCTGAAGACCGCTCCAAGATTTGCAACCGAAATGTTTTGATTATCATCTCTCATGTCACCTCCCCGAACGCTCGTATGAAGGGCCGAAAGTTCTCCAACAAATCTTCCGATCAAGTCTGACAGCTCGTTTCTTGTGGTCACCCGATCTATTAGAGCGTAGTATTTTGTGTGCATGGCATCCCAATCAACACCATGCATGTTCTTGTCATAGAAATAATCACGTTCCATTCGCCAGGCGTCTGTAAAGATCTGCTTCCAATCTTCTTTTGGAGTGATAGGAAAGCGCCAGCCATTCAAACTGATTTTATTGCCTCCCAGGTCGTTCACTGGTGAGGTCCCGGCATCAATCATGTAGTAACTTCTGCGTTGCCTTACGAGGATCTTTTCACCATTCATAGCAAGTTCAAAACTGCTGATGTCCTTCACCATCGTTTTGAGTTTCACGTCCTCATTGTCAATTTTCAGAACATTCAGATGGCTCCTGGCATCCAAGCCCGTTTCATTCGACACAAAATAGATGGCCTTTTTGTTAACAGCTAACCCCCAATAATTACCAGCCTTTATTGGTACTTCAGCGATTCTTTCTTTTATTCCATTCTGATCAATGATCACTCGTAGACCATCACCATCTTCATCACTTGATGGCTTACCTTTTTTGCCCCTTTTTGCATCAGGCTCTTCGTTCGTATTTTCCTTTTCATCTGAGTACAACTCATCCTTTTCTCTAAAAGGGGACCTTGTGCCTTTCTGCAATGCGACATGATACAATTTTTCCTGCGCATCAAGGTATGGCTCTGGTTGCCTCGAGCCCCATGGTCCGCCTACCAAGGAGGTGAAACTTCTATCTGATAAAAAGTAAATGAATTTGCCATCCGGATCCCATCGCGGATTGAAGCTATTGGCCCTGTCGGTTGTAAGTTCGAATGAAGTGTTGTTATCTACATTGTGTACCAATACCTGTGACATGGTGTTGTCGGCGACCTGAACGAAGGCTAGCCATTTACTATCCGGTGACCAGGAGAAATCACCAATTCCTTCCTGGTTGGTTGAGATTTTAGTGCTTGCGCCTGTAGCCACATTCAAAATGAACATGTTGCTTTCCAAATCATCATAGGCGATCCATTTTCCATCAGGTGAGGCAAGTCCTCCATATCTTAAAACTGTTCCGTTATTGCTTAATTTCCTTTGAGACCCTAAACCCCCGGCCTGCATACGTACGAACTCAAATTCACCGCTCTCGTCCGAAAGGGTATAAATGTTTTTTCCATCATGAGAAAAAATAGCATCTCTGTAACGAACGTTCTTTTGCTTATCAAAGGAGACAAATCTTCCTGTGGTCGCAGGAGCAACGAATACTCGTCCCCGGGCAGTTATTACAATTCGCTCTCCGTCTGGATCGGGGTGAACAGAAGTGATGTATTGAGAAGGGTTTTCTTCCCATTTTTCTCTTAACTGGTCCAGGTCGGAAGCCAGTTTTATACCAATCTTTTTGTTGGCGTTTGCGGAGATATCATAATGCCAAAGGTCAGCACCCAATTGATAGACAATGTTCGTTCCTGAAACATTCGCATAGCGAACATCAAAATCAGTATGTTGTGTGTGCTGTTGAAGGTCATTTCCACTTTCATCCATCGACCAAATGTTCATGATTCCATCCCTGTCGGTAATAAAGTATACCCTGCCATTCGACCACATCGGGTGATGGCTTCCACCTGCATATCCTTTTGTTAATTGAACTGCTTCTTCGCTACCATTGGTGAACTGCCATATTTGTCTGGCCGTTCCTCCTTTGTACCGCTTGGTTACGTTGTTGTGGTAGGCTGGTCGAACGAAGTAAACGGTGTTTCCTGAACTATTATAGGACGCTTCACTAGCCTGGAACAGCGGGACTCTACTTTTTTGTTTGGTAGCCATATCTATAACCACCAACTGCTCATCCGGAACTTTTGAGTACGCGATGGTGCTGTAGACAATTTTTCCATCAGGTGTCCATGTCTCAGCGACAGATGTATTGCTCTCATAGGTCCATCGAGTTGGTAAACCACCACTTACCGGCATGGTGTAGATTTCTGTTGGTCCTTCATAGCTGGCGGAGAATGCAATGGTCTGACCGTCTGGTGAAATGGTAGGAAATCTTTCTTCTTCGGGATGAGTGGTTAGTCGTTGAGCCAACCCTCCTGAGAGGGGAACTGTCCATAGATCTCCCTCTGCAGAAAAAACGACAGTGTTTCCATTAACGTCGGGATACCTGTAGTAGCCTTCAAACCCTTGCGAAAAAGAGGGGAATTGACAAATTAGTATCAATAAACAGATGATTGAGACTTTGTAGGTGATGTTCATTTTGAAATTCATGTTGTCTGCGTTTTTGTACCGAGTTAGGATCTTTTTAATTCATAAGTTAATCAAGCAACTCAGAATTCCAGTGCATTTTTATGCGAATGGAAAATGAGTCATATGAGCTTATGCGTGTTACTTTGAAACTCCTCTTAGAAAAGCCACCAATTCATCAATGAAGTAGGCTCTTGGTGTTTCCATAAAGGCTGCATGATCACCACCCGGAACGGTTACCCATTGCTTATGGGCTGTACCTAATCTGGTATAGAGTTTTGCTTGTTTGTCGGTAGGGCCGATCGGGTCGTGTTCGCCTTGAAGGATTAAAGTGGGTACGTTTACTTTTGCTGGGTCCAGTTCATTGTATTGATCCAGGTTTTTCCAGTCAACCTTAATGGGATCAGCCTCAAGCGCCATTTGAACATATGTATCAATTGCTTTCTGACTGATTGAGCCCGGAATGATGAAATCACTTGCTGCAGCTTCCTTAGTGTTTATCATTTTTTGAAGAGCATGGTCTTCGGCATCAGGCGGAATGGTCTGATCATTATCGAACCAATAACCGAAAAGTATAAGCGATGAAATCAGTTCAGGGTTTCGTTGAGCCAATAATTGGGAATGTGTAGAACCCATGGACCAACCAAAAAGATGAGGTGCAATGATCCAGTCATTTTGACCTGCTATCCATTCTAATATTATTGCAAGATCCAGTGCAGCTCTGTTCGGAGTGAGCCACTCCGTTTCATCCCTAGGAGTATCACCATAGCCTCGAAGGTCTACAGCATACACAGCATAGCCTTTCTCAACAAGGCCGTCCATTAGCGACAGATCTTCACCTTCTACCTGGAGATCAAAATCAGGAAGGGCACTCCATGTTCGACCATGAACAAGCAAAATGGGCTCTGTGGCGTCAATGGAGCTTTTTCCCCACAATGCTATTGGATGCCCATCTGCCATCACAGTATATCTTTTTAGCTCTGCTCTTAGTGGCTTTGAAGTTGGTGTACATGTAAATACCAGGAATAAACTTATAGTTAAGACATAGAGCCATGGTTTGATCATAACTTAAGTGAAATTTGTAGGTAGTAAATGTAAATACTCCCTATGATTTCATTCCCTGTTTGTTTCTTGATAAAAAATCAGCGATTGCCTTTTTGTATGTCCGACTACTCTTCAAGACTTTTTCATTTGTCATCTCGAAAGAAAAGGTATTGTTATTCAAGTACCTGGATTTGAGTACAAAGGTTGAATTAATGATGTATGACCGATGTATTCGAATAAACTCCGGAGGAAGTTGAGTGGCTAACAACTCCAAGGCAGCTCGATAGATGTATTGCTTCCTTTTGGTGTGAATGATCACATAAACAGAACTCGATTCAATGTAGTGGATATTGGTCACAGGGATCCGATCTTCAAGGCCTTTATTTAGAATCACAATCTCAGTGAGACTAGGAGAGGAGCTTTGGCTGAATGACCTAAACAAACGCTCGACGCGCTGACTAAAAACTTTTCGTTGGTTTAGTTCAATCATTTTTTTCGCTCGCTTAAGTACCTCTTCGAATCGTTTGTTGGTAAATGGTTTGATCAGATAGTCGAGCGCTTCAACTTCAAAAGCCTGGATCGCATATTGGTTATAGGCCGTACTGAAAATGATCAGGGACTCTGTTTTTCTCAACTGATATGCTACGTCCATTCCCGTCATCCCTGGCATTTGAATATCAAGAAAAATGATGTCTGGTGTTTGTGTTTTGCAAAAATTCAAAGCCTCCCGACCATTGGCACATTCAGCCAAAAGATGGATGGATTTATCTTTTGCAAGAAGGGTTGAAAGAAACCTTCGGGCATGAGGCTCATCGTCAACGACTATGACAGTGTAAGTTATCATGGTGTTTGCGGTATAGTAAGCTCCACTTTAAAAGTGCCCTTTATTGGTTTTGCAATCAATTCCGCAGTGGTACCGTATAGCTGGTAAAGCCTTTTTTTGGCATTTTCCAATCCTACGCCTAGTGATGTTTCCGAACTGTTCCCCGGACTTGAATTTTCAATACATACATTGAGCACCTGATAGTCTTGCGATATTCTCGAACGAATCTTGATGAATCCTTTGCCCTCCAATTGAGAAATTCCATGTTTGAATGCATTTTCGACAATGGGCTGAAGTAACAAGTTGGGAACTTCAGCTGCCAATGAGGATTCTTCCAATTTTAAGTCTATTTCCAGTCGGTCAAAAAAACGTTCTTGTTCTATTTCGAGGTAATCACTGATGTAATCCATTTCTTCTCGGAGCGTATGGGTGTGTTTGTCAGGATCTTCCAACATCTTCCTAAGCAACCCACTGATCTTGATGGTCATGTTTCGGGCTTTGTCATCATCATAACCGATTAAGGTGCTTACTGCGTGCAATGAGTTGAATAAGAAATGTGGATTCAATTGTGCTTTGAGGGCTGAGAGCTGCGTTTGATTCAGCTGAGATTCCAGGTTGATGAGTCGTATGTTCTTCTCGTTTAATATTTTGTTGATGGTGATTACTTTCAGAACACTGGCAATCACCATGAAATCGATCATTCTACTTAAAGTGGCTTTTGGGAAAATATACATAAGCTCTCTCCAAGGTGAGGACCAATTTCCGGAAATGAGGTTGCGAATGGGATAATACAACGTATTTGTAATGAGAAAATGTAAAAGCACGATAAGTAATCCTGAGGTAATGAACTTGATAATTTGGTAAGCGGATATTTCCTTAAGGCCAGGTAAGGCATAGACCGCACCGTTCACGTATTTGATCAAAAAGATCCAGGTAGAATAATAGAGGAACATCAGGACTACATGGTAGATGTTGATGTTCAGCGTACTGTTGGTGTCCAATGTGCTGGATTGGAAGAACACCATTAACCCTATGCCAAACACGGCTATGATAATGTACCTAGGCTGAAAAGAAAGTGGTTTCGCGACCAGGAGAGGCATGTCTTCAAAGATAAGGCCAGAATGACATCGCAACACATAAGTAGATTGCAGACTCCATCCGATTTTGTCATTCGCAACAACTAGTAGTACGAGCCAATTGTAATTCGAATCGAATATTGTTGGGTACATCAATAGAATAGAGGTTCAGGGTATTCAAGCGTAGGTTAGGATTCGGAACAAACAAACAACAATGAAAAAGATCCTAACATTTACACTTTGTCTTGCCTTCTTTATTGGTCGGGCAAGTGATCCTAATTCAGAAACTATTTCCTCTAAGGAAATCATAAATAAAATGATGGATGCCCATGGTGGTTATGCTAACTGGAAGAAGAAAAAGACATTCAGCTATGACAACATCATGTTCAGTGAGTCCTTACCCGGAACCCCTTTTTGGGTCAGTAAGGCAACCATTGACACGAAAACCAGAAGAGTATACATGGATTGGCCCATGCATCAATCGACAATGGCTTATGATGGTGAAACTGCGTGGGGTGCCGATTGGAAAATAGGAAATCCACCCAAGTTTGAGGCACTTTTCTTTTACTATTTTCTAAACCTCCCCTGGATCACACAGGATAAGAATGTGAACCTAAGTGATGCGAAAAAGATCAAACACGATGCTTTCGAAAATGAAGTGTATGTGATTGATATGACGTTTAAAGAAAAACCAGCGGTTGGAAAAACAGCCAAGGATACTTACAAGCTGTATATCGATTCTGAGAGTTATTTACTGGTTGGTTATGAGTATAGTATTGGATATGGACACATGCTTGATCTCTTCAGGTTTCCTCCCGATAAAGAGTTGTTCGGACCTATGTTCAGAGTGAATAAATCATTCGTGACCATAGATGGATTGGTTTATCCTAACCTGATGCAAACCTCCAATTTGGATCAAACACAGGTATACGGACATCATGCAGTAATCAATTACAGCTTTAATACTCCATTTGATGAATCACGACTTGCACGCCCAGCCAATGCAGTTGTAGACACTTCTAGTGATAAGAGGAAATAGATTTTGTTGTTCTGGGTAAATAAAGGCTCATCGTGGGGTGAGTCTTTTCTTTGTATCGATTAGAGTTGGGTGTGATTATGGTTTTTTAAAGTCCCATACTTCCAATAACTGTATCCAACTATTATATATAAAACAATGAGAATTAGAGCTACCATTTAAAGTGTTTTAATTCATTAATACTTCCAACTACTTACGTTACGAAAGATCATACAGTTTCTTCGCCTCTTTCTCTTTAAAGCTCATAACCAGATTCAAGGCATCAGGAACAACGTCACTGCAGAAGACAAGAAGTGATCCATTCTTTGCTTTTGTAATGGCATGGGTTATGGCTTCTTCCTCTGATGGAATAATGGTTACCGGTTTTTCGGGATCAACACTCCGAATGCCATTGTGGATCATTTCGATGAGTTCTTTCTCTGTTTTACCTCTTAGGTGCTTGTCTTGTCTTATAATAATCTCATCAAATGTTTCGGCAGCTACCTGTCCTATCTCATGGTTGTCTTCGGGTCTGCGATCTCCTATGCCAGCGATCATTCCAACTTTAGGGCTCCCATCCAGTTTCTCAACCATGTTTTTCAATGCTCTCAAACCTGCAGGGTTGTGTGCATAATCTAATAACACATTGAAGTTTTGGAACCTGAACATGTTCAATCGACCCGGGGTTTGAGCTGGTGATGGGATGAAAGATTCAATGGAAGCCTTGATGTCTTCAATCGAAAATCCGCGGATGTAACCAGAGAGGACAGCCGGAAGTACATTCTGGATCATGAACGTAGCTTTTCCATCAAAGGTCAATGGTACATTGATTGCTTTGGTTATCCGCATTTTCCATTCACCCTTGCAAATGGTTATATAACCGTTTTCATAGACTGCAGATAGACCACCGGACTTGGCATGCCGTACCATCCGTTTATTGTTTTCATCCAGCGAGAAAAGCGCAACATTACACTTGACATTCTTTCGCATGGTATAGACCAGGTCATCGTCTGCATTTAAGATGGCATAACCATCCGGGAAGACCGTCTCAGGGACCACTCCCTTCACTCTTGCCAATTGTTCAATGGTGTGAATTCCTTTCAACCCAAGGTGATCCGCGGATACATTGGTTACAATCCCAATGTCACAATTTTTGAACCCCAGGCCTGCTCTTAACAAGCCGCCGCGCGCGGACTCAAGAACGGCAAAGTCAACGGTTGGGTCCTTTAAAACAAACTCTGCACTGGCAGGACCGGTACAATCTCCAGTCATTAATAGCCTGTTTTGAATATACACACCGTCTGTTGTCGTATAGCCTACTTTGTAGCCCTTCATTCGTGCCATGTGTGCGATCAATCGAGTAGTCGTTGTTTTACCGTTTGTCCCTGCAACAGCTACAATTGGAATCCTGCAATCTGCTCCCGGAGGGTAGAGCATGTCGATGACATGTCCAGCCACATTCCGTGGCAAACCTTCGGCAGGAGCGAGGTGCATTCTAAAGCCTGGTCCGGCATTGACCTCAAGAACAGCACCTCCGGTTTCAGGAAGTGGTTTCCCAATGTCTGTGGTCATGATATCAATGCCGCAGATATCCAGGTCAACGATCTTGGCGATCCGCTCAGCCATGAAAATGTTGTAAGGATGTATGATGTCTGTGATATCCTCAGCTGTCCCACCAGTACTAAGGTTAGCAGTGTCTTTTAAATTGAAGACTTCTCCTTTTTTGAGCACCGACCTCAAATTCTTTCGATGCTCTTTTAATATACTTTTGGTCAAATCATTGACTTCAATCCTTGTGAGCACTTTTTCATGTCCATACCCACGTCGTGGATCCTGGTTTACTTTATCGATTAACTCCTGAATAGTGGACTTGCCATTTCCAGCAACATGAGCCGGAGTACGCTTAGCACCAGCTACCAATTTCCCATCAATCACCAATAATCGATAATCCTCTCCAGTAATGTACTTTTCTACAATAATAGAGTTAGAGACTTCTTTAGCTGCCCGAAAGGCAACAAGTGTATCTTCCCAATTTTGGAGGTTCGTGGTAATTCCTCTTCCATGATTTCCACTGATCGGTTTGACCACCAGTGGGTAACCAACATAATTCACAGCTTCTTTTAGTCCTCTTTCTGTGCGGATGATTTCACCTCGTGGAACGGGAACCTCAGCCTGTTCCAGCAGGTACTTGGTGTCCTCCTTGTCACATGCGATTTCAACCCCAATATTACTTGTGGTACTGGCTACAGTTGCCTGGACCTTCTTTTGGTTCACTCCATACCCAAGCTGGCAAAGCGAGTATTTATTGAGACGTATCCATGGAATTCCGCGGCTCTCTGCTTCTTCTATGATGGACCCTGTACTTGGACCCAATCGTACCCGCTCTCTGATCTCACGCATTTCCTGGATGTCATCTTCCATATCATATTCTTTCCCTTCAATCAATGCTTCTGCAATTCGTACAGAAGCTTTTGCCGTGTATCTACCAACTTCTTCTTCCATGTAGGCGAACACCACATTGTACACACCTTCCTCACCGTAACCCCTGGTTCTTCCAAAACCAACATCCATTCCAGCAAGTGTCTGCAGTTCCAGTGCGATGTGTTCAATAACATGACCCATCCAGGTTCCTTCCTTTACTCGTTGGAAAAAACCACCCGGCTCACCAACGGAGCACCTATGTGCGTACATTGTGGGAAACATCTTTTTGAGTCTTCCGAGAAAACCTTTGATCTTGTTGGTGGGTTTCTGTTCCAGATCTTCAATATCCAGAACCATGACGATGAGTTTGTGCCTTCTTACTGACCAGTAGTTTGGGCCTCTAAGTGCTCGGATCTCTCTAATATTCATATAAAATAAATTAAGCGAGTTAAGTTGATTTGGTATAAATATATACCGTTAACAAGATTTTATAACCATTTTTGCAAAGCCAAAATCAAGGAGAACAAAAACGACGAATGAAGCAGGTGAAAGGAACATTGATACCGATTGGAGGGAATGAGGACAAAGGAACCAACGAACATACAGGACTGGATTTTGTTGAAGAAGGCATTTTAGCACACGTAGTACGTGAAAGTGGAGGAGCTGACTCAAAGATATTTGTCATACCCACAGCTTCGAGTATTCCTAAAAAAGTAGGTAAGAATTATTTAAGTGCTTTCGAAAAATTAGGATGCACCAATGTGTCCGTTGCAGACATAAGAGAGCCTGGACAATGTGACGATCCTGAACTTTTAGAAGATTTTGCGTATGCAAATTGTGTAATGTTCTCTGGTGGTGATCAATCCAGAATCAGTTCCATAATCGGTGGTACTAAGTTGCATGAGTTGCTTTCTGAAAAATTCATCAATGAAGATTTCGTCATCGCCGGAACCAGTGCCGGTGCGATGGCGATGGCCAATGAAATGATTGCGGGCGGTAGCAGTACAGAAGCTTTGTTGAAAGGTGCTGTAAACCTTAGCAAAGGGTTGAACCTGATACCTGAATTGATTGTGGATACTCATTTTATTCGGAGGGGAAGGTTTGGAAGATTGGCGGAAGCGGTGGCAGTTTTTCCGGAATTGGTTGGTATTGGATTAGCTGAGGATACTGGATTGATTATTAAGAATTGTAATGAATTCAGGGTGATTGGATCTGGAATGGTGATTGTAATGGACGCGAGTTCGTTAACACACAATGCACACGAGCAGTTGGAGGTGGGAACACCTATGTCATTGTCTAATTTGACAACACACATATTGGCGAATGGTGATCAGTTCACAATGAATGATCGAAAAATTACCATATTGCCAATTCATGAGGCGTTCGTTTAGGTCATGAAAAGATAGCGACTTCATTGAGGCCTTGAGCATTTCTTCGCCCACGATACATTCCTTCTGTATTGAATTCCAAGCTAATGTTGCCACTTGTGTCTACAGCAATTAACCCTCCATCTCCACCAATTTTAATTAGTCTGTTTTGGATCACCTCTTTGCACGCTTCCTGGAGCGTTAAGCCTTTATGTTCTATTAAACAGGCGACATCATAGGCAACAACGGCTCGGATGAAGTACTCACCACTTCCGGTGCATGAAACTGCACAGGTAGCATTATTAGCGTAGTTTCCTGCTCCGATCATCGGACTGTCACCAACCCGTCCATATTTTTTGTTGGTCATTCCACCGGTGGAAGTAGCAGCAGCAACATTCCCGTGTTGATCAAGGGCAACAGCTCCAACGGTGCCAAACTTTTTATCAGCCAGGGATGAATGATCCAGCTGGAATTTGTCTGTTCCTTTTACTGAAAGCCATTGCTGATGTCGTAATTCATCAAAGAAATAGTCTTGCTCTTCAAATTCACATTTCATGTGTCTGGCAAAGTCTTCAGCGCCTTTTCCGGTTAGGAAAACATGATCGGAATGCTCCATTACCAATCGGGATAGTTGAATTGGGTTCTTTACTCCTGTAATGGAAGAAACGGCCCCGGCATTTAAGCTGGCACCATCCATGATCGATGCATCCATTTCGTGAGTTCCCTCGGAGGTAAATACGGAACCTTTTCCAGCATTGAACAATGGGCAATCTTCCAGGGCTGCGACAGATGCTTCCACTGCATCGATTGCGGTTTTTCCATTTTTCAATGCATGATAGCCGGCATCAAGAGCTTCTTGAAGTCTAGCTTTGTATGCACGCTCAAGCTCAGGCGTAAGAGAGGAGGGGAGAATCGTCCCAGCTCCGCCGTGAATTGCTATGGAAATATTCGACATTGATATGAAGAAAAGGACAAAATTAGAACACCAGTCTGTACTAACCTTCTTTTTTCTCTGTTTCTGCTTCCTCTTCTTCAGCTACTTTCTCCTCAGGTTCTTCCGCTTGTTCCGGTTCTTCGTTTGTAGCTTCGACAGGTTCGGTTTCGTCAGTGCCTTCTGATGCTTCCACCTGCTCTTGTTCGATGGATGGAGCTTCTTCTTCGGGCTCTTCAACCACCGGTTCCTGACTGACGGTTAGTGTGAATTGCTTGTCTAACACAAATTCATACTTAGCTGTATTGAATAACTCCAGCGCTCTAGGAGATTTTTGAAGGATTAATAGTAGGTCCTGAGCTACAACAGATCCTTTAATGTTGTTTTGAGGTTTGCCCTTGTAAACTTCCATTGTGAAAGAATAACCACCCTTTTCCTTTGGGTTGACATCTTTGAATTCATGTGGTTGGAACTTGTACTCTTGTGGCTTTTCCAGCGCATCAGCCATTAGTTTCACAATTGCGGGTCGGTACTTATTCCACAATAGGGTGTAGAGGTGATGATTGATTGGATAGTCAGGCATTGTTCTTAATTAGACTGTAAGTTAGTCACATCTATGAGATAAGTATCATTTAATTGAAGGAATGAATGAAAAGTGTTTACGCAATGACATGTTAATCAGTAGTATAACTGTAGAATTTATCAAATTGTTAGACCCCAGGTAATTAATTAGCCAGAATTGGATTAGATCGCATATCAATTTCGTACCTTAGCTGAAGTATGGAAGATTATAAGATTGTCTGGTACATTTTGGCTGCAGTGATCTACTTTTTGACTAGAGGAAGGAAGAAAAAAGCACCAACCTCACGTCCGGGCACAGAAAATAATCCTTCCCCGCAATCTCCTGCAAAATCATTTGAAGATCTACTTAAGGAAATTACCGGCGATGCTGATCCACAACAAAAACCTGAAGAGCCTGTTCAGGAAGTTGAGGAGAAAAAAGAGGATGTGAAATGGGAAGAAGCGATAGAGGAACAACGCCTTGAGGGTGAGCGCCGAGCATTTGCGGATGAGGAGAGTAGGAAAATCTATGAAGAGTCAATCAAAAGGGCTGAGGGTTTCAAACTTGATTATGAGCCTGACGAGCACTATCATGAGCCTCGTCTTTTTAAAGGACAGGAAATAGACGAAGAAGAAGAGTACTCATTCGCGGATGAAATTAGAGATGGTTTGAGCTCAACTGAGGCTCGAAAAGCAATAATCTACTCTGAAATCTTAAACAGAAGGTACTGATCTGTTCGGCTTTTCTTTTCTGATCAGGTCAGTTAGCTTTACTGAAGCGAAACCAAATTTAACTTTTATGAAAAACCTAACTAAACACTCACTGTGGGTGACAGTAATAGTATTGTTACTTATCCAGTGCGCACCTCCTCAAGAGGCTTCCGACGAATCGACCTACAGTTTTACAGAAGGCCATATAAAGGTGTGGAATGCCGCTATTGATCAGATCGTTGAGCTTTCTGATGCTATGCCTGTTGATATGTACAATTACAAACCGAGTGATAGTGTGAGAACCTTCGCCGAGCAGTTGATTCATATTGGTGGATCTTCTGTGGTGATAGCGAACTTGTACTTGAAAGATATTCCTCCTCCGGAGGACAGACCGGATATGGATGTTGCCAATATGAGTAAAGAAGAGATAATGAAGTTCGTGATAACATCTTTGGAGCAGACGGGAGAAATTATCTCAAGCATGTCGGATCAACAGTTGATGGAGAAGATAAAGAGCTTTGGTGGAAATGATATGACCCGATTAGAAGGATTGCTGACGGTCCATGATCACCTGACTAATCACAAGGCAAAAGCTAATTTATACGTAAGAATCACTGGGAATAAGCCTCCTAGTTATCGTTATTACTAAGGGACGGGCAATTAAGAAATAAAAGCCTGCTCTTAGCGTAGGCTTTTTTTTGTCAAAATGTTCATCTTACCACTTTGAAATGGCCACTCACCATATTGTTCCTTTCAATAATTCTTTTCGTTCAATCGCAAAATAGAAAGATTGATAGCCTGAAAAGTCATATTAACACCAACCTGGACCCTGTGGATCGAGCGTACACGCTTGATGAATTATCCTTCCAGTGGTTCAGACAGAATCTAGATAGTTCATTGGCCTACGGCAAGCAAGCATACAAGGAATTTAAGCCACTGAATAATCCAAAAGGTCTGTCTCAATCGGCAACTTCAATCGCAGTAGCTTTTCACTACATGAATGAATGGGATAGTGCAGAATGGTATTATGAAAAAGCACTTTTAATAAGGCGTGAAAACAATGACACGGTAAAAACAGCTTCTTCTCTAAACAACCTTGGTGTGATGTATCTGGATAGGGAAGATTATGATAAAGCGACATCCTACTTTATTGAGGCGATGAAAATACGGGAGATTGTAGGGGATGAAGTTGGTTCTGCTTTAACGAAAACCAATTTGGGACTCATCTTTAAGAAACAAGGAATGTACGATGAGGCGATCACAAATTATACAGAAGCAAAGGCCATCCTGAAAAAACATAATCGGGAACACCATCTCGAGGTAGTCCTCTTGAATTTGGGTTCCATTTACAATACCATTGGAGATTTTGAGAGAGGGTTGGAGTTCAACACAGCACTTCGCCTATTGGCTGAAAAGAGAGGCTCTGAGAGAAATTTGGCTAAATCCTTCGTTAACACAGCAAATTCATTTCAAGGACTAAAACAACTGGATAGTAGTCTTTTCTACGTCAGTGAAGCCTTGGAATTTTTCGAAGAGAAAAAAGACACACTCAACATAGCTCATTCCCTGCTTTCAATTGCTTCATTTCATTTTGAAAGCGGAAATTACAGGAACTCAATTTCGTTCTCCATCAGGTTGGAAGAGCTCAATTCGATTTTGAATAATAAGGAATTGATCATGGAAAATCAGTTTCTGTTATCCAAATCGTTGACAAAAATTGGCCAAGATGAGGAGGCTTATCGCAGTTTAGAAAAAGCCTATTACACCAAAGATTCCTTGCTAACCGAATCGTTGAATGCTACAATCGCAGACCTTAACCTGAGATATGAGTCTGAAAGAAAAGAACGTGAGATCTCGGATTTGCAGATACAAAATCAAGAGGCGGAACTTGCAAGACAGCGATCTTCTAATCAACGGAATATATTCCTTCTGCTCGCTCTGTTGGTTTTGGTCGCCGCAGGCTTTCTTGTTGTCCTTTTAAGAGCCAAATCAAAATCAAGCAAGGTGATTGCAAAATCATTGAATGAAAAAGAAACACTGTTGAGGGAGATTCATCATCGGGTAAAAAACAATTTACAAGTGATTTCAAGTTTATTGAGCCTGCAATCCAGGTATATCGATGATGAAACGGCTCAAGCGGCAGTAAATGAAGGACAGAATCGTGTGAAGTCTATGGCGTTGATTCATCAAAAATTGTATCAAAACAATAATTTGCTTGGGGTAGAGATTGTTGATTATATAAAAAACCTTACGTTATCACTGAAAGACGCCTATGGCATTGAGGATCAAATCAAAATCAACTACGAAGTGGATAATTTGAAAATGGACGTTGACACCATCATTCCAATTGGACTGATCTTAAATGAGCTTATAAGCAATTCTTTCAAATATGCATTTCCGCAGGGAAGAGAGGGAAACCTGCATATCGGGCTGAAGAAATTAGGAGAGGAGCTTGAGTTAAAAGTGAAGGATGATGGAGTAGGAACCAACAAAGAAGTTGAACAATCCAATTCATTTGGAATACGGATGATTCAATCGTTGGCAATGAAACTCGAAGCAAAAGTCAATTTCAATTTTGATAATGGAGCTGAAGCATCACTTCTTATATCAAGTTATAAGTTGGTATAATTGTTCATGGAAAAATCAGTCCTTATTGTTGAGGATGAACCACTAATCGCAGATGATCTGTCTTTTCACCTTAAGGATATCGGCATTAGTGATGTTCGGATCGCACTTAAATATCAGGATGCAATACATAAGATTTCAGAGCAATCCTTCGACCTGATTTTACTTGACATAAACCTATCGGGTGAAAGAGATGGAATTGATGTTGCTAATTTCATTAATAGAAATCAGCTTGTGCCCTTCATTTTTGTTACTTCATATTATGATGAGCAGACCTTAAGCAGGGCTAAGGAAACAGACCCAATTGCCTATATTCTAAAGCCATTTAACAAGCAGGATATACAGGTTAATATTGAAATGGCTTTTCATAAGCTCGAAAGCCGATCCACTCCTGATTTACCTGATAAGTTCTTTATCAAAGACAAGGAAGGGCTTGTTTCAATAGCTCCGGAGGAGATTGATTATGTGGAAGCGTTTGATAACTATGCTAAAGTTTATTCAGGTAGCCAATCTTTTATCATTAGCCATACACTCAAAAGTGTAGAAGAAAAACTCACATTTTATGGCTTTGAAAGAGTACATAAATCTTACCTCGTGAATTTTCCAAGGATTTCAATGATCAGTGAAGGTTATATCTTTTTTGGTGAGAATAAAGTCCCTATTGGTAGAGCATACAAGACTGGCTTCATGTCTAAAATTTCCTTGCTTTAGATCTATTTCAGAACACTTAATGTCGTTGACTAAATAATTGATGTCGTTGGCTAAAAACTACTTCTTTCATATAAGGTAATTGAAGAACTTGGAATAGTTAAATCTATTCTTGGAATTTTTCAAAAGCTGCCACTATGATCACTAAAAAGAGTTTAGCCACGACTTGGTTTGTTCTGTTCGCCATTACCGCCATCTGTCAAGACTATTATTGGGTCGGTGGATCTGGCAATTGGTCAGATTTTGCAAACCACTGGGCCACAAGTTCGGGAGGATCTACTTTTCACACTTCAGCCCCAACGGGCACTAATGATGTTTACTTTGATGCAAATTCATTTACTACTACCAACCAGGTGGTAACTCTTGATGACTTTAACGCTGACTGCAAATCCATGGACTGGACAGGAGCCTTGAATTTCCCATCTCTCGACGGTAATGGTATGACGCTTAATATTTATGGCTCACTCATGTTGTCTCCTGATATGACGGCCGACATAAGATTTCTTGAGTTTGAATCAACTGCAACTGGAAATACAATTGCGACGAATGGTACATCTCCGGGAATCGATGCGATCCTGAGATTTCGGGGAGTTGGAGGTGAATGGACCTTGCAGGATAATATAGATGTTGAAAGAATTGACATTTCAGCAGGTACGTTCAATACCGGAGATAATACTATTGACGCAGAATCTTTCTTTCAAACCTCCGGGAGCGATACCAAGACCATAAACCTGGGGTCTTCGCAGATCTCTTCTGAGCGCGTGTGGATTCAAGGTACTAACCAGACGATCAATGCAGGTACTTCCAAGCTAATCACCTCTTCTTTCTACACCGACACTTCAGGAGATGGACCCTTCACTTTCTACGATGTTGAATTTACCAACTACGGAGTCCTTCGTCACAATGCCACTTTTAATGAAGTGACTATACCTATTGGCCTGGAGGTGGAGTTACAGGCAGGAGATGTTTTTACTGTTAATAACCTGGTTGCCGATGGCACAAAACATGTCCCTATCATCATCAAATCTGATGCAGCAGGGAATGAGGCTAGTTTTAGTAAGGCATCAGGATCAATCACCGTTTCATACGTGGAACTTCAGGATATTCATGCCATTGGTGGTGCTACTTTTACGGCAAACGAATCCTCCGACAAAGGGAACACTACCGGCTGGACAATCAATGCTCCGACAAGCCTGGATTATTACTGGGTAGGAGATGGTGGTGACTGGTCTGATTTTGCCAATCATTGGGCTACTACATCGGGAGGGAGCACTATGCACACCGATTATCCCGGTAGACATGACAATGTTTACTTCGATGCAAACTCGTTCAGTACCACGGGGCAGGAAGTGGCTACAGATATTCTTGCCAACTTTCACCATATGGACTGGACTGGCGCGCTCAACGATCCAAAGCTAAGGGCTACGTCCACTTTCCCACTTAATGCTTATGGTTCGGTCACCTTCATACAAGACATGTCGAAGAGTATTTCTGTTCTTAAGTTTTATGGAGATGATCCGGGCTTAACTTTTACGGCACTTGGGACTGGAAATAACGGCTTTGTTTCATTCAATGGAGATGGAACTTACGATCTCTTGTCAGACATTGATGCGACTTCTTTCTATCACTACAGTGGAACGGTTAATTATAACAATGTAACTATTGATTGCTCAACTCATATCATTGGTACATTTCCAAATAATGCGACCGCTAATCTAGGATCTGCAACAATCATCTGTACAAACCTGGATGTCGAAACAAGTCCACTTCCCACTGTGGACAAAGGGACTTCCAGCTTTCAAATTGATGGCGATCTTGATGGAGCCGGGATAGCGCTTTATGATGTTACCATGACAGGTACAGGCCAGATTACAGGCTCAAACACCTTTGAGTTTTTGACATTGGAGCCTGGTTCTTCGGTCTCGCTGGAAGGTGGAGAAACTCAGACAATCAATCAAACCATCTCCTTAGACGGAACCAAGGCCAATCCGATTAGTTTGAATTCTTCTGTAAATGCAACTCAGGCGACGCTCTCAATGGGTTCCGGTACACTGGATGCCACCTATTTGATTCTGCAAGATATTGCTGCGACAGGAGGAGCCACCTTCAATGCCACACAGACGATAGATAATGGAAACAATACGGGTTGGAACATTACCGGGATTGTAGGAGAAGATTATTATTGGGTAGGAGATGGAGGGGATTGGTCGGATTTTGCGTCACATTGGACAACAAGTTCGGGTGGGAGCACTTTTCATACTACGGTTCCTGGCGTTCTCGATAATGTCATATTTGATGCAAACTCATTCAGTACTCCTTCTGAAATTGTAACAATCGATAATGATCAGGTAAACTTCAATGATCTGGATGCTTCAGCGGTCAGTCAGGCCTTTACCATCTCAGGATCGGGAAAAGAAATGAATGTGTATGGATCCCTTGAAATCCCTACTCTGGTAACCACTCAAGTGTCTACTTTTAACTTCTTGACTACAGGTAGTGAGACCATAGGTTTCAATAACGGCCCCGGTGATGATTATGATCTTAACTTCTCCTCCGGCGGGACCTGGACATTGACTAGCGACTTAACTGCAAAAGTTCTGGAGATACAGAGTGGGACATTTAGCACAGATGATCATGATTTGAACCTGGGAACTTTTTCTCTTACAGAAAGCAGCACAAAAATCGTGAACCTGGGGACATCTGATGTTCACGCTACCTTCATCACTGTACATTTTCTTGCTGAGAATGTAACAATTAACGGAGGTAGCTCCAATCTGTTCGTATCCCGAGACTTATCTCTGGAAGAATATCAACATACTATATCATTGAACAATTTGACCTTTTTGAATACCGAATTACCACATTTTGAAAGTAAAATAAGTGATGATCTTACGCTTAACAATTTCACAATTGGAGTAGGCAAAGAAGTCAGACCTGTAGGAACAAGAAGTTTGACCGTCAATAGTTTTACTCCTGTTGGGACTGAAGTCGAGCCGATCACAATAACAGCGACCGATGAGGTATCATCGCTGACCATTACTCAAAACTCGGGTACTGTAAATGGTGATTATTTACAGCTGGATAATATAACAGTTACGGGAGGTGCTACTTTTAATGCATTTAACTCCGTTGACAACGGTAATGTGGTTGGCTGGATCTTCCATCGGGATTCACAAACGATCACTTTTGGTTCCTTGTCTGATAAAACATATGGAGATGCACCATTTGAATTGGCTGCCACTGTGTCTTCAGGGCTTGATGTGACGTTTAGCATTGTGTCCGGACCAGTGACCATTGATGGTACAACGCTGAGCATAACCGGAGTCGGTACCGCTGAAATAAAAGCTGAGCAATCCGGTGATATTGATTATGATCCGGCCCCATCTGTTATCCGGTCGTTTGAAATAGCAAAGGCAGATCAGGTGATCTCTTTTGATGCGCTTTCTACAAAAAAATATGGAGATGATGCTTTTGACCTTGCTGCTACCGGAGGAGATTCAGGAGAACCGGTCACTTATTCTTCCTCGGACGAGACCGTTGCAACCATCGACGGCCGCACAGTAACCATTGTGGGAGCAGGAGCCACGACCATTACTGCGAGTCAGGAAGGAAGTGATCTATATAATGCTGCAACTAATGTAGAGCAATTACTTACTGTTGACAAAGCCGATCAAACGATATCGTTTGATTTAGCAACTAGTTATGACCTTGATACGGAGACCGACCCAATTACTTTGATCGCCACAGCTAGTAGCGGCCTGGAAGTCGAGTTTCAAATGGATGGTCCTGCCATACTTGAAGGAAATGTGCTTACTCCAACCGGCATTGGAATTGTTACGATAACCGCAAGCCAGGGAGGTGACGACAATCACAATCAAGCACCAGATGTGGAAATGGAATTGTCTGTAGTGAGTTCGGCGTTGGGGCTATTGCCTGAAGAACTGAGTATATCTATTTACCCCAATCCGGCACAGGATTTTCTTCATATTGAATCTCAAGAAAATATGAAGATCGAATTGTCAATTCATTCCGTCAGTGGAAAAGTAATACACAGAGAAAACATCAAATCGAAAATTGCTAAGCTAGACCTTTCGATAATTCCGCCTGGTATCTATATGATAGTTCTTACAAACGATAAGAACATTATAGGAACAAGTCGTCTGATCATGGAATAGTGGCTATTCTATGAATAGGCAGCTAATAGAGGCTCTCTGCATTGAGAGCTTCTGTTTTTTAAAATTCATCCAGGCTAAATGCTTCGGGCAAAAGTTGCCTGATCGAAGTATCCAACACTTCATCGGAGTCACAGCAACAATGGATCTTAACATTGCTCTCACAGAATTCATAAATGACTTGACGACAAACACCACAGGGAGAGGCTGGTTTTTTGGTGGGGGTATAAACAACAACTTGCTCAAGCTCAATTTTTCCTTCAGTTGCTACTGCACTAGCGATGGCATTTCGCTCGGCGCAGGTAGTAAGGCCGTAGGAAGTGTTTTCAACATTGCAACCGACATATACATTCCCAGATTTGGTCAGAATGGCACTTCCTACTCGAAATGAACTGTAGGGTGCATGCGCTTTAACCGCAACTGATCTTGCTTTTTCTTTCAACTCACTTAATTCCATATCTCAATTTTAACTAAATATCATGCTTCCCGTTTTCTTATTTGATTAATCCGGCTTTTTTGTAGCTTAACCAAAAAATAATCGTGATGAAGACCTTTTTCGTACCAGCAATTTTAGCACTTTTAGTGGCATGTAGCACTCAAACACCTGCACAACAGCAAACCCCAACAATAAGCGATACAGATTATGAAACGGTGAGAAACCTCAAAATCGTATCCTTTGCAAAGGCGTATGAGGAACAAGATACGGTTTTGCTCGATCAAATTTTGCACGATACATATCAACTGGTGGATGACGGTGGAGAGGTTTATTCAAAGCGGGATGAAATAGAATACATCTCAAAATATGGACCTAGCTATGATTCTTTCTCATTTGAAATACTAAAACTTGAGATTTATGAAAATGGTACGGCGACAGTATTTGGTATAGGAACTATCACTGGGACTGACATTAGCGGAGCATATTCCCAGACGTATAAATCTAGTGATGTGTTTGTTAAGGAAGGAGAGAGGTGGCGAGCAATTACCACACATGTTTCTGGGGTGAAGGAAACAAGGGAATAAAAAAACCCGATCCTGAATAAGAACCGGGCCTTATATAATCCAGTAGCTAATCTACCTTTTACTCACATTAACGTAGTTGCGCTCATTGGCGCCAGTATACACTTGCCTTGGCCTTCCGATTGGCTCGTTATTCTCTCGCATCTCTTTCCATTGTGCAATCCAGCCCGGAAGCCTTCCAAGAGCAAACATCACGGTGAACATCTCAGTTGGAATACCTAATGCTCTGTAAATGATGCCTGAGTAGAAATCCACATTTGGGTACAGCTTTCTGTCAACGAAATATTGATCACTAAGTGCTTCTTCCTCGAGACCTTTAGCAACATCAAGAATGGGATCAACCACACCTAGCGCATTTAATACATCATCTGCCGCTTTCTTGATGATCTTGGCCCTTGGATCAAAGTTTTTATATACTCTGTGACCAAAGCCCATCAATCGGAACGGATCGTCTTTGTCTTTTGCTTTCCCCATCCATTTCTTGGTATCTCCTCCGTCCGCTTTGATATTTTCCAGCATTTCGATTACCGCCTGATTTGCACCTCCATGGAGTGGTCCCCACAGTGCGTTAACCCCAGCAGAAATAGATGCCCAGAGGCTTGCCTGGCTAGACCCGACAATTCGAACTGTGGAAGTTGAACAATTCTGCTCGTGATCAGCATGAAGGATCAAAAGCTTATCCAATGCTTTTTCAACAACCGGATCAACCTCATAGTCTTCAGAGGGCAGTGCGAACATCATTTGTAAGAAATTACCACAATAGTTTAATTTATTACTGGGGTAGACCACCGGGTGACCCATTTTCTTTTTGAAGGCCCATGCTGCAAATGTTGGCATCTTGGCTATTAGGCGAATGATACTTAGATCATTCTCTTCTTGAGACCTGTTTGGCTCCAGGCTTAACGGATAGAAAGCAGTTTGTGCTGTAATCAATGATGATAATACGCCCATTGGGTGAGCATTCGATGGAAACCCATCCAGGATCTTTTTTATATCCTCATTGACAAGCGTGTGCCTGGAAATGTCATCTTCAAATTTCGTTAAGACCTCTTTACCAGGTAGCTCACCATAAATAAGCAAATGAGCGACGTCCAAAAATGTAGAATCGTCTGCCAGTTGCTCAATTGGATAGCCTCTGTACCTCAAAATGCCTTTCTCACCATCTAAAAATGTAATTCCACTTTCGCACGATCCAGTGTTTTTGAAACCTCTGTCCAACGTAATAACTCCGGACTGACCCCTAAAGGCTCCAATGTCTATCGCTTTTTCTTGCTCCGAACCTTGGATTAGGGGAAGTTCATAGGTGTTTCCGTCAACAGTGATTTGTGCAGTATCAGACATTTTTTTTGATGTGGTTTAAGATTTTCAAGAATTCTACGAAATTATCAATTTTATAACGATTTAGGATCAATTTCCATTCAAAATTAGGGGCAATCCGTCGTCCCCGCCACCAATTACTATAACCTTGGCATTAGGAGAATTGGCAAGTTGCTGTGTGGCTTCAATTCCACGCATTCTCAACAATTCTTTTGTTAAACTGCTATTGATAATTTTGTTTGCCACAGCTTCGCCTTCAGCGGCTATCCGCTTTCGTTCTGCCTCGCTTTTTTCTTTATCTAGTCTAAACTGATAAGCCAGGGCTTCTTGCTCTTGTTGCAGTTTGCTTTCAATTGCATCCTTTATTTGATCTGGAAGTTTAATTGATCGGATAAGCAGACTTTTCATTTCTACTTCATTTCCGTCGGCACCCAACACTTCCCTGGTTTCTTTTTCTATTGCAGCTTCAACATCAGGTCGTTTTGTAGAATAGATTTCTTCAGCCGTGTATCTACCCATTACCTGTCTAACAGTAGATCTTATTT
>JANQEC010000158.1 GCA_028278585.1 Cyclobacteriaceae bacterium | reverse complement strand
TTTGAAATCTGCACTCTCTGAGTTGAAATTGATGATTTCGAATTCCAAAGGTACCGGAATACGAGAGCTGGCGGAGCAGTACATTAAAAAACTACAGGGATCAGTAGAGGACAAGAATGCAAGAGATCTTCTGCTGAAGTCCTTCAGTATCTGTTCTCAATTGGAGTCAGAATTAAATGATCAAAGCATGGCATTGGCTCTATACGAGGAGATGCTAAAGCATGATCATGCTAACATTTCCATACTCTACAATATTGCACGACTACATTATTCTATCGGCAAAAGTCCTGATGGTCATATGGACCAGGAACGACACAATAAAAATGCTGTGGAATACCTGGAAAAGGCATTGGATATAAGTCCGGGTTTTGAGCGTGCCGAAAAACTCCTGAAAGCAATCAAACAAAATAGTTAAATGAATAAGGACATATATCAATCAATCCAAATCAGAGCTCAGGAGCACACTGGGGCAATCATTAAAATTTTTGACGCATTACTCAAGCATTGGCCGCTCTGTAAGGGATTTATTGGGTTTGAAAACTCCCAGGGGATGATCTCAATTTTTCATGCATCTTCAGATAAGGAAAAGTATTACCATCTTAACCGTGAAGCTGGCTTTACTGGTCACGTTTATGCAACAGGTGCAGCTGCAATTTTTGACCACAATAACAAAACGCACACCAGTCTATTGGAAGTTCCCACAGATGAAGCGAAGGAATTTTCGGAGATGGTTGCTACAATTCATTACAGAAAAAGTGGAGAGACGGTAGAGAAAGCTGGTGTGATACTGCTCGATAAGTTGGGTTATCCGGAATTCACTGAAGACGACTTGAGTAAGCTAAAAAAAGCAGCAAAAAACATTGGAGATATTCTCAGCAATGTCAATCCATGGAAGCTCAGAAGTTGGTCTGCCAACTACGGTCGAACTTGTACGCAAGAGTATAAAAGTGAATTAGAGAGTGAACTAAAAAAGAGACTATCAAAATACCAGGGGATTTCCTTGAAAACGGAATTGGTAGATGGAGGAAACCTTCTTTCCCCGGTGTATTTTCACTCGTCCACTAAAGAGGGATCTGACTACAAGAAAGTGAGTGATAGGGTTTTGCAGTTAGGAACTAGCCATTACAATCCAGACCTGGTGACTCAAGGTGTTCTTGGAGTGCCGTTCCCAATGAACGGCCCAATTAAAGGAGTTATTTCCGTTGAGCGCTTACAACCTAAGACGAACGAAAAGGATGAGAGCTTGGAAATTGATGAAATCAGAAAAGATGTAATTGATGTAATTGAGTCATTGCAATATCCACTATTCAGGAAAGTTTATGATACGAATGAAGCAGGCATTAAAATGTTTTCGTTTCTAAATAAGTGTAATTCAACTGATAAACCGTTAATTGAAACCCTGAATGAGTTATGCCGCGAGTTCGGAGAAATTGATGATGCTTCCATAGAGGTCTACCTACCATCCCAGGTTTTCGGGGATATGGCAGGTGAATCTGAACTCATACGTTTAATTGAACATACCAAGTTGCATGAAACCTTTGTTGAGGAAAATGATACATCTTCCAGGCCAAAGTTCTGGATTAGGAAGGAAGGCGATAAAGAGATTATTAAATGCGCAGTATACAATGGGACTAGATTGGTAGGAGGAATCAAAACAACGCCTAAAACGGAGGAGATATCTCAATCGGATTCAGATGGTCCAATTGTGGAGATATTCGCCACTTTTATAGGAAAATTACTGGCAAGACACCTACGTCTGCGAGCCTGGGCTGAGCTTCTCGAGTGTGTCCAAACCAGCAAACTTTCGGATGAGAATGTATTCTTATCCAAGGGGATAGAAATACTACAATGCAACTATTTGATAAGTATCAAATTGAAAAATGCTTCTGATTCGCCATCTGACCAAGGAGTATCTGAGATAAAAATGAAATCATCAGATAACAAGGATCGGAGACTTATTGAAGAAGATGAAGTAGGCAATTTTCTTAAGCTCTTGAATCCGAAGTTCACAAAAGTCATGATCATGAACAATACAGACTCACTGGAAGAACTACGGAAGTCCAAGTTGATAACAAGTGTAAATAAACTACGTTCCGAAATGTCAGCATTTAGGGTAAGAGCACTTTTAATTCATCGAGTTGATACTTCAAACATTCTCATGGGTGTCATTCACAGGGAAAAAAGCTTCAAGAGGCTATTCGATAAGGAGGATGAGAACAATATGGCTACACTGGTAACTCTTTATGGATTACTATTCTCAAAATCGGAGTAATTCTCATTCTGCGACAGGCTGATGGTTATTTGTTGTCAATCGAGTTACGATCATGGTTTTAGTTGCGCAGATGTCACTCATTGACCCCTGTTCCTTTATTCTTTGAAATATTGATATGCCTGACCCGGTGTGTGATCTGACTTGACGATAATTTTTTCAAATCCCCATCAACCCACTCTTTCCTTGCCTTTACGCTGAAGAGCAATTCTTTGCTGTAATAAGTAAGTGGATAGTCTTTAGAAGATTGATCTCTTTTTATGAAGTGATCATAGGCTTCATCCGGAGAACGGAAAGATTGGCTTTGAAGAAAGGCCCTGATTATCATCATCCAGAAGATTGTAAGTGTCTCATGATATCCGGAGTAGTCTGAATTCTCAATTCCAATGACCGTATTGTACTCTTGGATTCCATGTCTAACGAGCCTAAGTGCTTCGTCAAACCCCATGTTCATGTTGTGCCAGATGCCAACCATCAAATGGGCTTGGTGGGTCCATTCTGCCTTAGGGAGGCTTTTGTCTAAGAATTTTGCGACTACACTGCTTGCCTGTGCTGATGGATTTTGCTGCATTTTATAGATTAAGTTATATAACTCCTAAACAATCTTAAGCTCTCCTGCATCATTACAAAAGCTTCGTTTCTTTTTATACGAATTTTTAATAAAAACTAACAAGTCCATAATCCAAATTTTTCATAATTTCGCTGACCACACAACTCAATTAAGAGTGTAAGGATTAAACCCGTATGCTTTGAACACATCTAAGTTGTTGATTTGTATGCAAACCGATCACTTAGAAAAGCATTCTCTTGAATTGAGATCGATAATTTTTGTAGAAATCAGTTATGATTCGGATACCAATTATACTTTTAATTGTAATTGCCGCTTGTCAACAACTTGCTTTTGCCCAAACATTACCAGAGCCACTGCTCGACGGGAGAGCAGTTTACGTACAAGAGGATGGCAATGGAATATTCTTAGAACAGCAACGCGCTGAGGTATATGGTGGTCATAGCAACCTCAAAGGATTTTCTTCTCCAATTCGATTGGATGGAGATCGATTTCACGAATTCATAATACATGTTGATTATTCAGTCGACCCAAATGAGTACGTAAAAATATTCCGTCTAAAACATAAATCTCATCATACAGAAGCAAAAACGCATCGCTATATTCACGTGCCGCATCACAATGTTGAAAGAATTGAAAGCTTTGGCTTCAATTACAAAAAGTTTGGTGAATCTTCTTTGCACATTACTTTGAAAACAAAACTAACACCAGGAGAATACGCGATCACATATGGGCCTAACGAAGAGGGCGTCTTCAATTTATTCGGAGTTGACTAATATCCTAAACTCTACATTTTGGGTTGTGCGTTGATATGGAAATGGCAAACGTGTGTGGAAAGACTGGGGTTGGAGTATTAGAGAGATTGAGTTTTATAGTTAAATCCGCGGGTCACTAAACCAAATATTATAATATTGTCATGGTTCAATAATCACGTTTACTTTAGTATATAATATGATCATAGGAGAAATACCCTTGCCAGAATATGTCAACAAGCAAGGCCATCAACCTAATCAAGCTACGACAACAACATCTCACAATGGTGGTTTTTTGCTAACCGATGATGGAGAGTTGCTGGTTGTATCCAATGGGATTGACATCTGGCCTGTGTCTGGTCCTCAAAGTTATGAATCCGTATCGTTTGCTTTTCTATCAAAATTTTCCGGAAATGGTGAACTAATGAAACAGGTATTATTACCTTTTTTTAAAGACGGTATACGTGATTTAAGTTATTTTAAAATCATCAAAGCTCCCGACGGGAATATTGTACTTCTTTGCGAAAAACATATTCTGGTCCTCGATCCTCATAAGCTCGAGATATTGAATGAAATCAACATCAATGGCATTGCGAACATCTCCTGGGACGACAAGGGGTTTTTGATGGTCGGTTTGGCATGGCAGTATTCAGGAGGGTATTTAGCCAATGCTATTGCCATGTCACATGAAGCAGTACCCAATCTTATGAATAGTTCATTTCCAAAGCTTTCTATTGTTTCACAATTTGATCGAATAGATGATTGGATAATACCTGATTTTGACTTTGTTGATAGTTTTACGGAGGATGTATTGGCAAGAAGAATAGCAAAAGAAGAGGATATATTTATTTCTTTTTCTCCTGTTTCTGAACACATAACATGCCTTCCTGGTAACCGAATCTTAAGTCAGTTTTGGTGTTTTGGACGATCAGGAACTTCACATCATCGATTCGTAATACTTAACCAGTCGGGAGATTTAATTGATTCCATTAAAACATGGGGTGAGAAAGGCAGCTCAATAAAGTTAGATCGTTCGCGTGGCTTGTTGATTTATAAACATGGTAAAGTGTTCGGTGAAATACGAGAACTCTCCAATCCAGATTCAGTCAGTATCATTGATTTATCGGAAAGTGCCGCTAAAGCATTAAATGCGTATGACTTAGTTCAGGTTAACGAGTCTGGTCAGGCTTTACTTGTCAAGGACAAACTCCCCAGGAAATACCTGGTCGTTGATTCGTGGAATAAGGAGTCTCTTGAAGAAACCGCAAAGCTGGCTAAAAAAAGATCCTGATAGGTATTTGGAAAGCATTGAACAATCAACATAATAACATAATCTAATCTACAGGGTAATCGCCAGAAGTCGCAGCAGCAATAAATAACAGCCTTGTTACATAATCCCGAAATTAGTTCGGGACAAGTTGTCTCTTGGTTATAACAAATCAGTTCTGGGTTAATGTTACTACATACAGGTGCATGATTAAGTTTAGAAAAAAGATGTATAAATGAATTTCCAGAATAATATTGTGAAAGTAATTTCATTGGATCTGGCAATGATGTGTAGGTTATTGATTGTGTCGTTTTTCATTCTTACAGTTGGTTGTGAGTTTGTTAACAATGGAAAAGTAAAAACCATTGAAGCAAAACTTTTTTACAAAATTGACGGAAGGCTAAGTGAAGGTCCTGTTTGGAACTACCAGACCAATGAACTCTATTGGGTAGATATAGAATCGTCAAGTCTACATATTCTTGATCCAATCACTCGTAAACATAAGCTCATTTCTTCTCCATTAAAGGTAAGCATGGTAATCCCTGTTGATAAAGATCTTGCTCTGCTCGGGTTAGAAAATGGATTATACACTGTTGACATTAATACTGGCCAAACCTCTTTGTTCAGGTTCTTGGACCAATCGAATGAAGAAACACGTCTCAATGATGGCAAATGTGACCCTTTGGGCAGAATTTGGGTTGGAACCACTGACACGTCGTTTTCCAGGACAACTGGAAAATTGTTCATGGTTAACGCAGAAGCTAACATTGAAATTATGTTAAAGAACATTACTGTTTCAAATGGGATTACATGGTCTTATGACAGAAAATCTATGTATCATATTGACACTCCAACCAACCAGGTTCAGGCATTTGATTATGATAATACTACAGGAGATATACGGAATGGTAGAGTGATAATAGATATACCTCGTCGACTGGGATTTCCAGATGGAATGACAATCGACAATGAAGGTAAATTGTGGATTGGGTTATGGGGAGGTGGAGCTGTAGGTAGGTTTGATCCCGTCACCGGAGATTTACTGGAGAAAATTGTGGTGCCTGCAAAAAATGTCACTTCTTGTGTGTTCGGAGGTAAGAATCTGGATTCTCTTTTCATCACTACAGCATCAATCAATATGAGTGAGGAGGAGCGACTTTTGTATCCCGATGCCGGTTCCCTTTTTGTCGCAGTTCCAGGAGTACGAGGCTTAAAAAGCAACGCTTTGAACCTGAATCTAAAACGATTGATAGATGACCATATTCCTTAATTTTAATTAAGTTGTTTCTATGGATAGAAGACAATTTATAGAAAAGTCAACCCTGGTAAGTAGCGCAATTGTTCTTCCGAACCTATTGACAGGGTGTCGGTTCGATAATGAAGTTGGGCTTGGTGTAGCTCTGGTGGGTTTGGGTCAATACAGCACTGATCAACTTGCACCAGCTCTTCAGAAAACCAATAATTGTTACCTGGCCGGAATTGTTTCAGGAACCGATGAGAAAAAGAATGACTGGTCAAAGAAATACAAGATAAGAGAAGAGAACATTTATAGCTATGATTCTTTCGATCAAATCAAAGGCAATGATGAAATCGATGTAGTATATGTGGCATTGCCTAATGCACTTCATAAAGAGTTTGTAATCCGATCGGCAAAAGCAGGAAAGCACGTCATCTGTGAAAAACCTATGGGCATTTCGAGTACGGAATGTAAGGAAATGATAGATGCATGCGAACAAAATAATGTTTTGCTATCTGTTGGCTACCGACTTCACTTTGATAATTACCATAGGCACGTGATGTCCCTGTCTAAGAAATCCCGGCTTAGGCAGATTAATGCAGATTTTGGTTATGTTGTAGAGGATCCTAACGAGTGGCGCATGAAGAAGGAGTTAGCGGGTGGGGGGGCATTGATGAATATAGGAATCTATTGCGTTCAAAGTGCCTGTTATATCAGCAATCAACTTCCTGAAATGGTTACCGCCCAATCTTTTAAATCAAAACCTCATTTTTTCACTGAGGTTGAGGAGACAATCACCTTCCAATTCTCCTTTCCTGACGCTATATCAAACACCTTTAGTACGAGTCATAATTACCCGGCCAACAGGCTTTCAGTTGATTCTGAAAATGAAAAATTTGATCTCTCACCTGCGTTTACGTATTCTGGGTTAGGTAGTACTTTTCGAAGCAGGAAATTCTCCACAGTTAACCAGCAAGCTTTACAGCTAGATGACTTCTGCAAATGTATTATCGAAGGTAGACGTTCAAAAGTTTCAGGGGAGATGGGGTTGAGAGATCTGCAGATTATAGAAGCTATTTATGAAGCAGCAGAGCTTAAAAAAGAAGTCAAAATAAATTATTCTTAAAATACTTTAAGTGTGGTAAAATCTAGTGGTAAGCTTGGTGTTGCGCTTCTTGGTCTGGGTAGTTATAGCACCACACAAATAGCCCCAAGTTTTTCTATATGCAAATACTGTGAGCTTAGAGGGATTATCACTGAATCACACATTAAAGAGAGCATGTGGAAAAGGAAATACAACATACCAACAAGGAATGTATATACGTATCAGGATTTTGATGAAATTTTTGAAAATCACGAAATTGACATAGTTTATATTGCTACACCGAATGCAAGTCACATTGATTATGCGGTGAGGGCAGCCAAGGCAAAAAAACATGTCATTTGTGAAAAACCGCTGGCCATATCTTCAGGTGAATGTAATCGGATTATAGCGGCATGTAATCAAAATTCTGTCAAGCTTTCGGTGGGATATAGGTTATGCTACAGTCCATATTTTAGTTATTTAAAGTCCATTATTGAGGCCTCAAAAAAATCATCTTGCCAAATACAGGGCGAATTTTCATTTGCGCTTGAAGGTTTTTCAAATTGGAGATACGACATAGCAAAATCAGGTGGAGGTGCGCTTGTTGATTTAGGAATTTATGGCATATACGTCTCAAATTACCTTTTTAAAGCAACCCCTAAATCTGTCTTTGTGAATGCCATTGAAAAAAAAGAGGATAATGATATTGAGTCAGCTATCTCTTTTGAATTGGACTTCGGCGAAGGGAAAAAAGCTTCCTACACCGTAAGCTATCTTAACCACAAGAATTGGCTAAGCATGGATCTCTCATCAGGAAAATATAGTTTACAAAATGCAATTTCAACCTCCGGACAAAGGCTCTATAAGAATGGGAAAGAAATCAAACTAATGGAAGCCAATCAATTAGCTGCTCATCTCGATGATTTTGCAAGCTCAATAATAAATAGCTCACCTATCCGAATACCCGGGGAGATGGGATTAAGAGATTCACTTATCATTGAAGCGCTCTACCAGTCATTTGAAAATAATCGTAGAGAAGATTTGATGCTATGAAATTGTTGATTTGAAATTAAGCGATCTTACGTACAGCGAATGTTTCACTTCACTCTATCAGCTCTTCTTCGATCTAAAACTTCTTTAAGAACTTTCGGAAAATCACTTTTTACCAACCTATTTGTAAGTGTTTGATTGGCACCATGAATGATTCTTTGTACCAGAACTTTTGGGATGATACGAGAAACCAATCTTTTATCCATTGCCAGGGCATACCAACTTAGAAATTCTTGTGTTGCTGAATTCAGAGGTAAGTATCCTACTTTCATAAAGGAGCTTCGTTTAACAAGGAATGTTGATTTATGAATACCATTTAAAGGCGTTGGAGTTATTTCAACTTGATTCTCAACAAAATCATTCGTGGCGATGTTTTCAATTTGGGTAAACACTATATCAATAGCATTGTCTTGATTTAGCAGATCTACTTGTAATTGTAGTTTATCAGGTAGCCAACGGTCATCATGATCTAAAAATGCTATTAGATTCCCCTTAGATTCTTTTATACCCTTGTTGAGTGCGTGAGCCACACCCTGATTGGTTTGATATGAGTACTTCACATCAAATTTCTTGACAATCTTTTTCGTATTGTCAGATGAGCCATCGTCAACAACGATCACTTCATAGGGTAGCAAGGTTTGCTCAAAGACGCTTCTGAGAGTATCT
>JANQEC010000146.1 GCA_028278585.1 Cyclobacteriaceae bacterium | reverse complement strand
AAATAAGCATTATTTAGTCAGTTCCTTAGTTTTGCAGCCAAATGAAATTAGCGGCTATAGATATAGGTTCAAATGCGGTTCGTTTGCAAATAACGAAAGTGCTGGAATACAAAGAACAGGTTACCTTCAAGAAACTAGAATATGTCAGATTCCCACTGCGACTTGGGCATGATGTTTTTACCACAGGGAGAATTAGTGAATACAACAAGGAACGATTCTACAAATTACTAACCGCCTATAAAAACCTCATCGATCTCTACGAAATAGATGCTTTTTTTGGTTGTGCCACATCTGCTATTCGTGAGTCTGAAAATGGAAGGGCTCTAATTGAACAGGTGAGAGAAGGGCTAGGATTAGATATAAAAGTTATCAGCGGTGAGGAAGAGGCCGAGATGATTAACAAAGTAATTGGGCTTTCGCTTGGGAATGGGAATTATCTTCATGTTGACGTGGGTGGCGGAAGCACTGAATTAAATATTTATGAAGGGAAGAAAAAGATCCTTTCCAGGTCTTTCAAGCTTGGATCAGTAAGAAGTCTTGAACATAGCGATAAACCCGAAATGTGGGAGGAAATGAAGCAATGGATCAAGATTAACATCTCCAACAAATACGAGAATATATGCGCAATAGGTACAGGTGGTAATATCAATAAGCTCTTTGAATTATCAACTGACGGAAAAACCAAGGAAATGAACCTTGATACGCTGATTGCTACTCAAAAGAATCTATTCAAACTTACGACTAACGAATTACTAAATAAGCTTCAATTGAATCCCGACAGAGCAGATGTAATCATCCCGGCTTCTGAGATTTATATTGAAGTAATGAAGTCTTCAGGAGCAAAAAACATCATCGTCCCTGATGTTGGTCTTAAAGATGGAATCAATTTTCACATGTACGAGTCAAATTATCCAACAATGAATAAAGTGGTAGTTAAAAATTGAATTATAAATTCAGTATTCTCTTTGTTTCCAGAATTACCACCTATGGAATCGTCACTCTTTTCCGTCAAATAGTTCAGAAGGTGTTATAAATTAGTCGAATAACACCTAGAAAATGAAAAACCTACTGATTCTCCTTACTCTACTATTAATATGTTTTACCAGTCAAGCACAAAGAAACAAGCGGGCCTCAGCAAGACCTGAAACCTTAAATCCAGAGGTTTTTGCAGGAATGAAATACAGGTCTGTTGGTCCTACACGTGGAGGTAGATCTACTGCTATAGCCGGATTCAGGTCCAAACAGTTTTCCTTTTTAATGGGAGCAACCGGTGGTGGAGTTTGGAGAACGGATGATGCTGGTCAAAATTGGAAGAATATCTCTGATGGTCAAATCAGTGTCGGATCAATTGGTGCAATTGAAGTTGCCCCTTCTGATGAAAATGTGATCTATGTCGGTACCGGTTCTGCCTGTCCGCGAGGAAATGTATCACCAGGTAACGGAATGTACCGTTCTACCGATGAAGGTGTAACATGGAACAAAATTGGGCTCAGAGATGCCGGGCAAATCGGAAAAGTAGTCATTCACCCTGATAATCCGGATGTGGTCTGGGTAGCCGCACTTGGGAATGCATTCGCGTCGAATGACCAACGTGGAGTCTTCAAGAGCTCAAATGGCGGAAAAACCTGGGATAAGGTGTTATTCATAAACAATAAAACAGGAGCAGTAGACCTTGCCATCAACCCAAGCAATCCACGAATATTGTATGCTGCTATGTGGCAGATGGAGCGAAAACCTTGGACATTGATAGATGGTGGAACATCCGGCGGAATCTTTCAATCAAAGGATGGAGGAGCAACCTGGAAAAAACTTGAAGGAGGTCTACCAACCGGGCTATTGGGGAGAATTGGTCTGACTATTTCACCAGTCAATCCAGAGCGGGTCTGGGCCCAGATCCAGGCCAAGAAAGAAGAATCCGGAGGTTTGTATAGGTCTGATGATGCAGGAAAAACATGGAAGAGAATCAACAGGGATCATAAGCTGCGTCAAAGAGGCTGGTACTATAGCCATGTAACAGCTGATCCGAAAGATGAAAATACGGTTTATGCTTCAAACACCGGATTTTACAAGTCAGTAGATGGTGGCAAAACATTCGATCGGATTGGTACTCCTCATGGGGATAACCATGGTGTTTGGATAAACCCGGATAATCCGAAGATCATGATCAATTGCAATGATGGTGGTGCAAACGTTACATTAAATGGAGGTGCATCATGGTCCACGCAACTAAATCAGCCAACGGCAGAATTTTACCGTGTCACGGTAGACAATCAATTTCCTTATAGGCTGTATGCTGGCCAACAAGACAATAGTACCATTTCGGTACCCAGCCAATCGCTTCCCTCGCTCACATCCACCCAACAATGGTATAGCATAGGAGGTGGGGAAAGTGCAGATGTAGCGGTCCATCCGACAAATCCAAATATTGTGTATGCAGGAACATATAGCGGTGAAATCACTTATGTCAACCTGGAAAATGGAGAACGTCGGCAAGTAACCGCTTATCCTCACTACACAGAAGGAACTGAGCAGAGAAACCTGAAGTATAGGTTCCAATGGAACTATCCTCTCTTTGTTTCAAAGTACAATCCAGATGCTGTTTTTATTGCCTCGCAATTCGTTCATCGATCTACAGATAAAGGTCAAACCTGGGAGGTAATAAGCCCGGATCTAACCCAGGACCTGGATAAATACCAGGGCATTCCAGGCGGACCCATACAGCATGATGCCACCGGAGTTGAGGTTTACTCTTCAATTTTCGCGCTTGAAGAATCACCACACAATCAAGATGTGATTTGGGCCGGGTCCGACGATGGTCTTATTCATATCACCAATAATGGTGGAAAAACATGGCAAAACATTACTCCGTCAAATATGCCTGGTGAGGGTACTGTCAACAAAATTGAATTATCAGCACATGCCCCGGGTAGAGCTTTGGTTGCGGTCTACAAATACAGAGACGGGGATTTCAAACCTTACATTTTCCTCACAGATGATTTTGGCTCTAACTGGAAGCTCTTAACCAATGGTTCTAATGGAATACCCAATAACCATTTTGTTCGAGCAGTTGCGGAAGACAGCAAAGTCAAAGGGCTCATCTATGCCGGAACAGAGTACGGGATGTATGTTTCATTTAATAATGGAAGTAGTTGGCAGCCATTGCAGTTGAATCTACCGAATGTCCCAATTACGGACATCGAAACGGTAGAAAACGATTTGGCGCTAAGTACACAAGGACGAGCTTTCTGGATCCTCGATGATCTTAGTCCATTACAACAAGCTAAAGATGTCGGTAACAGCAGTGCTTATCTATTTGATGTTAGAGATACGTATCGTACAAATGTGGGCGGTAGAGGTGGATTGGGCGCTACTGTTCGATTCTATTTGAAAAACATAGAAGAAGACACTTCCTCAGCAACTACCCTATCTATAATCGATAGCTCTGGAAAAGTGGCCAAAAAGTGGTCGACCAAACCAGCAAAAGAAAATAACGAATCCAAGTTGGGATTAAAGAACGGGTTCAATCAGGTGAAATGGAATCTAACCTACCCATCGCCTAAAATGGTAAAGAATTTTGTTGCCATGGATTTTAGTGCCGGTCGTGAACCCGGGCCAAAAGCAGTCCCAGGCACTTATAAAGTAGTTCTAAAAAGAGGAGAAACTCAATACGAAGATTCTTTTGAAATCAAAATAGATCCACGATGGGATGAACTTTCAACTGTGGACCTTCAACAAAAATTTAATTTGGAACAAGATGTCATTTCCCTAATAACTGAGTCGCAAGATTTGATTGGTGAGATCAGATCAATCCGGGACCAATCTAACAAAATAGCCAAGATGGCGGTTGAAGCAGGTCATGATGATCGTCTTAAAAATTTAGCTAAGGAACTTGCCAAAGAATTAACTGCAATCGAAAATCGTTTGATTCAAAATAAAACCGAGACGACACAGGATGAAATAAATTTCCCTCGTGTCTTCAGTAATCATATTGTTCGGTTATTTAGAGTAATTGTGGACGAACACAATTCTCCAACAGGGGGAATGCTTGAGAGATGGGAGGATCTGCAAAAAGTGTATTCATCTATAGAATTAGATTACCAAAAGGTGAAAGCAGATCAGTTTGATGCTTTCAATAAAGCTCTGATAGAAGAAAAAGTTGATCGAATTATAATTTCTAAATAAAAACTATTGCAAATCATTCCCTCAATGATGATTTTATAAGAAATTTGTAGTTCAAAATATCATTTGATTAGTACGGGTCGTTTTTTTAAATGATAGTACTTTACATTTTTTTTGAAGCAACTATCATTAAAAAACATTCATCTTGAATTAAAGTCGAATCTAATCTATTAAGTCTTGATCGAGCAACCTATCAACCAAATTTGAGTCACTAAACTGTGAAGATTTACCAAGACGTATCACCTAATCTTTCGGAATTTCTAAAGGTCAACATCAAGATCAACAAGGGGAATCCGAACTACATTCGTCCGCTTGATCAGGATATCAAGTCAGTCTTTGACCTGAAGAAGAACCGTTTCTTGAAAAAAGGAAAAGCAAGCCGTTGGTTACTAAAAAATGATTCCGGTGAGTTGATAGGACGTATAGCCGCTTTTGTAAATCCCCGCTATAAAAACCTGGGAGACAAGTATAAGACAGGCGGGATAGGTTTTTTCGATTGTATTGATGACCAGGAAGCGGCAAACCTGCTTTTTGACACTGGCAAGAAATGGTTGGAGGAGCAGGGAATGGAGGCGATGGATGGACCCATCAACTTCGGAGAAAGGGATAGATGGTGGGGTCTTCTTGTAGAGGGGTTCCATGCTCCACCTTATGGATTGAACTACAATCCACCCTACTATCAAAAGTTGTTTGAAACATATGGTTTCAAGAATTTCTACAATCAAATATGCTGGAAAATGGCCTTATCGGATGACGCCCAGCTAAGTGACAAATTCTATGCCGCTCACGAACGTTTCGAGAAAAACCCTGAATACACAGCACAGCACTATAACAAAAAACAGTTGAAGAAATTCGCCCAGGATTTTTGTGATGTGTACAATGGTGCCTGGGCAAGTCACAAAGGAAACAAATCGATGGCCCTGGCTCAAGCAGTGAAAATGTTCAAGAAAATGGGGCCAATCATTGATGGGAAAATTGTTTGGTTCGCTTATCACAATAACAAACCCATTGCTATGTGGCTCAACATTCCTGATATAAATCAAATGATCAAACACCTGAATGGGAAATTTCATCTTTTGGCGAAGATCCATTTCATGATCTTAAAATGGAGAAAAATTTGTCGAGGAATGGTTGGAGTCGTATTCGGGGTTATCCCGGAACACCAGGGGACTGGTGTTGACTATTACATGATCGTCGAAGGCGAAAAGGAAATCAAAACCAACACGAAATACCGCGAACTTGAATTACAATGGCAAGGCGACTTTAATCCCAAGATGCTTAATATCTCTAAAAATTTGGAGGCTGAAAAGGCACGTACATTGATCACCTACAGGTATATTTTTGATCGGGAAGCTGAGTTTGAGCGACATCCGATTTTATAGAAAAAGGCGATAATTACTTATGATGTATCGATGATTCCATTGTTTATATTTGAAGGGACATAATGTATCATTTAGATCACCTGTTTCAGATAAAGTAATTTGGATGAAAATTCTAGCTTTAATCTTTGTCCTGCTTGCAGCCATTCCTGTTATTTCTCAATCAAAAACAAACGAGCTGATTTCAACGGCTGGAAACACTAATCAAGGAACTTCAGCTATTGTTTCCTGGAGCCTGGGAGAAGTTGTGGTATCAACCACCCAAATTCATCAAGGTTACCAATTTCCGTATGAAACTTCTGATCTAACAACTGCAATTGAAGATCATTTTGGATCGGAGATTAAAATTTTTCCAAATCCGACAACCAATATCTTAAGCATAACTCTTACATCGCCTTTAGAGTTAATGGAAATCAAATTGTTAAATATGAAGGGGCAGGAGCTTGAAACGAATGTTCAAACGAATGCAGATCAAATTCAAATCGACTTTAGTTCGGTAAAGTCCGGGATTTACTTCCTTCATATTTCTCAGAAATCTAAAAAATCAAAGTCATTTAAAATTATCAAACATGATCAATAGAGTCTTGCAACTGTTCATTATAACTCTAATAGGTATATCAGAGCT
>JANQEC010000082.1 GCA_028278585.1 Cyclobacteriaceae bacterium | reverse complement strand
AATTACATAAGTGAGAGAATATAAAAGGACATTCCCATTTTTGTTTATGCAAAGTAAGTTTACCACCCTACTCTTCTTTTTCATTAGTTATAGTATTTGGAATCCTGTTAGTGCACAACTTGATGTGGTAAAAAAACATTACAAAAAGTTCGAGAAACAGTCAAAAGACGTGTCTGTAACTCTTCGGTTTATACAAGAGGAAATGAATTTAGTAGAGAACTTTTCCAGATTACAACAGATTGTTCTTTTGAGACATGGTGAGCCGGCACTCAATAAAAAGGGTTGGAGGAAACGAAAAGAGGCGATAAGGTTTATTGCACAATATGATTCTGTGGGTGTTTACCCTCCGGAACACGTTCCGATCAAATTGAGTGCACGTGAGGTTGATGTGATTTTTACTAGCACACTCAATCGTAGTATTTCAACAGCGGAGCAATTGTTTCAAGGTTTTGAAGATCAAAGGGACGAATCCATTTTCCGAGAGTTTGAAAGGAAAGTTTTTTCCTTCTTTAATATAAAGCTACCACTGAAGTGGTGGACGACAGGTTCGCGCGTCTTTTGGCTCATGGGATTTAACAAAAAAGGAATTGAAAGCTTCTCGGAAGCAAAGCAGAGAGCAAAAGAGGCAGCAATCTTTTTAGAAACGCATGCATCCGAAAATGGAAAGACATTACTTGTATCTCATGGGCTTCTAAATCACTACCTGGTGAAGTATCTAAAGAAAAACGGATGGACTCAGGTGTTTGATGGAGGTAAGGACTATTTATCTCAAAAAATTTTAGTCAAGTATAAATAACTTGATTACGAATCGCTATCCAGTTTTTAAGCCAACCAAATATATCACATGGAATGCGTGGTTTTGTTGGAGTTGAGAAAGTAGAATGTTGTAATCTATGATTAAACACTAACCCTTAACTCACTGGGTGAATAACCATAATATCTTTTGAATGCTGTACTAAAATGCTGAGGATTTTTATATCCAATTCTAGCGCTTACTTCCTTCACGTTCATGACCCCTTCTGCAAGTAGCGTCCTTGCCTCCTGCATTTTAATCTGATTCCAATAACCAAAAACTGATGTCCCAAATAGTTCTTTGAATCCTTTTTTCAAAGTGAATTCATTGGTTCCAACCTGTTGCGCTAGGCTATTGAGCGAGAAATCTCCTGAAAGATGTTGTGAGAGAATCTCTCTAACAGCGTATAGTTTTTCCTCGTGCTGTTTATTTATAGTACAAAAAACCTCGCAATTATGATTATCGATTTGCTCCAATTGCAACATCAACAATTCGATTACATGAGATTCTAAAAACATTCGCTTGAAATGACCTACTCGGTTACAGTTTAGAATCTGATGAATCAAGGTCATCATTTGAGGCGTGATCGGGTAATTGTGTGGGGATAGAAAAGAAGCTTTTTTTTTCTCAATGTTCTCCCTGAACAAATCAAAAAGTCCACCCTCAGGTAAGTACTTTTCAAAAAAAGATGGCCACAAGTTAACCTCAAAGACTTTCATGTCTTTTTCAGCACACCATTCGATAGCGCCTTTGAATTCACATGCGTAGATGAGGTTATGTTGGTTGGTTTTAAAGCTGACCTGCTTTTCGAAATCCCTGGTGTGCGCACGCGCGTTTCCCAATAAGGCAAAATGCATTTCAATGGTCTCCATATCTGTATCGAAGTGAACAAGCGTAGTTCTCGGTAGCTTGAAATCTCCGTATCCGATGTGAATGCCTTCAAAGAAGACCTCCTTGTAAGATCCTTCGAGCATGAGGTGATCAGCTTTGTATTCACGTTCCATATAAAACGACTGCTCCGTTTTAAAAGCATTCGGATGTGTAACCTCAGTGGCAAGTTCTTCCAATTCAGATCCGTAAATTCTTGTTTTCATATCACTACTGGTTTATTCCATTACCATCAGAGCATTAGAAATGCAACTCTATTGCAAAAGTTAAGAAATAAGACGTTAAAATCAATCACCACATGTAGTGAAAAGTGAAGTTGTAATCGCTTTTTTACGTGTTTGTATTGCGTTGAGCCGGATAGACTAAACAAAACTTAATAATTTCTTCGAAGTTTTGTCTTACTACCTGAAGCGTACCTTTTACTCCGTCTGACGTATGTCTTCACGCTTTTCCCACACGTAGGTTTGCTATCGTTTAGACTGATTCTAAATAATACCATTTACTTAAAACTCTATCAAATGAAAGCGACTACAACTAAAAGATGGACCTTCTTACTATTGACCTTGATCAGTTATCAACTCTCTGCTCAGTATCAAATTACCGGAACGGTGAAAGATGAAGTGGGAGAGCCACTCATCGGAGCTACTGTACATATCATGGGAACTGCCAAAGGAGCAATATCTGACTCTGATGGTACCTATTCTATCAGTGATTTATCGGCTGGTCAGTATTTTTTAGAATTCACGTATACTGGGTTCGAACTTCAGCAGAAACAAGTTGACTTGAATCAAAGCCAACAAGTAGATATTCAACTGGTCACGGCAAGTATTACCCTTGGAGAGGTTATAGTGTCTGCGAATAAGCAGTTGCAAAACATACAGCAAACGCCAATCTCCATGACGGCTGTTCAATCAAAACAAATTGAAAAGCTACAGATAAATGAACTGAATGAACTGAATCGGGTTGCTGCTAACTTCAAGTCCTATGACGATGGAGGAGGAAGTTTTCAAGTCTTTGCCAGCCGGGGAATTTATACGATCGATGTAGTTCCTACCACAGGGATTTATGTAGATGAGGTTCCGTTTTTTGCTTCTTACGGTTTTCCGACGTTATTGAATGACATTGAACGCATAGAGATTCTGAAAGGACCTCAAGGAACACTCTACGGTCGGAATGCGCTGGCAGGAGCCATTAATGTAATTACCAAACGACCGACGAATCAAGTCAAAGGCTATGCCCGAGTTGGGTATGGTAATTTGAATCAATTGAACGCTTCGGCTGGTATTAGTTTTCCCATCATAAAAGATAAATTATTCGCTAAGGTAAACGCCGGACATACACAGCGAGATGGCTACATCAACAACATCGCAATTGACACAGACAATTTATTGGGAAGAGAGTCAGTGACGACAGGCTTTAAGGTGAATTACTACCCGACCGATCGATTATCTTTTTCTTGGAGTTCTGGATTGGAGGTGAGAGAAGTGAATGCTTATGCCTTGGTAGGTGGTTTTGGTGTCACCAATGCAATACTTGATTCACTCAAGCAAAACCATCCTTATGAGGTGAATTTCGACAGACAAGGAGTTTACAACACCACAACCACTCACAATGCTTTGAAAATAAGCTACGACTTTCCTAAGGCAACACTCAGCTCAATTTCTTCTTTGCAGTATTACAACACTGAGAGAGAAAACGATGATTTTGACTTTACGCCTTTTGACATCAATTACGTTTCAAATGGGTCGAGTAACAATTATACGATCAGTCAGGAGTTTCGCTTAAATTCCACCAACAATGAGAATTTTAACTGGGTTGGAGGGCTGTACTTGTATTACGTTGATAGAGAGGATATTACCCCAACCGTATCTACCGCTTTGGCCGGAAATTCAGCAGGTGAGTTCACACAAAGATTAGATAGTAACATCCAGCAAACAGGTCTTGCCCTTTTCGGCCAGGCTGATTACGAGTTAACAAGTCAATTAAGCATTTTACTTGGGTTGAGATATGAGATTGAGCGAAGTGAGATTACCGCGATTAGAGAGCACTTCAGGAATGGGCAAAATTTTGAAGATCCTGGTAATTCCGTATTCACACCAGGAGGGCCTCTTCCTTCTCCACTGGTAAATTCCAGTTTTGAGACAGATGCCACCTTTAACGCACTATCTCCTAAAGTAGGAGTAAACTATGAAGTATCTGATGATCTGTTTTTATTTGGAAATATGGCACGAGGCTATCGTCCCGGTGGTCTCAACCAGTTTGTAAATGATCAGGAAGCAGCGCAATACGATCCGGAATTTAGCTGGAACTATGAATTGGGTGTCAAGTCTTCCTGGCTAAACAATCGCTTAAAAGCCAACTTTACTGCATTTTATATCAATTGGGAAGATCAGCAGCTTTTCACTGTTGTAGATCAGACCACCTTTCAATTCGGAGTTGATAATGTAGGCGAGTCGACCAGTCAGGGTGTCGAATTAGAAATGAATTATTTACCGGTCAAGGGATTAGATCTTACCGCAAATGTTGGTTACCTGTCCACCGAAATTACCGATTATGAGGTTGTTGGATTTACTGGTGAATTGGTTAATAATGAAGGTAACCAACAAGGTTACTCACCTGAATGGAACGGGAATTTTTCAGCTAACTACGAGCGAAAACTGGGGCCGAAAACCACGGCATTCATGGGGCTGGATTACATCTTTCAATCCGAGATGTTCTTTGATCCGGAGAATACGGTGAAACAAGTTTCCTACGGTTTGCTAAATGGTCGTATCGGTGCCTCTTATCAGGGTTTTGAGGTAAGCCTCTGGGGTAAAAATATTACTGACGAAGTATACTTCAGTTACGGGTATGGAGTTGGTGGAGCAGCTTCATTTGCCAGCTATGGCTTACCAGCGACCTATGGTTTCAACACTGTTTATCGTTTTTAATGAAGGTTGCTCGTTACATCATCAGATTCTTACTAGCCTTCATATTTGTATACGCAGGAATAGAAAAACTATTCCTGCCTTACCACCCTTCGGTATTCAAGTCAGATGTAGAAATGACAGACCCGAAGTTTTTCGAATTCTATGATTTTTTGATGGGTACAGGCTACCTATACTTTGTGGGCTTTTTCCAACTACTAAATGGGATCTTACTAATCTTTAAGAGAACCTATTTGTTGGGAGCAGTAATGATGGTACCTCTGATGCTCTGTTTGCTCATGACCCATGTGTTCATCTCGAGATACATAGGTTTTGTTGTTTACGATGGTACAATGTTTCTTTTAAACACTGTACTACTGGTTAGTCATTATAAAGAATTGAGAGGTACATTTTTGAAGCCACAAACTTCCCTTATCTGATATGGAGCCACTATTCCTAAAAATCATTTACGGTTTCTCTATCCTGGCAAGTTTAATCATTCGCCGACCACATGAGCGTAGAAATAAGACCAATAAAATAGTTGACGACCAGAAAACCACATTGGAAAAAGTGTTGCTATTTCTGGTATTCATAGGCATGATGATTTTACCAATGCTGTATGTTTTCACCGGTGTTCTGAATTTTGCTAATTACGCGCTACCGCTAGTCTTTCAGCTCCTGGGAGTTCTAATGATGGTGCTTTTTGCCTGGCTTTTTTATCGATCTCATAAAGACCTTGGTCAAAATTGGTCGGTCAGTCTGGAGATAAGAGATGAACATACACTTGTTTCATCAGGTGTTTACAGTAAAATCAGACACCCAATGTATACAGCCATTTGGTTTTGGGTGATCGGCCAGTCTCTGCTTTTACATAATTATGTTGCCGGCCTAAGCGGGATTTTTGCTTTTGGACTTATGTACATGCTCAGGGTAGGTCCGGAGGAAAAAATGATGGAGGCCGCATTTGGAGAAGAATACCTTGCCTACAAGGCTAAAACAGGGAGGCTTTTCCCAAAATTCTAAAACAATTCAATTTACAATCAATGAAACTAGAAATAAATAATCTATCTAAGACCTACTCCAATGGAGTACAAGCGCTTAAAGACGTAAGCCTCACCATCGGTAAGGGAATGTTTGGCCTTTTAGGTCAAAATGGAGCAGGCAAATCCACTTTGATGCGAACAATTGCCACCCTTCAAGATGCAGATAGTGGCACAGTGAATTTCAATGGGATTGATGTAGCGAAAGAACCTGAGAAACTGAGAAAGACACTCGGTTATTTACCTCAGGAATTTGGCGTTTATCCCAACGTAACGGCAGAGGAATTACTCTCTCACATAGCTGATATGAAAGGCATTGTACAGAAAGGTGAGCGAAAAGATACGGTAGAGGCATTGCTTCAAAAAGTCAATCTTTATGATGCTAGAAGTAAAAAACTGGATGGTTATTCAGGAGGGATGAAACAGCGATTTGGTATCGCTCAGGCACTTGTCGGCAATCCTGATTTGATCATTGTGGATGAACCTACTGCTGGTTTAGACCCTATGGAAAGAAACCGTTTTTATAACCTGCTTTCAGAACTTGGTGAAGACGCGGTTGTAATCCTTTCTACCCATATCGTGGAGGATGTAAGTACGCTTTGTACGGATATGGCCATCATTGGTAGAGGTGAAGTGGTGCTTACGGGTAAACCGGACGAGATAGAGGAAGCGCTGAGGGGTAAACTTTACGAAATGCCTGTCGGTAAAGATGAAATTGGTAAGTACCAGGAAAAGTACAATGTGATCTCACAGCGCTTTTTCGCTGGTAAAATGATGATTACCATTCTTTCTGAGGAAACCCCATCAAATGGATTCGATACAAAAGCTCCTTCTTTAGAAGATGCTTATTTCAAAATACTAAGCGAACACTAATATGCGAACGATTCTTTCTATCATCAAGAGCGAGCTCAAGCAGCGTTTGTTCAGTTGGGTATCGCTGATCTTCTTCCTAATGCTCATATTCCAGGCAATTTGGTATACTCAGGGTTCATTCGAGTATTTCGCGAATGAAAATGTGCTTATGAATGCTCCGAGTATCATATACCGTAATTATGCCGGAATGGGCATGCTTATGATCATCATTATCGCCATTGCTACCGGTGGTGTATTGTACAAGGACATACAGTATAAATCTGCTCAATGGACTTATGCCATGCCTATCAATGACAAGCAGTTCTTTCTTGGACGGTTTTTGGCGGCATATTTATACCTAATCATCATTAGTATCGGTCTGGTCGTTGGACACCTACTTCTTCCATATTCAGGAATTGGCGAAGCAAATCGGTTTGGTCCTACACCATGGGGACAATTGTTTCACGGTTGGTTCATGTTTACGATTCCTAATCTGTTTGTTTATGTAGCACTAGTCTTTTTTTCTATCGTCTTTTCGAGGCGGATTGCAACTAGTTATTTGGCTGTTTTTGCGGTTGTCATCATGTTCTTAATCGCACAAACCTCCTATGAAACTGGAGGTGGGGATAATATGCTGGCGTATCTTTTAGCAGATCCGGGTGGGTATGTAGCAGCTCAATATTTCGCCGATTTACAAACTCCAATTGAAAAAAACACAGGCTACTTTTCGTTGACAGGGTATATTTTACAAAATAGACTTATATGGGTTGGAATAGCCTTGTTACTTACCGTAGCTGCTTATTTCAAGTTTTCCTTCAAATACTTTATTCAGGCCGGAGTAGATAAGTCCAAGAAGATCAAAGAGGAAAACGGTAATCTTTTCACAAACACTGTCATCAACGTTCCTCAAATCGTAAAGCATTTTCGAATGGCTGATTTTTTGAAAAAATTGTGGACCTTATCCAGGTTGGAATTTTTGAATATTGTGCGGCCTACCTCCTTCAAGATTATCCTGGGTATCATTTTATTAATGGTTTTCATGCAAAATGTGACCTGGAATGCCGCCTACTATATAGGCAAGGAAGTACCGATCAGCAGCAATATGACATTCTTCCGATTGCAGTGGGGTGTTTTTGTGAATATGCTCATCATGATTTGGGCGGGCGAGCTCTTTTTCAAAGATAAGACGGTCAACATTTGGCAGATCACAGATTCGCTGCCTGTTCCTGTATGGGTTACCCAGCTCTCTCGCTTTGTGGCGGTTATTGGACTTTCATTTGTACTAAGCCTTAGCTTTATTGGTATTTCCATTTTCACTCAAATTCTTCTGGGAGGTGCCAGCTATATCGATCTGGGACGTTTTGCTGAAGATTTATTACTTCACAGGTGGGCATTTCTGACTTTTGTGCTCTATGCGGCGCTCGTGTTTTTCGTCGCAGGGCTCACTTCTCATCGCATCATCACGCATATCGTTAGCGTTGGCTTCTTTTTGTTCCTAATCATTTCTTTTGATATGGGGATCGTAGAAGACCTGCGTATTGGTTATGGTTTCACACCTGGCGTGGAAGACTTCTCGGAGACCAGCGGTTATGGGATTTTTCATTCCTCAGGCCATTGGTTTTTCTGGCTCTGGCTGTCCCTGGCAGCAACGCTGATTATGGCTGGAATCTGGTTATGGAAACGAGGTTCTGATAAAAAATGGAGCCATCGGCTGTCACTGAAAAATGTGCAGTTAGGTCATGTTTCTAAGGTAGCTATGGTGCTTTGTTTTGGTGCATTCTTCTTGTTAATGTCTTTTATTACCAAGAATGTTTACGATAACGGAAATTTCGTTCCTGAAGATGAAGAAGAACGCCTGGATGCTGAATATGAAATTAAGTACAAGTATTTAGAGTCATACCCACAACCAAAATACTCAAACATTGATTTGCAGATTGACCTTTTCCCCTCAGAAAGAAAGGCGACCTATGTGGCTGAAATACTACTTATTAATACCACTAAAGCTGATACACTATTTCTGAATTGGAAAGATTTTGTAAAGGTCACAAGCCTGAAGTTGAACAGGCAGGAGCTAACATTGGTAAAAGAAGATGAAGAACAGAATCTAACTGCATATCTTATTCCACAGGCTCTTCAGGAAGATAGCCTCTTCAGGCTGTTCGTCGAAGGGAAAAAGCAGTACGTAGGCTTTGTACAAAGTGATTTCCAAGGGGACTTGACTTACACCGGGAGCTTTGCGAGTGTGCAGGAGTTTTTGCCAGTTATCGGATACGATAGTGAAAAAGAGCTCTCAGAAAACCGAAAAAGGGAAGAGAGAAGTTTAGAACGGTTATCCTCACGAATGGCTTCTATTGATGATCCATTAGCACAAGATCAGGATTTCTATGCTCCTGATGCAGGAATGGTCACAGGCCAGATTACCATCAGTACTGAAGCAGGTCAAGTTCCCTTTGCTGCCGGAGTCTTGATTAAAAAAGAAGAGAAGGAAGGACGTGCCATCGCAAGGTATCAAATCGATCGTCCGACCGCTTTCAACTGGCACATAGGATCTTCCAAATATGCACTTGTCGAGGGAAAAGCAAGCGAATTGGATTACACCATTCTTCACAAAGTGGAGCACACTTTTAACATAGACTTGTATCAAGATGCAATGAAAAAAGCAGTTGATTACATGCGAAAGGAATTTGGAGTAGATGCTGTTGAAGATGATCTCCAATTGGTAGAAATTCATCGATGGCAGGATTCTTTCTATTCTTTCGCAAACACGCTTGTGATTTCAGAAAAGGAAGGATGGGTAGCAGACACAGAAGGATTACAAGAGAAAGCATACCTCTACCTGAAAGTTGGCAGTGGTTTGGCAAGTCATTGGATTCAGAACAATATCAACGTAGCGAATGTGCAGGGAGCTGAGATGCTCGCCCAGGCATTACCAGAAGCCATCGGATTACAATTTGTTAGAGAGACGTTTGGTAATGAGGCAGTTCAACTGCTAACGAAAAAGAAGATGGAGCAGTATGCAAAAGATCGCAACAATGAACCTAACGAGGAGCCTCCTTTACTCTATGCTGATGGTGCAGACTACCTGGAGATCAATAAAGGAGCTACAGCACTCAGCAATCTCATAACTGAGATGGGACAGGAACGATTTACTTCCATTTTACTTGAATGGGCTGAAGCTAATAAAGGACAGAAAGTGACTTTTCAATCACTTTACGAGACCTTGACTAACAACCTATCTACTGGATCGCGCCAAAAATGGGTGGAGGTTTTTGAGGTGAATTGATTTAAATCTATTCACTGTTCTTAGCATTCCCCAGTGGATTATTGGAACAAATCCTCATTTTCCAATTAGATGGAGAGGTTCTCGATTATTTCTCAACTCATCTATGAAAATGATGAGAAATGAACATGTCTTTTGCCCATTTCTTGTTCGACCAATAACAGATTAGTCAAAAAACGCCTGTTTTGAGTCATGGAAGGCCATTTTTAGGCCAGACAAACATGTAATGTAGAATACATGATGTTGCTGGAGTTGAGAAAAAAGGTGGACCTGAATTCGATATGAAAGTTGAAAGACTGTTAATAAGCTTTTACTCAGACCTCAGCTTATTCGAGGGATTTGTCATGGCCGCCTTTATCGATTCGGAACTTATTGTCAATAATGCAATTGCTATTGCAATAGCACCGGCTACAACAAAGACCACCCAGGAGATATCAATGCTGTAGGCATAGTCAGCCAACCAGTCATCCATTAAATACCAGCCAGCAGGTACAGCAATGACCAATGCGATCAGGACTAGTCTCAGAAAATCCCTGGTTAGCAAACCAATTATGATCGCAAAATTGGCCCCAAGTACCTTGCGAATGCTTATTTCCTTGCTTCGTTGCTCCACCATAAAAGCCGACAGTGCAAATAATCCCAAACAAGCCACTACAATTGCCAGGATTGCAAATATGGCAAACACTCTTCCAGTCCGCTCTACATCTGCATACATGCGAGCGTAAGAATAATCTAGAAATGTGTAACGGATGGGTTGTCGAGGCATGAACTCTTGCCAAACATCTGAAATGGAGGCTAAGGACTGCTTAAAATCCTTGGTCTCAATTCTTACGGCGATCATTGATCCGGGATAGTCTGACAGCACAAAGGCTAATGGCTCAATAACTCCTTTCATAGATTCAAAATGAAAATCCCCTACAACACCTACAACCATGAATGTGCCTCGACCTACATTTATCCTTTCACCAATGGGGTCTTCAAAACCTAATCTTTTGGATAATGTCTGATTTATAATTACCGCCGCTGAATCAGAAGCCATGTCGTGAGAAAAGCCTCTACCACTAATTAGCTCCATGCCCATCGTCTCAATGTAGTTTTCATCTACCTGCCAAAATTGGCAACCTATTCCAATGTCAATTTTGGCCCGCCCCTCCTTCCATACTTGCGTTCCATCTCTTCTGGTTTCTGAAATTGGCATATAGTCGGTTTGAGTTACGTTAACTACCTCCGGCATCCGCATCAGCTCATTCTTAAAAGCTGCGCGATGTTCTCCAATCGTACTGGCCCCTTGTAGTAAAACGACCTGATCCTTGTTGTACCCAATCTTTTTATTGAGAATAAAGTCCATTTGCTGGTAGGTGATCAGTGTACAAATAATGAGTACAATGGTAGCTGTAAACTGGAACACAACCATGGTTGATCGTAGGGCTGTGCTTTTGCTTCCCATGCTCAAACGACCTTTAAGAACTTCAAGAGGCTTAAACCCTGACAAGTAGAAAGCCGGATAAATTCCTGCTAAGGTGCCAATTACCCCGGCTAACCCAAATGAAATCGGAAATAACCACCACTCAGACCATGGAAAGTTAAGTGACTTGTCGGCTAGTAAATTAAAAGATGGTAATAACAGCCAGGCGAGCAACATACCCATGCCAAATGAAATTAAACTGTAAACCCATGACTCGATCATAAACTGGACGACAAGACCTTGACGATACGAACCGACGACTTTCCTTAGTCCTACTTCCTTTGCACGGTTAGCTGATTTCGCAGTAGATAAGTTGATAAAATTGACCATGGCCAATATCAAAATGAACATGGCAATGCTTCCAAAAAGCCAGACCACCTTTATATCACCATGCGTTAAAAAATCACGGATATCTGAGTCAAGATAGATTTCCTCAACAGGTTGTAGTTCCAGCGTCCAATATTTCTTTACACTCTCAGCAAATTGATCGCCCTCTTTTTCCAAACCAACTACAATATGATTATCTCGTATAGACAGCAACTTTTTCTCCAGGTGCCTAGGATCTGCTCCAGGCAACAGTTTGACATAAACATCATATATGTTACTTCCGGTCCAACTCGTTTGAGATCCTGGCCAGAATTCCTTTTCAGAGAGTGTTATCAGGAAGTCGTGCTGAAGATGGCTATGAGCTGGAAAATCTTCCATCACACCACCAATGGTGAACGGATGAGATTCATTATCATTCAATATTACTGTCTGTCCTATTGGATCTTGATTTGGGAAATACTGATCCGCTTTTCTCTTGGAAATCACCATCGAGTTAGGTTCTGATAATGCGCGGCTTTGTTCTCCATACACCATTGGTATTTCCAGAATTTCAAGCATTTCAGGATCTGCATAAACAAAGCCGTTTTCAAATGCATTTTGTACCTGGTCTGCTCTTCGAAATTGGTTGTCGCCTGTATCAAACCATTTAAATAGAATCATACGACCGGACTGCTCGATTTCGGGAAAGCCATTGTCCAAACCATCCTTAACGGGAGCAGGAAGTGTCACTCCTCTTAATGTGTTGCCGGGTTCGTCATATGAAATGACAAGCCGATAAATAAGATCACCCTTAGCGTAGTGTTTATCATAGTTCAGCTCGTCCCAAATGAAAAGCCCGATTAGCATACAAGCGGCAATACCTATGGCAAAACCTCCGATTTTGATAAAAGAAAAGACTTTTTGTTTCAGTAGGCCTCTCCAGGCTATTTTGAAATTTTGTCGTATCATATCTAGGTGACTTAACTGGTTGCTTTTAGTGATTCTCTTCAAAAGCTCTGGTCTAATTAGTTTCAACGTATCCCAGACATACAAGCGTCTGGCTTTTCGAACGGAAAATCGCTGCAGGTTATCCTGAAACCGCTCCTCCATATCACCTTCGATCTCTTCCAGGTATCTGTCTTTTATGAAGAACCGAAGGAACTTTAATGGCCACATTGGGGGAACGGTATGGTTGATCCTATGTCTCATTAAACATTGCTAATGCCCAGTTTAGGCATGGCCTCCCATAGCTGTGCCCGGATATCTTTCATTTCTCTCAACACCTGATGAGCATATGGAGTTGCAGAATAAATACGTTTTCTTTTTCCTCCCCGTATTTGAGATGCCTCACCCCATTCTGAGGTAAGAAATCCTTTACCCTCCATCCTTTTCAATGCCGTTTGGATAGCTCCAACACTTAATCTTTCATTGAGTCTTTTTTCAAGGTCACGCTGAATTTCACTTCCGTAAGCATTTTCCTGTAAAACGATAACCGCCATCAAGATCAACTCCTGAAACTCACCTAGTTTATTCTTTTTCATAGTCATTTACTATTCAATGAAGTAAATATGCGTAAATTATTTTATTCTAATTGAAGTTTTTAAAGATTTACAATGTGTAAAGTGTTTGAAAAACACGCTACACCTACAATAGGCGCCGATTTTCAAACCAAACAAACATCTCACGTGGAATGTGTGATTTTGTTAGAGTTGCCAACCAATCCCCTGATCCACTAAAACCGAGAACAAACTTTTGAACAGTGAACTCTCTACGAGCAGGTGGGCAGGTCTGAAAATTTAGCGGCCATGCGTTGGCCATGTGGGCCGAAGCATTAAATTTTCTAGCCTTTTGCTTATTTTTTGGCACCGCGGCGGCGGACAAGTGCTCTATTAAGATCAACTAACAACCCAGCGTCATTTCCTTGCAACCTTGCGAAGCATGGGCGACTTGGAAATCTTTACGATCATCACCTCACGATATTAAGATTCCGGTATTGCTCATACTTCGCAAACCGGAATGACAGTTAAGTATGCCAACCAATTAACCAATCTCCAGATCCTCCCCTTCCAATTCTCGCATACGATTTGACATTTTTCGCATAGCCATTGCTGCACATTTCTTTCTTCTTTGATCAGAAAGAAGAACCACGCTTCTAACACAATTGACATTCTTGAAAACGAAGATCTACTTAATCCAAGTTCTAAAGTCTTGCAGATAATTGAAACACTTAACGAAGAATGAATATAGCAAACACTAAAATGAATATGCGAGCTGAGCTATTAGATAAAACATTGCGAACTGGTAACTCTAGTATTTCTAGCCATTTTAGCGCATACTCATTTTAGTTGAGCATTAGCGACAACACAATGTAATATGAAAAATATAATCAGATTACTTTCAATAGTCCTTCTCATACTAATTGTGGGGTGCGATAATGGACAAAGAGATATTTATCCATTTAACAATGAATTCTATAAATATGGGTTTATGGATCAAAATGGAAAAGTAATTATTCAACCTCAATTTGATTACGCTGAGTTTTATGATGAATCTAACTTAGCTGTGATTAAACAAAACGGGAAATACGGATTTATTGACAAAAAGGGGAACATAGTTATTAGACCACAATTTGAAAAAGTCGCTGCGTTTGGAGAATCAGATTTAGCAATGATCAAACAGAATAAGAAATACGGATTTATAAACAAAGAAGGAATTCTGGCTATCCCACCTATATTTGATTACGCTGAATCTTTTGGTAAATCCGAATTTACTTCAATTGGACAAAAGAGGAAATACGGATTTATTGACAAAAACGGGAACATTCTTTCAAATCGACTTTATGAAAATACCTATAGCTTCAGTGAGGGACTTGTGGCAGTCAAACTCAATGGAAAATGGGGGTATATCAACAACAAAGGTCAATTTGAAATCAAACCAAAATTTGAAGCCGTACAACCATTTTCTTTAGACCTTGCTCGTTTCAGGAAAAATGGTAAAAGTGGATTCATTAATAAGAAAGGAAATATTGTAATTAAAGCTCAATTTGAAGCTGCCGGGAAATTTGAAGGATCGGGTCTCGCAACTATTCTACAAAATGAAAGATGGGGATACATCGATAGGAAAGGAATAATCGTCATCCCCCCTCAATTTGAATATGTCGGCAAATTTGGAGAGTCGAATCTGTCGATTATTCAACAGTATGGCAAATACGGATTTATAAAAAATACAGGAAAGATTGTAATTGAACCTCAATTTGATTTTGTATCTAATTTTGATGAATCGGGTTTAGCCCCAATAAAGCAAAATGGAAAGTGGGGTTTCATTAACAACCTAGGAGAAATAGTTATTCAACCTCAGTTTGACGGTGCAAATGGTTTTGGTAAATCCGATTTAGCCCCAGTAAAGCAAAATGGAAAATGGGGCTTGATTAACAAACTAGGAGAAATAGTTATTCAGCCCCAGTTTGATCGCTTATCTCGTTTTGGTGAATCAGACATAGCCCAAGTTAAGTATGGAAATCGTTGGGGGTTAATTGGTAATAAAGGAGAGTTTATTGGGTTTACTCTAAATGATATGCATCAAGAAGAAATTAAAGTTGCAGAAAGGAAAGTTGCAGAAGAACAAGAAAAGAAGATCAAGGAATTGGAAGCGGAGTTAGCAAATCAAAGATCACGATTGTCAAATACAAAAGTGATCGACAGAGAACATGACACTCGTTGTAGAACCTGTGGAGGCGATGGACAAATTGTATGTTATAGACATGATACAAATGGTGATGGAGATTGTACTACTTGTGGCAATATTGGTTTTCTGACATGCTATACATGTGGGGGAACTGGAAGGTAGTAAATATCGCTAACAAACGATATGACGTATGCCTCTACAGAGCTGCTTAAAAATGAAATGCAAAACAGAAACATTTGTGATACTTGAAAGTCCTTAGCCCTTGTTGGTGTATTAGCCCTTGTTGGTGTTGTCACCAACAAGAATGCTGGTAGGGGGGACTCACTACCAGATGAATTCTTTGTAATGACTTAAAAACGAATACCTGCTATCATCCTCTTCATA
>JANQEC010000066.1 GCA_028278585.1 Cyclobacteriaceae bacterium | reverse complement strand
TTCTTTCAATACTTCCTCCTGGTTGGATGAGTTCATTCCTTATAAGGAAGTATAATCCTTTTTTATACACTTTTCTCATACCTTGGACAACCGCTTACCATCTTCTAGCATTTTTCTGTATAGAGGTATCATTCGTCTGACCCCTTCCATCATTTTTCTGCGTAAAGGGGACAGTCTTCCAACCTCGCTGATCATTTTTCGCAGAAAAGGTGTTGCTTATTTCACCTTCTCTAGCATTTTTCTGCCTAGAGGTGGCAGGTACTTGAGCTCATTTTGAATTTTTTTGTCTGAAGATTTTGGTTATCCAATCTGGGCTGACATTCTCCTGACTTAGGATGTCAGCTAGCGGAATCTCTTTCTCAATATTGCTCAAACAGAGTGTGAACATCTAATTCTGCCTTGCATTTTTCAGTTAAACGTCGATGATTCTCCACTTTGGTCTATCATTTCTCAAAAAATCCGGTTTTTCTACCTGTTCATAATTGCTTCTGATCGCTGATCAGGAAAATATCAGGAAAAAATCAGGTTTCTGTCAGGTTTCTGTCAGGTTTCTCTGTCATATTACTAGTAGAGGAACTGAAAATCACGATTCTCAGAGGAGTCAGATTGCAAAAGAATTTATAACTATAAACAAAAAAACAAAAACAACAAACAACAGAAAGGAGTAAACTATGTTTACCAACATTAATCATCTTTTAACTACAGATATCAGTCATGATAATTTGTATGATTTTAGTACCCGGGCCCTTGACTCAGCCAATGAGTTGCTAGGCAATAATCCGGAAATGGGCTTTTTAAAGGAAGCACTGATACAAGCGGTGGCATCCATGGAAATGGCTCTTTGTCGAAGTTTGAAGCAGCCATTGACCAAGGAGGTAAACAGCAAGCACCAGGAAAGGTTAGACCTATTAGGCGCATTACGTCATTATCTTAATGCTGCTGAAAAACGGATTAGGAATCCTGAGAGGGTTGAAGCAGCCAGGGCTTTTAAACAGGATATGAAGGCTCGGGGATGGTGGGTTAGTGGCCGTCTTTCCTATTCAGAGGCTTCGGTTATTGCTCGATCAATGAGTGAGAAAATCACCCAACATCCCTATGTGCAGTGGATAGAAGTACTTGGTATTGAAGAGATTCTAGAGGAAATCAGGTTGTGTCAGGAGGAATTTGATCTTCTTACCAAAGATCGTATTGAAGCCAAGAGCAGTGATCCAACCCCGCAACTAAAGATTGCCCGGAAAAAACTGGTATATGAGATTGCCTATTTTCTTTCCCTGATTGACCACGGGATAAATAATAATCCCAAGGTTTATGAAATGATCGGAAGTTCAATCAATGAGCTGATAATCGAGACCAATGCAAAAACCCG
>JANQEC010000063.1 GCA_028278585.1 Cyclobacteriaceae bacterium | reverse complement strand
CATAACTACTGTAGTAAAAACCGTCATTTCCCCTCCAGCTGAGTCCGCTGAATTTTATGTTGTGAAGCGTATCCTCTACAATTTCCATGGTCTCGGTATTCATGATCATCGCTTTTCTCCAATCTGAACCACCGATTGAAATCATGAAGCCACAAAGAGAGCCATCGTCTGTGAAGCTCGTAGTTGTTAGTGAGATTGTCCCTTCTTCTGAAAATTCGTTGGGATTAAGAAAGATCTCCTCTTCGCCTCCTTCTTTTTTCCTGTAGAGCACATTCTGGTTTTGGAGTCCATCATTTTTATAGTAGTAATCATAATCACCATTTCTGGTTGGTGCAAAAATGCGTTCATAGTCCAGCAAGGTTTTAAGTCGGTCTTTTAGCTTATCTCGATAAGAAATGTTGTTCAGGTATGCAAAGGTGACCTTGTTTTGAGCTGCAACCCAGTTTGCAGTTTCTTCTGACCGGTCGTCTTCAAGCCACCTGTATGGATCAGGTACTTCATTATCAAAGTACACATCCACAGTATCCACTTTCTTGGTTTGAGGGTAAGATAAATTTGTTGAGGTTTCATTTGAGCTTGTTTGACAAGCCCAAAATGTGACTGCAACGAGAACATAGATTAATCTTTTCATAGCTTATAATGTATTAAGGCCATGAAAATTAATTAAACACATGTCAAACCCTGCCTGGTTTGTCAATATTTACATGAGAGGTTGCTTACCTCTTGATGGAATCGAATCCTAAATAAGGTCTCAAAATTTCGGGCATTCTGATCTGATTTGACTCCTGATTGTTTTCAAGTATGGCTGCAATGATTCTTGGTAACGCCAGTGCACTTCCATTCAATGTATGTGCCAACACTTTTTTACCATCCTCTTTTTTGATCCTTAGTTTCAATCGGTTGGCCTGATAGGTTTCAAAATTTGAAACAGAACTTACTTCAAGCCATTTTTCCTGACCAGCGGAAAATACCTCAAAATCATACGTTATGGCTGATGTGAACCCCAAATCACCGGCACAAAGACGAAGAATTCTATAGGGGAGTCCGAGTGATTTAACTACTTCTTCCACATGAGCGACCATGTTATCCAAAACCTCGTAGGAAGTTTCTGGTTTCACTACCTGCACAATTTCTACTTTATCGAATTGATGCAACCTGTTTAGCCCTCGTACATGGGCTCCCCAGGAACCTGCTTCTCTTCTGAAGCAGGGGGTATAGCCGGCGTGTTTAACGGGAAGAGAATTCTCATTCAGAATTACATCCCGATAGATATTAGTGATAGGGACTTCAGCTGTTGGTATCAGGTATAGATTGGTTTCATCGATGTGATACATTTGGCCTTCCTTATCTGGTAATTGTCCGGTTCCAATACCGGAAGCTTCATTGATGACAATAGGCGGCTGAACTTCATGGTAACCAGCTTCATTGGCTTTGTCAAGAAAATAATTTACAAGTCCACGAACCAATCGAGCTCCTTGTCCTTTGTAGAAAGGGAATCCTGCTCCTGTGACTTTATTTCCCAGCTCAAAATCTATGATATCATACGCTTCGATTAGCTCCCAATGTGGCTTTTTATTACTTCCGAGCTCAGGAATGTTGGAATCCTCGATTTTTACAACTTCATTGTCCTCTTCAGTATTACCAACTGGCACACTTTCATGGGGAACGTTAGGAATATTATAAAGGTGTTCTCTTAATTCCCTCTCGGTGGTTTGCAAGGAATCGTTGAGTTTTTTGCTTTCTTCTTTAAGTTGAGTGGATTCTTTTTTCAAAGCATCAGCTTCATCCCTTTTCCCTTCCTTAAACAGGATACCGATCTCTTTGGCTATTGCGTTGGATCGACTAAGAATTTGATCCAGGTTCTGCTGGAGTGACTTTCTGTTTTTGTCCTTATTTAGGAGATCATTAAGTAAACTTTCGGCCTCCTTAATACCTCTTTTTTCAAGTCCTTTTTGGCATCTCTCAAAATCCTTTTCTATCGTTGAAACCTGTAGCATTCTTACCGTTTTTTGAAGAGTGCAAAGAAAAATGATTTTCTGTTGATTCGGGTCACAAATCTTAGGTCTGTTAAAAATTAAGATGGTATTTGTTAAATTCTAGGTGATAACCTATACTTGCGATACAGTCCTAGAAGACCCAGCCGGGGATTCCAGCTTTAATAAGCTTAGATTATTCGAATTATTACTTCAAAAAAAGAACTTTAAACACACTTTTATTCACTTATGTACACCTTGGATGACCTGAGTGTAATGCTTTTGTCGGAACTACGAGACATTGCAGAGCAGTTAGGAATTAAAAATGCAAAGAAGACAGCAAAACAGGATTTGATATACAAGATCCTGGATCAGCAAGCGACCATGCCCGAAAGCGAAATCAAAAAAATTAAGGAAGGGAACGTATCAGTTGCGCCTGAATCGCAGGAAGCTCCTAAGAAGGAAAAAACTGAGGAGAAAAGCGGAAAAGAAAAAGAACACAAAAAACCACGAAGGGAAGAGAGTAAGAAGGAGAAACCCCAAGGCTCTGAAAACAAGAAAGAAGGGGATGATGAGAGAAAAGATGATCCTGAAAAGGCAGAACGAGATGCAGCCAGACAGGAACGAGAAGCAGAACGACAAGAAAAAAGAAGGAAGAAAGAGCAGTACAACGAGGAGATCAAGGAGTTTGATGGAATAATCGCCAATGAAGGTGTTTTGGAAATCATGCAAGATGGTTACGGATTCCTTAGATCCAGTGACTACCATTATTTGGCAAGCCCCGATGATATTTATGTATCTCCATCGCAAATCAAATTATTTGGCTTAAGAACCGGAGATACTGTGAAGGGTCAGATCAGGCCGCCAAAGGATGGAGAGAAATATTTCGCACTATTGAAGGTCGAATCAGTAAATGGCAAGACTACTGAAGAAATCAGGGATCGAGTTGCCTTTGAATACTTAACTCCTTTGTTCCCTGACGAGAAGCTAAAATTAAGCACCAAGCCTGATAATTACTCAACCAGGATATTGGACATGTTTGCTCCTATAGGAAAAGGACAACGTGGTATGATCGTGGCACAGCCAAAAACAGGTAAAACTGTTCTTTTGAAGAATGTTGCTAACGCGATTGCAGAAAATCATCCTGAGTGTTACCTAATGATCCTTTTGATCGATGAGCGACCTGAAGAGGTAACAGATATGGCCCGGTCAGTAAAGGCGGAAGTTGTTGCTTCTACCTTTGATGAGCAGGCTGAGAAACACGTAAAAGTTGCTAACATCGTTTTGGAAAAAGCAAAACGGATGGTTGAATGTGGACATGACGTGGTGATTTTGCTCGATTCAATTACACGATTGGCCCGGGCGCACAACACGGTAGTTCCATCTTCTGGTAAGATCTTATCCGGGGGTGTAGATGCCAATGCACTTCACAAACCAAAGAGATTCTTTGGAGCAGCCAGGAATGTTGAGAATGGTGGATCATTAACCATAATAGCAACTGCTTTGATTGAAACAGGTTCTAAAATGGATGAGGTAATCTTCGAAGAATTTAAAGGAACTGGTAATATGGAACTTCAGCTTGATAGAAAACTATCAAACAAAAGAGTATATCCTGCTATTGATGTGCCTGCATCCGGAACAAGAAGAGAAGATCTTCTTATGGATAAGGAAGAATTGAGCAGGGTTTGGATATTGCGCAAGTTCATGTCTGATATGAATAGTAATGAGGCAATGGAGTTTCTTTTAAGCAAAATGAAAGGAACAACTAACAATGACGAGTTCCTCGTTAGTATGAACGGGTAGGAGAAGAGGCAACCATTAAGAAATATGCTGCATCTCTTTAGGGGTGCAGCATTTTTTTTAGTACTATTTATGTACACAATTGAACTATCTAATTACTAGCTGATGAAAATAAGATATTACCTGCCCGTTCTTTGCGTCATTTTTCTGGCTTCATGTTCGAGCGAAGAGAATGGTTTGGGACCTGAAAATGCTTCTGATCAGATTAACGAGGTTGCCGGGGAGCTAAATGATGATGTAGTGACATTGGTTCAGTCTGATGGTGTTGATGGCGCACTAACGCTTATAGATTTAATTGACAACTCCAGTCATTTTGGAAGGATTGCTCCGTATCAAATGGATGATAACAGGGCGTATGTGACCAATCAAATAGGCCAAATTTCTTACAGTTTTACTACCGGCATCGCACGTTTGTTAAATGAGGAACCCGCTGATTTTGTAGAGAACAAAGGAGTATATGAATGGAATTTCGATCTTGAGGATTTTGAAAAAACGGAGGAATCTGATTTTATTATTATTCACTTCCCAACCGAGGGATCGACTACGAATAATGCAAAGTTCCGATTAACGGAGTTTACGGTAGTGGAGATTGACTTTGAAGAATTACCAACTTCTATTAAAGCTGACCTGACAATTGATGAAGACCCATTGGTTGAAGAAGATCCAATTATTGATCTTGTTTTTGCTGTAAACTATGATACAAATGGAAACCCTGAAACAGCTGATATCTCTTTGGACGTTATTCCATTTGCTTTGGAAGTTGATTTCGATGACACCGAAACTTCTACAACGTCATTGGCTGTTACTTTGCTTCTTGAAGGGGAGAACCTTGTGGGAGTAGATGTGGATGTTGAGTTTGATACAGCTGATAAATTAGAACCAGTTTTCATTGAAGGATACGTTCAATATTTGAGATTAAAAATCTTAGGAGATATCAATTTGACATTTAACATTGATACGGATGATCCAAATGATTTTGTGAATTTGGAATTATTAATTAGTGAGGAGAAGGCTGGGGACATTGTATATGATGAAGACCTTGCGTATGTACAGTATTCAGATGGAAGTAGAGAATTATTGGAGGAAATTCTTCAGCCCGTCATAGATGAAATCGATCAAGTGATTGAAGATATTGGTTAGGAAAATGGGAGGTTGATTATCAACCTCCCACAGTTTGTTTCTCTTTGATGCTCTTTTTTACTTTACAATAAATCTAACTGTTTTTAATGTACTTGATGATTGGATAAAGTAGGTTCCTGTTTTCAGCCCTTCTAAATTTATTTTTGACTGATCTTTCTCAGTTTTGATACGCTTAATGATATCTCCAGATTCATTTAAAATCACAATCTGATCTTCTTTGCCACTTAATTTTATTGAGACTGTGTTATTTGAAGGGTTGGGATAGATCAACATTTCTTCATCATACTCAAAAGAGCTTGAAAAACCTTCATCATTAAGCCGAAGATTAAGAGGCTCCACAGGTCCTATTGGAATTCCTTCTCCGCTTCTAACTTCATTGATTTTAAATAAATAACTCTCTCTATTATTGTTTTCGTTCGTTTCTGTTATAACATTGGTGGCATCAGCTACAAAAATCAGGTAATAATGCAAAAAACCTAAATTTGTTGGGATATCAGGTGTAGTAACCGAGAAGTTCCTATTTCCCGTATTATTATTTGCTCCAACTGGTGGTATTGTTATTGTTTTTGCCAATTTAGCACCGCTTAACGAGGAAGAAGTATTCCAATATATTTTAACAGTGGATTCTGGAGCAAGATCAGATTTCAGATTGTAAACTACAAAGGAACTAGAGAAGCTTTTTTTCTCATTAAGCGATTGAACGCCTTGAGATGCAATTGCTGGTGACGCGATAGTTAAATCAATTGAGCTACTGGCACCACATATTGGAGAAACTGTAATTGGGTTAGATTGTGCGTTATTATCACTATTTGTTGTTTCGTAATTGTCATTGGATGTATCAACTTCCACAATGACCCTATGGTTGTAAATAGATGATCCATCTCTGTTTATTGCAGCAGAAAAACTTCTTTGTTCACCTGGAGATAAAGCAGGTATAGAAATTATCTTTTCATTTGATCCAACAGTAATGGTGGCATCGCAAGATTTTGAAACATAATTACCCGAATTTCGAACGTCAAATGAAACACCGATAACACAAGGGCTAATATTCGTAACATTAAATGAAACATTTGATGTTACCAAATTAGGAATTATAAAGTGTGGGTTATAATATACCCAATCTGAGGACTGACTCACCAAACCAAAAAAATTCTTTTTTACTGCTCTTATTCTAAATCTCTTTAGGGCTGATTCAGCATCTCTGAATTCAGTGAGATTTATTACTCTCGGATTATTACTTGTTCCAGATTGGGCACCAAGATTTTTGAAAATAGACCATGGTGCGATAGATATATTTGTCCTATTTCTTATTTGGAATTCCTCTTCGCCTGTTGAATTATCAACAAACGATAGCTGAATTTTGTCATGATAAATTGTTACCTGGAAATTTGCCGGAGCATTAAGCTGGCTGTAGGAAAAACCAACGGTTACCAGAGTAATTAAAATTGTCAAGAATTTTCTCATAGCTTATTAATTGAATGAATAAATTGTTAATAAGCAATGATTAAATTAAATTTCCTTTATGTGTGAAATGATTGATCTACATTGAATCTACATAGTCTTGCAGGTATTTGTATCGTTCGGTTAACAGTCCATTTTCTGTAATGGTCGCATTTTTTATGATGTTCTTTTCATCACCATTTAGTAAATGTGGAAGCACATTTTCTATTAGCTGACTTCCAAAACTTTCAGATGCATCGCGTGGCAATTCGCAGGGCAAATTATCGATAGCCATCACGGTGATGTTTGCTTCGTCAGATAAAGCTTCTTCTACTTGATCATCACTTGGATTGTAGTCATAAATGGGAGCATCTAATGTACTTGGTTTTTTAGTTGATGGTATAGACCCCTCGATATCACAAGTGATATCGGCAATGACCCTTATGTCAAAGTCATCTCTTAATATGTCTTGCCTATGAAAAAGTACGGGTGCCGACGGATGCCAGAAAGCAGATGCGATTAACAGATCAGTCACTTTTGCGAACTTCAAAAAATCTCCTTTGAAATTTTCCGGATGTTCATAGAACTCATTTCTGTGAAATTCTTTTCCCTGCAGGTGTTTGTTATAGTCTCTGGAATTTAAAAGAGTAAAGGTCGGTTCATCGAATCGTTCTGCCAGGAAATCGTGAGGAGTTACGCGTCGAATTCCAATACCATCCAATACCTCTATGGCTCCCTTGGCCACCCTTCCTCCACCTGTAATGGCAATTTTTATTGCCGGAAGCTTCACTTTGGGAAACTCGGTTTTCAGATCTTCCAAATCAAAACACTCATGTGCCCTTCGAATGTCAAACAGGTTGTATCTTTTTCCATAAGTCCAAATCCCATTGTAAGCACCTACGATACCTGCCCATCGACCAAAGGCTATGATACGATTGCCACTTTCATTTGTGAGGGTTTCCCAATCCACAAGACGGATTTTTTTGTCGATTACAGCACGTATAAGTCCTTGATTGTAATCCTGTTTCTTAATGGTATGGGAGAAGAAAAAATGTGTTTTTCCGGGGATCAGATTCTCAATGGGAACTTCTTTTACTCCCAATATGATATCACAATCATCAATGGATTCAGCCACTTCGATCCCCGCTTCCTGATAATCCTGATCTGGGAAGCAACGGATATCGCTTGATTGTATTTTTATTTCAACACCTGGGTTGTCTGATAAATGCTTTGCTTGTTCTGGAGTAATGGGAACCCTTCTGTCTATCGGAATTTTTCCTTCTTTAATTATACCTATTTTGGTCATTCTTGGGAATTTGGGACGAAAATAACCAAAACTGGGAAAGTGGTATGAGGGAAGAGGTATTTGAGGATACGCCTACTCGTTTTCGAGATCAAGATCGTCACGATCTTTTAGTTTCTTGTCTTCAACATTCTTGTTGAGAAACTTATTCAGCTTGTCAATAGGTAGATTTGATTTGATTTCTCCAAAAGAGTCAACCTTTAATTCAAACCCATCTAAATCCTCATGCACTTTGGCTTTTTCTTTTTTCTTGCTCATGAGTTTTTCAGTTATTGCTATTTAACAAATTAATTGAATAATTAATTCGTTCTGCTGATTTTTTCGTGCCCATGATCTCAATCATGGCCATGAGGTCAGGACCTGAGCCTTGACCTGTTAATACAAATCGAAGTGTTTGCATGAATTGCCCAGGCTTGTATCCATTGGTTTCCAGTGTTTCCCAAAATAGCTCTTTGATCTGCTCCGATGACTTAACCGAGGCGTCTTCCAATTTATCAGAAAAAAGTTTGAGTGCGACCGGAGCATCTGAATTCCATTTTTTATTCCTAACTCCATCGTCGTATTCAGTTGGATGCTGAAACAGGACCAGGCTGGCATTCAGGAATTCTTTTGAATAGGTTACTCGCTCCTTCAGTAGATCGATGATCTTTTCTGCGGTTATTGAATCACATTTAATATCATGTTCCCGGGCCAATCCTGATACAAGATCTTTTGCAAATGCTGAACCAGGAGTAGACTTAATGTATTGTTGGTTGAACCACCTGGCCTTATCGAAATCAAACTTTGTACCAGCCTTATTTATCCTTTCAAGAGAAAAATTTTCAATCAGTTCTTCTAATGAAAAGATCTCCTGTTCTGTACCCGGGTTCCATCCCAGGAATGCCAGAAAGTTGGTGAGTGCTTCTGGCAAGAAGCCGGTTTCTCTAAAACCTGTCGCGGTTTCTTTTGAATCTTTATCAATCCAATTAAGTGGAAAGATTGGGAAGCCCGCTTTGTCTGCTGCTCTCTTACTCAATTTCCCATTACCATCTGGTTTTAGGATTAGTGGTAAATGAGCGAACAAAGGCATTGATTCCTCCCAATCCAGGAATTGATAAAGTAAGACATGCAATGGAGCTGATGGCAACCATTCTTCTCCTCTAATGACGTGGGTAATTTTCATTAAATAATCATCAACTACGTTAGCCAAGTGATAGGTTGGCATTCCATCAGATTTCATCAATACTTTATCATCAATGTCTTCTGAATTGACTTTTACCCAGCCTCTAACTAAATCCTTGAGTCGGATTTCCTCATCCGTTGGAACCTTAATCCTGATTACGTACGGCTCACCAGATTCCAATCTTTTTTCCACATCCTCGGGGGAAAGAGTGAGTGAATTTTTCATGGTAGACCTTGTGACTGTATTGTATTGGGGCTTTATCACCTTTGCTGCTGTCAGTCTTTCTCGCATTTTCTCCAACTCCTCCGGTGTGTCGAAGGCATAGTATGCTCTTCCACTCTCTATCAGTTGAGTTGCATACTTTTTATAAATCTCTGTTCGTTCTGATTGACGATACGGAGAGAAATCTCCTCCATGAACAGTGCTCTCGTCCGGTTCAATCCTGCACCACTTTAGTGTTTCAAGAATGTATTCTTCGGCACCTTCTACAAACCTCCCTTGATCTGTATCTTCGATTCGAAGAATGAATTTTCCATTGTGCTTTTTTGCAAACAAATAGTTGAAAAGTGCTG
>JANQEC010000039.1 GCA_028278585.1 Cyclobacteriaceae bacterium | reverse complement strand
CTCTGAAATGAAGAAGTTAAAATATAAATTCCTGATTTTACTACTTGCCTTACCGCTGTTGAGTGCAGCACAGGATGAGGCTCCAGCACAAAGTCTTTTTGAGCTTTACAAGGTAGAAATTGTTTTAGGACTTGCCGTTATTGTTTGTTTGGTTGCTGTCATTGCGATGTACACATTACTTGTAGCAATGAAAACCATGCTTCGAATGAAGCTTGCAGAAGAAGGAGTTAAGGAAGAGACTGAGCTGATCAAGGCTCGGGAAGGTGAAGAGGGTTTGGATTTTTGGGGACGCTTCTGGAACCGGTTCCATGAGGCCGTTCCTGTCGGTAAGGAAGAGACCGTAGTAACGGATCATGAATACGATGGAATCAGGGAATTGGACAACAGACTTCCCTCCTGGTGGCTCTATGGTTTTTATTTCACCATACTTTTCGGTGTCGGCTACCTGATCCACTACCACGTTACAGGATCAGGCATGAGTCAGGAAGAAGAGTATCTGGCGGAAATGCAAGAGGCTGATGAAAATGTTAAGCTTTATCTGGCTTCTTTGGATAATCTTGTTGATGAGAACTCCGTGGTTCTTTTAACTGAAGCTGGGGATATAGCAGCAGGAAAAGTCATTTATGATGCAAGTTGTGCGGTTTGTCATGCCAATGATGGCGGTGGTGGAGTTGGTCCTAATTTCACCGATCAATATTGGATCCATGGAGGAGACATGAAGTCCATTTTCCGAACAATCAAATATGGTGTTCCTGAAAAGGGCATGATCTCATGGGAGTCTCAGCTACCCCCTAAGAAAATGCAGCAAGTAGCGAGTTACATTTACACATTGGAAGGCAACACGGCTGCAAGCCCTAAAGAACCTCAAGGCGAGCTGTTTGAGCGAGTAGAGGAAGAAGAGGTTCCAGCTGAGGAGAGTGCCAATGACGGGATTTAATGGCCGAAGTAAAAGATCTATATGAGGAGCAGGACGTAGCGGAGGAGACCTTTCGAGACCATCTGGCAACGATGGACGAAAAAGGGAAAAGGCTCTGGGTCTATCCTAAAAAACCCAAAGGGAGGTTCACCAACTACAGGAACCTTGTCAGCTATTTTTTGCTGATTGTCCTGATAGGTGGACCTTTCATTAAAATAGACGGGCAGCCACTCCTTCTCCTGGATATCCTCGAACGTCGTTTTATCATATTCGGCCAGGTCTTCTGGCCGCAAGATTTCTTCCTTTTTGTAATAGGAATGATCACTTCCGTGGTTTTCATCATCCTTTTTACCGTTGTTTTTGGTAGGATCTTTTGTGGATGGATCTGTCCTCAGACCATCTTCATGGAAGGGGTATTCAGAAAAATTGAGTATTGGATCGAGGGCGATTACATGGCTCAGAAAAAGCTGGACAAGCTGCCCTGGAATCGTAAAAAAATAATCAAAAAAACAAGCAAGCATTTTCTGTTCATCGTGGTAAGTGCGGTCATCATGCACACCTTCATGGCTTATCTGGTCGGAATAGAAAAGATGTGGGAGATCATTGATGAAGGCCCTATTGAAAACACGGGCGGGTTCATCGCCATGATCGTCATGACTGGCTTATTCTATGGAGTATTTAGCAAAATGCGGGAGCAGGTTTGTACAACTATTTGCCCCTATGGAAGGTTACAAGGTGTGCTACTGGATCGTCAAAGCATTGTTGTTGCGTATGATCATGAACGAGGCGAGAATAGAAGCAAATTTCGAAAAAATGAAGACAGAGAAGCAGTAGGCAAAGGTGATTGCATTGATTGCAAACAATGTGTCTATGTATGCCCTACCGGAATTGATATCCGAAACGGCACCCAGTTGGAATGTGTGAATTGTACGGCTTGTATTGATGCATGCGACTCAATAATGGATCGAATTGGTAAGCCTAGAGGATTGGTCAGGTATGCTTCAGAACAAAACATAGCAGACAAGATTCCTTTCAAATTTACAGGCAGGATGAAAGCATATACTGCAGTGTTGCTGATCTTAACAGGAGTGCTGATTTCTCTGCTGATCATTCGATCAGATTTTGAAACAACCATTCTCAGAACGCCAGGAATGATGTTTCAGGAAAGAGAGGATGGAATGATCACCAATTTGTATCAATTAAAAATGGTCAACAAAACGAATGTCGCGATGGACATCCGTCTACAACTCCTTGATCCAAAAGGGTCTATCGAGCTGGTTGGTAGTGACATTCGACTTGACGAGCAGGGAATTGGTGAAGGAGCCTTCTTTGTTGCAATACACCCGGACAACCTTGAAAAAATGAGTTCTCAGGTCGTGATCGGGGTCTTTTCCGGAGACAAGATGGTTGAAAAAGTAAAGACGAAATTCCTGGGGCCAGCGAAGTAAAAATTAAAAATGAAGAATTGCGAATTAAAAATTGGAATCTGTGAATTCGTAATTCGTAATTGACAACTAATAATTGAAATAACATGAATTGGGGAAATAAGATCTTAATAGCATTTGTTCTTTTTGCAGCCTTTATTCTTTACATGGTTGTCATTGCATTTCAGCAAAACAACGATCTCGTTGCTGAGGATTACTATGCTCAGGAAATTAACTATCAAAAGAAAATTGAGCAAAAAGAAAACCTTAGGAAGCTAGAGGAAAAGGTTGCTGTTGAGCTGGACAACCAGTCAGTTATACTGGTTTTTCCAAAAAGTCAGAAGCCGGAAGGTGAGATACATTTCTATCACCCTTCAAGGAAATTGTTCGATAAAAAAATTGCAATAGTGATTGACCAGGAAAATCGACAGGTAGTGGACCGGAGTAAGCTAATAGCAGGTAACTATCGAGTAAATATTACCTGGACTTCCGATGGTCAGGAGTTCTTTCAACAAGAAAAGATTCGAATTCAATGATCACAGCCCTCATCATAGGATTTGTTGGAAGTCTGCACTGTGTTGGCATGTGTGGTCCGTTAACACTTTTTGCGATGGGGAAAAATCGAACGTCGGCAGCATTTACGTTGTATCATGGGGGTAGAATCATCTCCTATGCCCTGCTGGGTTCTGTGCTAGGAATTCTCGGGTATTCCTTACAAATGTTTCAGACACAGCAGTTTGTGACGTTCTTTCTTGGAGTCCTTCTCCTTCTTATTTATGGGGTACCTAAATTCAGAAACAAGCTTGAACGTTTTTATTACCAATCCAGCTTTTATCAGTTTGTCAGACAAAAGCTAGCGCGCAGTATCTCCAAAAGAAACAGATGGGTCTTCAGCGGAATGGCCAATGGTTTCTTGCCTTGTGGATTGACCTATGTAGCAGCAGCAAGTGCCGTGGCCAGAGGTGGTTTTGCAGAAGGGATTCTATTCATGCTGCTATTCGGACTTGGAACCGTACCGGCATTGTTACTGGTTACCGCAGGTGGATCCTTTGTTTCTCAAAAACTTAAGAAATTGATACCAGGAGCCGTCTCATTTATTGCAATCATTTCCGGAAGTCTACTGATCATTCGTGGGTTGCTCATCTCCTCCCCTGATTTCAATCAGCTTGTGCAGACCAAGGCGGCAGGTCTGATCGTTGTCTGTGGATTATGATAAATGTCTTGTTTTAGCCATTTGACCAGGAATTAGTGCTATAAAACCAATCCAAAGAATTGCTGAAACCACAAAGAGCAGTTTGAAGTAATGTGCTTGACCCCAAACAGTTGGAGTCACAATAAATAACTCTGACAAAACAAATCCAGAAAAGAATAAAACAAGCCCTCCTATTTTCAACCGGGAAGCAATCATCATCATTCCTTGCATATGAAACCAAGCCAACAAAAAAGGTGTGACTACTCCCAGAAAGACAAGGTGAAGGTAACCAATGGTATAATTCCTTACCTCATAGGCAAGATCAGCAACAAAGGGAATCCCGGATATAGCTTGAAGAAATACCTTTAATATAAGTCCAGTTAACGACCACTTCAAAAGCAATATGCCAACTCGGGTCATTTTAGAAGCCAGGTCTTTCCAAAGAGGTTTTATCAATAGCACCAATAGGATCAATGCCAGGATTTGTACGACTCCGGCACCAGCTCCAATAAAGTAAATAATAGGATGTGGTCGCATCCACAAGGCAGATAAAGCCAGGCCTGCGATACATTGAACATTCATCAATTTTAAGACCACATGGACTTTAGAACGATCAAGTTGAAGGCTTTTCCTTCGAACTATCCATAGGAACATTCCCATGATGCTGAACATAAAGAACCCATTATAAAGGAAGTGCAGGTAGTAATAGATAGCCATGTAATACATTTCAGAACCTGCATTACCCGACACTATGATTGGGCCTAAAGAAAATGGCCCAAGCGTCGACAAGACAAGGTAGATGAGTCCCCAACGAATAAAAGCTCGTATTTCAAAATTCTGATCGACAGATTTTTTCCACATCCAGTGTGTCCAGACATATGAAAGCAGAATATGTAATGTGGAGAAAGAAATAGAAATCGCTCCATACCCCTGCATAGGAAAACTAAGAAGCATTCCCAGAATCGAAACCTGGAACAACGCATACAGTACTACATACTTTTTGGTGGCTTCATCTTTGAACATTATGTAATGAAAACCAGCAATTAGGGAATTGAAAATCCAACCTAACAGAACAACATGGGAGTGTGTATGCAATAAGTACTGGTAGTTCAACCCATTCACTGGTGCAAAAAACTGCCACCTCATCAATACTCCGATCGCTCCGGAAATGACCAGGAAAAGAAACGCAACTTTCCACAGCAGGCTACTTGTTCTCATTTTTTCATTTCTGCATCCAGATCATTCAGGAAATTATCAATCACTCCCTGTTTTACGTGGTCCATGATGACGATCTTCCACCAATTCACGTTTCCATCATGTGAATCTGGGATCAGCAGGTATTTGTCTGCTATTTTTTTTGATAAATACCGCCCTTCAATTGCAATAATATTCATTTCAGGATTGCGAAAATACTTCACTCCACGATCAGTAAGACTATCACAAAGTCTACTCGTCATACCAAGCAGTCGCCGGACTTTGGCGGTCCATCCATCAGATCCATAGGTACGCATGATCATCCAAACTGCAATTGCGTTTGCACCTGATCTACTGCCGATCAAGGTGTAGTCCTTTCCCTTTACATAATTCGCCTCCTCAGTCAGAGCATACTGCATGTAATTTTTTCTTGTTAGGTAAATACCTGTGCCATAAGGTGATTGCAACATCTTATGACCATCCAATGTGAATGAATTAATTCTTCGATTTTGAAAAGTGTAGGAACTATCTGAAGTAGAAAATGGATAAATGTAACCTCCGAAAGCCGCGTCCACATGCACACGATATTCCACACCCAACCCATCAAGCCACCCTGTTATCTCATTGATGTCATCAACAGAACCGAACATCGTGGTTGACATGTTCATGACCACAATGAAATGTTTCACTCCATTTCCCATTGCTGCATTACAGCATTCAGTAAGGCTCTCCCTGGTTACTCTTCTTGTCTTATAATCTACCTTAGTTATAAGAGAGTCAAGCCCCAGGAGTTTCGATGCTTTAGGCATGGAATAGTGTGAATCTTCAGAAAATATCAGGCTGATCTCGCCATTTTTTGCTCCAAACTCTGTCTCAAAATATCTTTTTAGAATCCAGATAGCCTGAATGTTAGCCTCGGTTCCCCCGGAAGCCACATACCCATCAAATTCCTCGGACCCGCCCTCAAAAACCTGTTGGGCACACAGGTCAATGAGCTCCTTTTCGATCTTATGTGTTCCTTCAAATGCTGCTTCCGATTCGTTCAGTGTATGACAGCCGATATGATTCGGGTTGGCAATCAAAGCGGATAAAAAAGGAGCATCTTTCAAAAAAGGAGCATCGTCATAGAAAACTTCCGTGTCAAGATAGGAAGCAGGAAGCCCTAAAACAGCTCTCTCCCGGTAATCCAGATTCTGTTTCAAACTACTAAAAACCCGCTCCTTGATTTGCTTATATGAATAGCTTTCCCAATACATTACAATACGTTATTTCAGTATTAATTAATGCGGCAAAGTAGATAAGAAATGTTGAGGTTATCAGTCGAAACAAGGTGACTTTAATCATACGCTAAGATCATGATTGTCATAACTCCCGGAAATGTAGACATCTACTTTTGGCCGCATATCTCTAGCCTTCAATCCATCCTATGGACCTAAGAAAATATAACGTTCCCGTTCCAAGATATACCAGCTACCCAACAGTCCCATTTTGGAATACAAAAGATTTCACGCTCGACGGATACGAACAATCCATGCAAACGGCCTTTTGGTCAAGTAGCAAAGAAGTGAGTATTTATATCCACCTGCCCTTCTGTGAAAGTTTATGTACATACTGCGCATGTAATACACGTATTACAAAAAATCACACTGTGGAAGAACCCTACATCGAACACTTGCTAAAGGAGTGGGGTTTTTACCTGGAAAGACTTCCTGAAGTTCCCATTATTCGGGAGATCCACCTTGGAGGTGGGACGCCTACTTTTTTCTCTGCTGAGAATCTGGAAAAATTGATCAATGGCCTGGTTGATAAAGCCAGCATCTCTCCGTCAGTTAACATGAGCTTTGAAGGACACCCTGCCAATACAACATCTCGGCATTTAAAGGCACTCAACCAGCAAGGTTTTGACCGTCTGAGTTTGGGTATACAAGATTTCGATCTGGACGTTCAAAAACTCATCAATCGGATGCAAACATTTGAACAGGTTAAACGGGTGACAGATGAAGCCAGGAAAATGGGTTACAATTCAGTAAATTTTGATATGGTGTACGGGCTTCCGGGACAGTCTCTCGCTTCACTGGATGAAACATTGGATAAAGTGATCTTACTGTCTCCCGATAGAATAGCCTACTATAGCTATGCACACGTACCATTGATGAAACCCGCTCAAAAATCATATGAGAAGTATTTACCAACAGCAGAGGAAAAACTGCGTTTCATGCAATTCGGAAAAGAACGGCTCAAAGAATCCGGATATGAGGAAGTGGGCATGGATCACTTTGTAAAGCATACAGATGAACTACTTACTGCCAGAAGGAATGGAGAATTGCACCGGAATTTCATGGGCTATACACCGTTTTCAAGCAAACTTCTTATCGGGTTGGGTGTCAGTGCTATAAGCGATTCATGGACAGGTTTTGCTCAGAACGTGAAGACAGTAGAAGCTTATTACGAAAAATTAGAATCAGGACAGCTACCATTGATAAAAGGTCACTTGTTAACAGGAGAAGACCTTTTCTTGAGAAAGCAGATACTCAATCTAATGTGCGGCTTTAAAACCAGCTGGACAGAAACTGAGCTCCTCATGTTTGGCCTATCCACCAATTACGAATTGTTAGAACAGCTTGCCGAAGAAGGATTTATTGAGCTGAACCAAGAAGGAATCCAGGTATTGCCCGAAGGCCGAGAAATTTTAAGAGTTATCTGTAGTGCTTTTGATGCACGACTCAATGACTCTGGAAAATCTCCACAATTCAGCAAGTCGATTTAGTTTTACGCGATCGGATGAATAGTTCTGAATCGAGAAATGCATATATACAGGCCAAACTTGCCAAGAAAACAGTTGACCCAAACCCATTTAAGCAATTCAAGCAATGGTTTGATGAAGCGTTGAAGGCCGAGCTACATGAACCAAATGCAATGGTTCTGACCACCGTTGATAAGAGCCAGCAACCTAGCCAACGGACTGTACTCTTAAAGTATTTTGATGAAAACGGATTCGTTTTTTTTACCAACTACAAGAGCAAAAAATCAGAACATATTCAATCCAACAACGCTGTTTCAGTCCTTTTCCCTTGGTATGGAATTAAGCGACAGGTTATGATCACCGGAAGAGCAAAAAAAATATCGCCTGTTGAATCAGCCAGGTATTTTTTAAGTCGTCCGTTTGGAAGTCAGCTCGGTGCATGGATATCCCATCAAAGTAAAGTAATTAGTTCACGTAGCCTTCTCGAAACCAAATTGGAAGAGATGAAACAAAAATTCTCAAGTGGAAAAGTACCAGTTCCTGACTTTTGGGGTGGCTACCAAATCACACTCGACACGATAGAATTTTGGCAAGGCCGTCCCAATCGTTTGCATGATAGAATCATGTATGTAAAGGACGAGAACAATTGGAAAATTAAGAGGCTTTCTCCTTGAAATTCTGTTCAAACTCCTCCCCTGTTTATTCTTCGGGCAAAATCATGCAGCACCCTGATGAAAGTCATACTATACAGATGTCGGCACACATACTTTCGTAATGAAATAAAAAAGAAAACTAATTAAGGATAGTTTTGTCCGAAATTATTTCTGAACTAGATTCGCAGAAAAAATTAGGACAGATGTTTTCAAGAGCGTGCGAATATGCCATTAAAATCATGATATACATTGCAGCAAACGAGCAAGAAGGTAAACGTACCGGACTCAAGGAGGTCACGGAGGCCATTGGTTCTCCTGAGGCTTTCACAGCAAAGATTTTGCAGCAATTGGTGAAGAATGACCTTCTTCTATCATTTCGAGGACCGACAGGTGGATTTGTCTTAAACGATAAAAAAGAAATCCGTCTTCATGATGTCGTGGTTGCTATCGATGGTACGCATTTGATTGACGATTGTGTCCTGGGCCTCAACAAATGCTCAAACACAAATCCCTGCCCTGTTCATGATAAGTTTTTGATGGTAAAAGACCAACTAACAGAAACCTTGTTGTCAACAAGAGTAAATGATGAAGCATTGTTGAACGGACGTAACATTCTTAAGAATTAAAAAAAATAATTGTATTAAAGATATATTGATCCAAAACTCTTAAATATAGAACCATGAAAGACCTAACTAAAATTTCGAACACTATAATCCTATTAGCCCTTTCTATTTTCTTGCTTTCATGTGGAGGTGGTGATGGAAAAAGCGCCGCTGACAGAATTAAAGAGCAGGCGCAAATGGAGCCTGCAGATCCCTATGAAAATTGGGAATCAAACAATGGGATTGGTCCAATCAAAGAACTGGCATTGCCGGCAGAAATTGACCAAAACATGGTTACCAGTGGACAAGAAGTTTATGAAAACAAATGTACCGCTTGCCACAAGGCAGAGAAAAAATTCATTGGACCCTCGCCAAAAGGAATATTTGAAAGAAGAACCGCAGCATGGGTGATGAACATGATTCTTAACCCGGAAGAAATGGTACAAAAAGACCCAATGGCTAAAAAATTACTAATAGAGTATAATGGCTCGCCTATGGCTAATCAAAATCTGACGGAAGATGAGGCCAGGGCCGTTGTAGAATATTTCAGAACATTATAAAAACCAAACCCATTTTGATATGAAAAAGATCGTAATTACAATCCCATTTATCGCCCTGGGTCTCATGATCCTCTGTGCCTGTGGACCTGGCTCCCAGGCCGCTGAAGAAACGGCGGAAGTGGCAGAAACACATCCGCTAGGTCAGGCATCTGTCTCAGACGATGTTTCCGAAAAGAATATCCTTCAGGTAGCTATCGGCTCGGATGCTCATAGCACCCTTGTCGCTGCAGTCCAGGCAGCACAAATTGAACATGTACTTGTCAATGCAGGGCCTCTTACTGTTTTCGCTCCTACTAATGATGCCTTTGCCGCATTACCCGAAGGAACTGTAGAAGACTTGTTAAAGCCAGAAAACAAGCAAACGCTGGCGACAATTCTTACCAGGCATGCTGCACCAGGTTCCTTCAATGTAGAAGGTCTGAAAAAAGAAGCGCGTAAAGGACGAAAAATTTACATGGCTACTGGTGACTATCTCGAAGTAATAGTAGATGGTGAAGACATTACCGTTGGTGGGGCAAAAGTGATTGCCACTGTGCAAACCTCCAACGGAATCATCAATGTTGTCGATAAAGTCATCTTACCAAATTAATAATCAACTGAAAAATCAATGAACATGAATACTTATAAAAAAATATTGGGTTACGCATTAACCCTACCACTATTATTCGTAGTTGGCTCATGCGGCCAAGGCGGGGGAAATGGTGGCGCACTTGGCTCTGGCAATGCAGAGCGAGTCTATGTAGCCCCGGGAGAACATGACGAGTTCTATGGATTCATCTCCGGAGGTTTTAGTGGTCAACTAGCCGTATACGGACTTCCTTCCGGAAGGCTTTTTAAAGTGATCCCGGTGTTTTCCGTAGATGCAGAAAAAGCATACGGATTCAGCGAAGAAACCAAGCCGATGCTTGAAACCTCTTTTGGAACGATTCCCTGGGATGATTCTCACCACCCTGACCTTTCACAAACAAACGGTGAAATTGATGGAAGGTGGTGTTTTATTAATGCAAACAATACACCAAGAATCGCAAGGATCAGTTTGTCAACATTCGAAACAGAAGAGATCATCGAATTGCCAAACAGCGCCGGAAATCATAGCTCATCATTTGTTACAGAAAATACAGAATACATTGTTGCAGGAACACGTTTTTCTGTTCCAATTCCTCAGCGAGATATGCCAATTGATGAATACAAAGGTAATTTCAAAGGAGCTATCTCATTTATTGAAGTAGATCAGGAAACTGGCCGGTTCGATCTGAGCTTTCAGGTGATTATGCCTGGTTTCGACTATGACCTGGCTCACCCAGGACGTGGTGCTTCTCATGGATGGATGTTCTTCACCACGTATAACACGGAAGAGGCAAATACGCTCATGGAGGTGAATGCATCACAAAATGACAAAGATTTCATTGCTGCAATCAACTGGAAAAAAGCAGAGGAGTTAATCGCAAATGGTGATTTCGAGACCATGGCAACAGAGTATGCACACAATGTGTATGATGAGTCAACCCAAATGGCAACTTCTACAATTAAAAAGGAAGTAAGGACACTTGACGCATCCAAATATCCCGGATTGGTTTACCTGTTACCTACTCCTAAATCACCTCACGGTTGTGACGTTGATCCTAGCGGGGAGTACATCATAGGAAGTGGTAAATTATCCGCATCCCTAACTGCGCACTCATTTACAAAAATGATTGACGCTATTGAGAATGAGAAGTTTGATGGCGATGCCTACGGAATACCAATTCTCAACTATGATGACATCGTTGCGGGTGTCGTACAGCAAGCAGGCTTAGGTCCACTTCATACCGAGTTTGATGGAAGAGGCAATGCTTATACCACATTCTTTATTTCTTCAGAAGTGGTAAAATGGAAACTTGAAACGTGGGAAGTGCTTGATCGTGCACCTACTTACTATTCCGTAGGTCACTTAATGATCCCAGGTGGAAACTCCAGAAAGCCATGGGGTAAGTATTTGGTTGCACTCAACAAAATAACAAAAGACAGATACTTGCCAACAGGTCCTGAACTAGCTCAATCTGCTCAACTTTATGATATCAGTGGGGATAAAATGCAGCTTTTAAGTGATTTCCCTACTGTAGGAGAACCTCACTATGCTGCTGGTGCTCCTGCGGATCTTATCAAGCCAAATCAGGTGAAACTGTACAAGCTTGAAGAGAACAATCACCCACATGCGGTGAAAAACGAGAAAGATACAAGGGTAGAAAGAAACGGAAGAGAAGTCCATATCTACATGACGACTATCAGAAGTCACTTTGCACCCGACAATATAGAAGGTATCAAAGTGGGAGATAAAGTATACTTCCATGTGACCAATCTTGAACAGGATTATGATGTACCACATGGAATTTCGATGATTGGCGCCAATACTTCTGAACTTCTTATTATGCCCGGACAAACTGAAACATTTGTTTGGGAGCCTAAGAAAGAAGGAGTTTGGCCATTCTACTGTACAGATTTTTGTTCTGCCCTTCACCAGGAAATGCAGGGTTATGTGAGGGTTTCGGCACGTAACTCGAACGTTCCACTCAAGTGGAGCCTGGATGGAGAGTAGACTCTTTGGTTAGGTTACGAGCCCGCCAAAGCCTCGGTGGAGGCGGGCTCTACTTCCTCTAAAACAATAAAACGATGAAAAAGTCAAAGATCATAATGATCGTGGGGGCTATTCTATTGACTTCACTTTTCTTCCTTCCCATGTGGAATATCACCCTGGAGGCTCCACAGTATCCTGAACCCATTGGTATGAATATCTATATCAATAAGTTCCAGGACGCAAATCCCAACGATATCAAGAACATCAACATTATGAATCATTACGTTGGTATGAAAGATATCCCGGAAGTCATTCCTGAATTTACAGTCTTTCCATATTTCGTTATTGGAATGGCTATTCTCGGAGTACTCTTTGGACTCATTGGAAACAGGAAGTTGTACCTGGTGTGGTTTGCGCTTATGATCGCGTTTGGATCTGTCGCTATGTACGATTTCTATTTATGGGAATATGAATATGGACATGATCTCAAAGACACTGCAGCCATAAAATTCACGGATGAAAAGGGTGAACCAATGGCTTATCAACCTCCACTCATTGGGAATAAAATGATCTTGAATTTCAAGGCCAAATCATGGCCAAGGTTAGGAGCATATCTTATGTTTCTAGGGATGGGATTATCTGTGTTTGCATTTTACAAAGACAAAAAAGAAAAAAATGAATAGGATAAGCTCATTGGTGTTGGGAATAATTTTGATGATTTCATGTGAAGTGAAGCCCCAGGAAATCGCCTACGGAGAAGATGCCTGTCATTTCTGCAGAATGACAATCGTTGACAGGCAACATGCTGCCCAGCTCGTTACTGTAAAAGGCAAGTCCTTTAAATACGATGCGATCGAATGCATGATGAATCATCTAAATAAGTGGGATCAGCCCGAGGTTAAGTATTTTCTTGTAACAGATTATGCTACTCCAGGTCAACTGGTTGATGCAACTTCATCTCATTACCTGATTTCCGAAGCGATTCCTAGCCCAATGGGAGAATTTCTTACTGCGTTTGAAAACCGGGAAGAAAGAGAAAAAGTAGTAAAAAGATCCAAGGGAAAATCCCTTAACTGGAACGAGCTCAAGCAAGAGTTCAATGTAAAACAATAAAATCTAATCAAAATGAAATTTATACTTACAGTAACCACATTGCTGTGGTTAACACTCTCAAGCTATGGCCAGGATATAATAAATACCGGAAAGGATCAGTGTTCACATTGCAACATGTTCATTCGGGACACGCAATTCGCAGCACTAGCAATTGATGCGGATAAGACACATAAATTTGATGCTATCGAATGTATGGTCAACTTCCTAAAAGGAAAGGATGAATCTGTCTTCAACAAACTATTGGTGGCCGACTATTCATCAGGGGGCAAACTAATCGATGCTACTGGCGCTACTTATTTAAAGAGCAAAGAAATTGCAAGTCCTATGGGTGCCTACCTTTCTGCCTATTCTTCTTTGGAAGTTGCTGAGAAGATCAAAAATGAAAAAGGTGGAGAATTAATGAACTGGAATGAGCTCAAAGCACGCTTTAAAGATTCAAACTTCGGTCTTTTAAGTCACCCTACGCATCATCACCACCGGCCAGATGCGTATGCTCCCATTGGTATAATGGGGGATCACCTGCATCATAAAAATGGATTTATGGTAAGCATACGTTACATGACCATGGACATGGAAGGCAACCTTAGTGGTTCATCTGATGCAACAAACATGGAAATATTCCAGGACTACATGGTAGCTCCTCAATCCATGAGAATGGATATGATCATGGTTGGTGTTATGTACGCCCCTTCGGATAAACTTACTTTAATGCTCATGCAAAACTTCCTAAAGAATGACATGGACCTTAACAACATGATGGGAATGGGGTTTTCAACGAAAAGTAATGGAATGGGAGATCTTAAAATATCAGCGTTGTATGGATTGGTAAATAAACAAAACACTTCATTTCATCTAAATGGAGCAATCAACCTTCCTGTAGGTGATATCGAAAGTAGAGATGATACACCCATGATGGAAAACATGAAACTCCCCTATCCTATGCAGCTGGGAAGTGGAACAACGGACTTAACCTTAGGTGGCACTTACAAAGGTGCTTCAAACAAACTTAGCTGGGGAGTTCAACAACTGAGCACCTTCAGAACAGGAGAAAATTCAGAGGGATATCGCTTTGGAAATCTATATGAACTGAATGCCTGGACCGCCTATAGTGTTTCCAACTGGGTCAGTGTTTCAGCCAGAATGCATGGTCTTAACTTAAAAGGCATCAGTGGAACGGATGAGGAACTGAATCCGATGATGGCCCCACTTGCCAATACCAGAAATTCAGGATACTCAAGGATCAGATCCTACTTAGGAACAAATTTTTCTTTCGGAGAAAAGGCATTCTTTCGGGATTTCAAAATAGGTTTTGAATACGGTTTACCTATTTTTCAGGACGTAAAAGGAATACAAATGGACGAGCAGCATACAATTACTGCTGGCCTTAGATATTCCATTTAGTTTTAAAAGCATGCGCCTAACCATCGTATCAATATTGCTACTCCTTGTATCACACAGGGGAAATACCAGCGTATGGGATGTTTGTGCAACGTGTTCAATACAGACCATTGAAGAAGCTGTTGAACGGGCTGCACCTTCAGATACGGTACGCGTACAAAAAGGGGTTTATGTATGTGAGGATATAGAGTTAAGAAAACCTGTTGTTCTGCTTGGTGAAGACGGAGCGGTTCTGGATGGTCTTGGCACCGGGTATGTGTTGAAAATACTTTCAGATAGCGTAGCTGTATCCGGTTTCAAGATCATTAACTCAGGCAGGAGTTATACGAAAGATTTTGCTGCCATCTATGTTTTTCGCTCCAGCTACTTCACATTATCAAACCTTGAGATTGTTGATCCTTTCTTTGGAATACTCCTTGAAAAGTCAAAAAATGGAACTGTTGTTAATAACAGAGTATATGGTGTTTCGAAAAGAGAAGATGATTCGGGAAATGGTATTCATCTGTGGCACTGTACAAACATAATTGTTGAACATAATGAGGTTTATGGTCTGAGAGATGGTATCTACCTTGAATTTGTGGACGAGAGTAAGATCAGCAAGAATTACACACACAACAACATTAGGTATGGTTTGCATTTCATGTTTTCAAACCATGATGAATATGTTGACAACATTTTTGAAAACAATGGCGCTGGAGTAGCGGTCATGTTTTCCAAGTTCATTATCATGCAAAATAACAGGTTCACCCATAACTGGGGAACAGCATCCTACGGTTTACTTCTAAAAGAGATTTACGATGCTGAAGTGATCGACAACTCATTTACAGAAAATACCATTGGGATCTTCATCGATGGATCGACCAGGATAAATTATACTGGAAATCTGTTCGAGCAGAACGGTTGGGCTATCAAAGTTTCCGGCGGCTGCTATACAAATAAGTTTTATCAAAACAATTTCATTGGTAATTCTTTTGATGTATCCTATAATTCCAAAATGAACGACAATAGTTTTAATGGCAACTACTGGAGCGACTATACGGGTTATGATCTGGATAAAGATGGGATCGGTGATGTGCCCTATCGACCCGTCAAGCTGTTTTCTTACATCGTCAATAATACTCCGGAAACAATCATTTTGCTAAGAAGCCTGTTCGTTGACATCATAAATTTTTCTGAGAAGGTCTCCCCCGTTTTCACACCAGATGACCTAATTGATAATCAACCCTCAACGTTCTCGTTCCAGTGATCCAGCTCGAACATATCACCAAGCGATTTGGCAAACTAACCGTGTTGGATGACATCAGTTTTGCGATAGAAAATGGTGGCACGTTTGCTGTCCTTGGACCGAATGGTTCTGGCAAAACGACCATCCTGAAAATCATACTAGGTATGGTCCTTCCCCAAAAAGGTGAGGTGGTAGTGCACGATAATAAAGTACTTAAAACATGGGACTATCGGAAAGCAATTAGCTACTTGCCGCAGATCGCAAGATTTCCTGATAACCTCACGGTGAATGAGCTGATCAAGATGATCAAAGACCTGCGAAACATGCCCTCAAGGGAAGAGGAGCTGATAGAACTACTAGGATTGGAGAAGTTTCTGGATAAAAAATTGGGTAATCTATCCGGAGGAACACGTCAAAAGGTCAACATCGTACTGACTTTTATGTTTGATTGTCCCATTCTCATCCTTGACGAACCAACTGCTGGATTGGACCCGGTATCACTAATACGGTTAAAAGATCTCATTGAAAAAGAAAAAGCAGCGGGTAAGATCATACTGATCACAACCCATATTCTTAGCCTGGTAGAATCACTGGCTGATGAAATTATCTTCCTTTTGGAGGGACATATTCATTTCCGTGGATCGCTTGGAGACCTGGCTGAGAAAACAGGAGAAAAAGATCTTGAACATTCAATAGCCTCCTTACTCGAATGATACTGAAAGTACTGAAATATAGCTTTTCTGATCTCATCCGTAGTAGATGGAGCTATGTATACCTGGCTTTTTACCTGGTTTTGGGTTTTGTCCTTTTATTTCTAAACGAAAACCTATCTAAAGCAGTCATTACATTGATGAACATTGTAGTCGTACTTACGCCAATGATCGGTACGATCTTCGGAATCATGTATTTCTATAATTCACGCGAGTTTACCGAGCTGCTTCTTGCACAACCCATACGAAGAAGAACCATTTTCCTCGGGCAATACCTTGGGGTAGCGCTTTCGCTTTCGCTCAGCCTGGTTGTTGGACTGGGGATCCCGTTTGCTATTTACGGAATAACACAATCCTCTCAAATCTGGGATTTTACCGCACTTCTTGTCTCCGGCACTTTCCTGACCTTCATTTTCTCCGGACTATCTATTTACATAGGACTTCTGAACAGCAACAAGATTAAGGGCTTTGGTTATGCCATTCTTATGTGGCTGTTCTTTGCTGTCATTTACGACGGGGTCTTTCTTATATCACTTATTGTCTTCGATGATTATCCGCTTGATACCTTCACTTTATTTGCAAGTTTCTTCAACCCGATTGATCTTTCCAGGATCATGATCCTTTTGAAGTTGGACATATCCGCACTTCTTGGATATACAGGTGCTCTTTTTCAAAAATTTTTCGGCACAGGACAAGGACTTGTGGTTGCATTTATAATGCTTTTGCTATGGGTTTTTGGCCCGATGCTGATGTTGGTCAGGAAGTCATCGAAGAAAGATTTTTAAGAAGCCAGATCTGCTTATTCATCATTGCCCAAAAACTCAGACAGTAAGTTTTCAAGATCCGTTAGCAAGCTCTCATAATAGTTAGCAGAATCTTCAGATGATTCATCTTTGTAAACAATGCGAATTGTTTCGTTTGCCTCGTCGTATTCTAAATCGGCAATTTTGATTTCATTAAACAGCACGTCGACATCCACAAAGGCATTGATTTGACTTTCAGTCGGATCTGTAATTTGAAGAATCTCCGCTATCCCTTCCAGGGATTGGACAGTCAAATCATTTATATGAATCGCAATTTCAGCATTTAAGATATCGCTAAGTTCAAGATTTGAAAAATCATTGTGTTCAAATTTTACTGAAGCATCGACTCCAAAATTGCATGTGGAGAAGTCATCTTCAAAATCAAGATTTAACGCATATTCATTCATTTCCCCTTTATCCAAAACCACAGATAAAGTATAAGGATTAAGATACACGCTTATGTCAATCGCTTCAGGTATAGGAATATCGATATCTGTTAAATACTGTACCTCATTCAGATCAACACCAACAATCTTAACCCCATCAACAGTCAATGATACTGAGGCAGTGGTAGGTAAGTAAAAATCACTTTCACTCATCATCACCAGTTGGTCAGAATAATTTTCAATTACGAGGCTACTATTGTTTGTTTCCGTTGTTGGCGTGGATGGGAAATTTAATACGATCCTTTCCGTTTGATCTTCTGTTTTGGCCCATGTTTCGGTTCCATGATCATAAGAATAGGTTGCAGATATGGAATTGATATCTATTCTATTATCTATTTCTCCAAGATCCACTGCGGTTTCTAATCCGGAGACCAGGTCTTCCAACCATTCAATATTGACTGTATCACCATCTATAAGTCCTAAGAAATCTCTCAATACTACATCGACAGCTGCTCCATCAATAAGAGATTCAACACAATCGATAACAGAATCAAAGGAGCGTTGAATATTTGCTTGATCCTGGGCAACTGTAGTTTCGTCACATGCGTCTCCCAGTCCGTCTTCGTCTGAATCTTTCTGATCCGGATTCGCTACTTCAGGACAATTATCAATATCGTCAATAACACCATCTCCATCAGTGTCTGCCTCACAAGCATCTCCTATTCCATCGTTGTCAGCATCTTCCTGGTCTGGGTTTTCCGTTTCAGGGCAATTGTCAAGTGAATCAATAATTCCATCCCCATCAAAATCGGATTCACATGCATCTCCTACTCCATCACCATCAGAATCAACTTGATCTTCATTCGCCACAAGAGGGCAATTGTCAACTGAATCTTCTATTCCATCACCATCTGTGTCTAATACTTCAGGTGCGTCATCCTGCGTACAGGAAAACAATACAAATAGCATTATTAGCCATGAGGCTGTCCGGGATGCACTAAAGCGGAGTCTTTTCTCTCTCATCGTGGTGACTTTTGCGATATACAAGCGTTTGGTGAAACGGACAACTAATATAGTGAACTGAAGGCAGTTTATTGTATTTTATTACTTTTTTTTTGTATTTATTTTAGTTAGCACTTACATAAATGACCTAAACTTCATACAAGAAAAAGAAGTCCTTAGTGTATCACATTTGTTAAAATGCGCTTTCAAAATCAAGATTCTCGCCTGATTAATCTCATCAGGCTTCATGGAGAATCTCATTAAATGAACGTTCATATAATCTCAAATTTGACAAGCAGCTAATTCGATCAGTCCGTCTAATTATGGGTGACCACAAAGTAAATCGAATCACGAATAAAGAAATTCGTGCAAGGTTCATTAAACATTTGCTGAACGACATCAAAGCATTAGAATTGATGATCGATCAGGACTTAATCGAAAATGATGTCATTCGGATTGGCTCAGAGCAAGAATTTTGTCTGGTTACAGATACCTGGCGCCCTTCCAAAAATGCCGAGCAACTCCTTGAAGATATCGATGACCCACATTTTACGACGGAACTTGCACGATACAACCTGGAGATAAATCTGGATCCGGTAGAGTTGAAAGAAAAGTGTTTTTCTGAAGTAAAAGATCAGCTTACGATGCTATTGGAAAAGGCTAAATCTGTCGCTTCAAAACGCAATTGTAAGGTAGTCCTCACTGGTATTTTACCATCCATCAGTAAAAATGAAATTGCTTTTGACTACATGACCCCTAACCCCCGGTATTGGAATATCAATGATGTAACCAAAGAGCTCAGGGGTGGCGATTTTGAATTAAACCTGAGCGGTGTAGATGAACTTTCGATCACACATGATTCGGTCCTTTTTGAAGCGTGCAACACCAGTTTTCAGATGCATCTTCAAATCCCGTCTTTTGATTTCATTTCCAGTTATAATTGGGCACAGGTCATTGCTGGTCCCGTGCTTAGCATCTGCACCAACTCTCCGCTACTTTTAGGACGAGAGCTTTGGAGTGAAACCCGGATTGCCCTTTTCCAGCAAAGCATTGACACCAGAACTACCACCCATGCATTAAAGGATCAGCAAGCAAGAGTGACACTGGGTAATCATTGGGCTGAGGGAACAGCTGCGGATATCTTTAAAAATGATGTGGCCATTTACAAAGTAATCCTGGCAAAAGAGATTGAAAATGACTCATTGGCTGAGTTGGAGGAAGGTAGAATACCAAAATTACAAGCGCTCAACTTGCATAACGGAACCATTTATAGGTGGAACCGGGCATGTTACGGTGTTGGAGCTGGAAAACCACATCTAAGAATTGAAAACCGGTACATACCTTCCGGGCCAACAATTATAGATGAAATGGCCAATTTTGCTTTTTGGGTTGGTTTAATGAAAGGCCGACCATCCGAATTCGATGACGTGGCTAGCCAGCTCGATTTCCGAGATGCGAAAGCTAATTTCATTAAAGCTGCTCGTACCGGCAGAGATTCATCGCTCCATTGGAGCGGACGGCAGATACCCGTACCAGAACTGATCACAAAAGAGTTGTTACCCATTGCTTACTCAGGCCTTGAAAAAATGTCCGTAGCAAAAGAGGATATCGAAAGGCTTTTGAACATTATTGAAAAACGTACCACGGGCACCACTGCATCTAAATGGCTGGTCAAGAACTATCGTAATCTCAGAAAATCCATCAAACAAGATGATGCTTTAATAACCATTACCAAGGGTATTTTTGAAAATCAGCAGACAGGTCTACCGGTACATGAATGGTCGATGATAGAAAATTTTAAGCCCATCGAAGCAGCCCACCAGGTGGGTCATATTATGTCGACGAGACTCTTTGTAGTGAATGAAAATGATTTGGCTGAGTTGGCAACCAGCATTATGCATTGGAAAAAAATACATCATGTACCGGTCGAAAACAGTGTCGGGGATCTTTGCGGATTACTCACATGGACACACATGAATCGCTATCGCGAAATGAAAGCAATTGATCAGGATCTTCTTGTATGTGATATCATGTCAAAAGAGGTCATCACCGTTCAACCAGAAACTGAGATTTCAAAAGCCATTCAACTAATGAAAAAACTAGAGTATGGATGTTTGCCTGTTGTTCAGGGAAGTCACCTGATTGGAATTATCACTATCAAAGATGTACTTCCATACGACACGGATCAATAACCCAATCAACCAGAAGTGCCTTGCACCAGAAGATTGAAGTTCTTATTCTCCCAGGTTTTTTTGACAACTGAGTTGGAAGTTTCTTCATCATAAACTCTCCATTCTGTCACAGGTTTGGAATACACGTTCAAACTCACAGACCTTCCTTTGTTCGCATTCGAGTACCTATGGATATCTACATGGTTCATATAGGAGTATTCATCAGTGCCTAAAAGAACAGAGCTAACCCGCTCTAATTTCACATCATCCGGATTGATTTTAAAACGCTCTTCTTTTATCCATCCAAGAACAGGATGTATCCATGCTTCCTGTGAATTAAAGTCATGTATCGGCGAACTTTGTCCCTGCTCCCAACAGATAAGTAATAGTTCAAACTCATCATTTCTTGCCAGGACATTGCGAGCGTAATTCTCATCGTCCCATGAGTAATACTTTTCCAGTTCCTCTCGCGGAATATCTACCTTTCTCATGATCTCCAACACCTTCGAAGGATTACTTTTTGTATCGACAAACTCAGATATGAGTTTTTCAACTGTTTTAATTTTTTCCATGATTTCTAAGGTTTGAACTAAATCTATCAACACCCCATCACTTCAGGAATGATCGGAATTGTATCCGAAAATGATTTTAATCAGGGGTGATTTTAATCATTCGTCAAAACATCATTTATCATTATCAAAGGTTCGAATGGCGCATAGCTTTGAAAACAAATACAAGAGCCATGAAAAAGATATTAGTACCAATCGATTTTTCCGATGTCAGTAAACTTGCTGCTGAATTTGCTGTTGATCTTGCCGAAAGATCCAATGCGGAGATCCTGTTCTTACATAGTATTCACTTCAATTATTACAGCGATTTCCCACATGCAACGGGACTTAACCTTCAGCAAATGATAAATGATGTTCAAACTGCCGTGGAAAACAACCTGAAAGAATTTGTTGAAGATTTGAAAACAGATGCAGCAATTAGTACCCAAACAACTAGCCTGCACCTCTTAGAGGCAGTGAAGGATACAATCAAGGAACAAAACATTGGTTTGGTGATCATGGGAACAAAAGGTTCCTCAGGATGGACCGAGTTTCTGATTGGCTCTCACACGGAAAAAATCGTTCGTTGGGCCAATTGTCCTGTAATTTCCGTTCCATCAAAAACATCCTTTGATTCTATAAAGAAGATTCTCGTTCCAATCGACCTGACAGAAATCCAGGACGAATTCATGAATAATCTGGCCAAACTCCAGAAATTGTTCTCGGCACAAATGGAATTTCTTTGGGTAAAAACACCACACAACATTGAAAACACTGAAACAGTGACTAAAGAGTTTGACGAATTACTCAAGAAATATGGATTTAGGGATGCAAGTTTCACTATAGTCAAAAATGTATTCCCATCAGACGGTATTTTGGAGCAAGTCGAAGAACTTGAAGCTGACATGGTGGCTATGGCCACTCACTCCAGAAGAGGGATTTCCCACTGGTTATCCGGAAGCATGACCGAGGATACAGTCAATCACTTGAAGGTCCCTGCCTGGACCTTTAAACTGGATAAAAAAGCCAAAAACATTGAATTGTCCAGCTTTAAGGATGTCACAGGAAAAGCTGAATATCAAAAAATTGAATTACTAGCCGTATGAAAAAGATAATCGTACCCGTCGATTTTTCTGATATATCATCGCATGCACTTGATTTTGCGATTGATTTTAACAAAATAGTTAAAGGAGAAATCATATTGCTTCATGTTTTGGAATTGCCTAGCTATTCGTTTAGCGTGATGGGCGAAATGGACCTGGATCATCCAGATCAGTTATTGAATGCCAAATTCATTGAAGGGGCACATAATCGATTGGTGGAATGGTCCGAGCGTGTACAAGAGGCAGGACAGGAGGTTAAAATCCGAATGAAACATGGACATCCATATGAAAAAATGGCCAAAGAGATTGTAGAAGAGAAAGCAAATTGGATTGTGATTGGATCTCATGGAGCCTCAGGTCTTTCCGAAATATTTCTTGGTTCTAATGCAGAGCGGGTTATTCGCTATTCTGAATGTCCGGTTATTACCGTAAAAGGCCCTGCAAAAATCGCTGATATGAAAAATATCGTATTTGCTTCGGACCTTTCTGAAGATCAGAACTGGGTAGCATATAGGGCAAAAGATGTCCAGGAAATGCTTGGACTTAACATGCACATTGTGAAGGTGAAAACTCCTCATAATTTCCTATCTGAAGATGCAGTTCAGGATCAGCTGAAAGCCTTTGCGTCCAGAAATCACTTTGAAAACACTACACTCAACAGTATTGAAGGAGATTATCCGGATGAAGGGATCGTAGAATTCGCAGAGAAGGTTGGGTCAGGTCTGATCATAATAGGAACACATGGAAAAACCGGGTTGGCGCATATTTTTGGAGGAAGCAGAGCTGAAGATCTGGCGAACAGATCAACGATCCCGGTACTTACCTTCAAGATGCCTTTCGATTAAAGCATTTAGAAAACATTAGGAACATACTTCTGAAAACCTACAGAAGGTCGGACATGGTCTCCTTTATCTATTGGGTTCAGTTCAATATCATCATATGCTGTTGGCTCATAATCAATCTTACTTAAGAAATGTGAAATACAGTTGAGTCTTGCTCTTTTCTTGTCGTCACCGTGAACAACATACCAGGGACTATCTTCCGTATCCGTATACTCAAACATAACATCTTTCGCTTTGGAGTATTCCAGCCATTTTTCCCTTGACTCAAGATCCATTCTGCTAAATTTCCATCTTTTCAACGGATTGGTAATGCGCTCTTTAAACCGTTTTTCCTGGTTTTCATCGCTCACCGAAAACCAATATTTGATTAAGATAATCCCGGAACGAATAAGCATTCGTTCAAACTCCGGGCATGATCTTAAGAATTCTTCGTATTCATCATCTGTACAAAAACCCATTACTTTCTCCACACCTGCCCTATTGTACCAGCTTCGATCAAACAATACAATTTCCCCGGCGGCTGGCAGATAAGGAACGTATCGTTGAAAATACCATTGCGTCTTTTCTCGCTCGGTGGGCACACCAAGGGCAACCACCTTACAAACTCTCGGATTGAGTGGCTCTGTGATTCTTTTGATAACTCCCCCTTTTCCAGCGGCATCCCTGCCTTCAAAAACCACAGCCACTTTCAACCCTTCTTTCTTCACCCATTCCTGGAGATACACCAATTGCTCATGGAGTTTCTGGAGCTCTTGTTCGTAAACTGTCGTATCCAACGATTTCTGATTTTTTATCATCTTACTGAATTTTACCGAATCAATTTAAAACTGACCTGTCACCATCCATGTGATATTCATCAAGAAGAAAGCAGACTTTGGTCATTATTATTG
>JANQEC010000002.1 GCA_028278585.1 Cyclobacteriaceae bacterium | reverse complement strand
CTCCTGATGCCTTGGCTGCACTTGCTGCTTCTTCTGCTTTGGCAGTATCGGATATTCCATTTAACGGGCCGATTTCTGAAGTCCGCGTTGCCCGTATTGATGGAGAAATTGTTATTAATCCGTCGATTCCTGATATCGAACGTGCTGATCTGGATATGATTGTTGCCGCTACCATGGACAATATTATGATGGTAGAAGGTGAAATGAAAGAAGTATCCGAAGCGGTAATGCTGGAGGCCATTAAAAAAGCCCATGAAGCCATTAAAGTTCAATGTCAGGCACAAATTGAATTAGCTGCAGCAGTTGAAAAAGCCAAAACCAAACGTGATTATTGTCATGAAGCCAATGACGAAGAACTAAAAGAGCAAGTCAGAAAAGCAACCTATGACAAAGCCTATAAAGTTGCGGAGATGGGTTTAGCCGATAAACATAAACGTGCCGAATTATTTGGTGAGATCAAGCAAGAATTTATTGACTCCTTACCGGAAGAAGAAGCCGAAGAAAAAGACTTTATGATTGGCCGTTATTTTCATGACGTAGAAAAAGAAGCTGTTCGGAACTGTGTATTAGATACAAAAAAACGTTTGGATGGCCGTGCATTGAATGAAGTACGACCTATTTGGTGCGAAGTTGACTATTTACCAGCTTCCCACGGTTCGGCAATCTTTACTCGTGGAGAAACTCAGTCCCTCGTAACTGTTACTTTAGGCTCAAAAATGGATGAGCAAACCATTGATGGTGCGATCATTGAAGGAAAAAGCAACTTCTTATTACACTATAATTTCCCTTCATTTTCAACTGGTGAAGCTCGTCCGGTACGTAGTACCAGTCGTCGTGAGATCGGACATGGGAACTTAGCCATGCGGGCACTTAAACAAGTCATTCCTAACGGAACAGAAAATCCATATACGATCCGTGTTGTATCAGACATTCTGGAATCAAACGGATCATCATCAATGGCTTCTGTTTGTGGTGGGACACTTGCATTGATGGATGCCGGAGTAAAAATTACCAAATCTGTTTCAGGAATTGCTATGGGAATGATCAGTGATGCAGAAAGTGGAAAGTATGCTATTCTTTCTGACATTCTGGGCGATGAAGATCATCTTGGAGACATGGACTTTAAAGTAACCGGAACCCGGGATGGTATTACGGCTTGTCAGATGGATATCAAAGTGGATGGTCTTTCTTATCAGGTATTGGAAGAAGCTTTGGAGCAAGCTCGTCAGGGACGTCTTCATATTTTGAGTGAGATGGAAAAAACCATTGCCACTCCGCGTGAAGATTATAAACCTCATGTTCCCAGAATTGAGAAAATCATTATTCCTAAAGAGTTTATTGGAGCTGTGATAGGCCCAGGCGGAAAAATCATTCAGGAAATTCAGGAGGCTACAAATACCACCATTGTTATCGAAGAAGTGGATAATATGGGGGTAATTGATGTAGTATCCAGCAATAAAGAGGAGATTGAAGATGCCAAGAGACGTATTAAACAAATTGTAGCCGTACCAGAGGTCGGAGAAGTATACCTGGGCACAGTTAAAAACATTGCAGCTTTCGGTGCATTCATCGAAATCCTTCCGGGTAAAGACGGATTGCTTCACATCTCCGAGATTGACTGGAAACGTACTGAGAATGTAGAAAAAGTATTCAAGGTTGGAGATGAAGTAGAAGTAAAATTAATCGGTATTGACAGTAAAACCGGTAAATTGAAACTATCTCGTAAAGTTCTTTTACCGAGACCTCCAAAAAAACAAGACTAATTGTAACCCTGTAATTGATTATTCGTAAAACATCACGCTATAGAACAAATTACTGAGAAAAAAAATGAGGCAGCTAAAAATTACAAAACAGGTTACCAATCGTGAAACAGCTTCGCTGGATAAATACCTGCAAGA
>JANQEC010000392.1 GCA_028278585.1 Cyclobacteriaceae bacterium | reverse complement strand
AGGGACCGCAAATTGGTTGTAAAGAATATCGATATCGCTGATGATATTGTAGCCTCTGCAAAGGTTATTGCTCAGGATGATGTGGTTTATTATGTCTATTACATGTCTTTTTCAAAAATTGACGGAAAGTGGCTTATTCAAAGTGTTTTGCAGCACAGTAAGAAAAAAGTCTAGGTAGAATCAGGCAGCTACTTATAGTAGCTGCCTGAAAAAATTACTCGTACTTCAATGATTTAACAGGATTAGCATTTGCAGCTTTTATTACATGAAAACTAATGGTAATCAAGGCAATAAAGAGCGCTATCATGCCTCCGGCTAAAAATATCAAGGGATCAATTTGGATTCGGAAGGCAAAATTTTCCAGCCAATCAGATATGAATAAGTAAGTGATAGGAGTTGCGATCACAAAAGAAATCAAGATCATCACAGTAAAATTTTTTGATAGCAGTGCTACCAACTCTTTGGCACTTGCACCCATCACCTTCCTGATTCCTACTTCTTTGATTCTTCGTTGGATAGAAATGGAAGCCAATCCAAATAACCCCATACAACCAATAAATATTGATAATGCTGCAATAATTGAAATTACTGATCCCATTTGTACATCCGATTTGTATAGTTCCTCAAAGTGGCTGTCTAAGAATTTGTAATCGATGGGATAATCGGTGACAAATTGATCATATATTCGTTCCACATCTTTCACTCCTTGTTCGATGTTTTCGCCATTCAGTTTGATCGACATTTCACTATATCCCCAGTCTGTATGAACAACCATCGAAAGCGTGTTGACCTTGTAATGAAGTGAATTGAAATTAAAGTCTTCGGTGACACCAATAATGGTTCCAAGAGAGTCATTGGGGTACCAACTATGTCCGGCTTTCTGACCAATAGGATCCTCAAATCCGAGTTCCTTCGCAAAGGACTCATTGATAATAAATGCCAACCCATCGTCTGTAGCAAACTCCTTGGAAAAAGTGCGTCCTTTAATAAGCTTGATTCCATATACATCCAGGTAGTCATGATCGACAAAAACGTTTGATGGAGTCACACTTACAACACCTGTATCATACATTACCTTATATCCCCACTGATGAAGATTATTGCCCAGCCGCTGCCCTGAACCTGTTACTCCCAGAATATTGGACTCATTTAGTAGCGCCTGTTTTAGCTCATCGTATTTCTCACGCGTTTGTTGATTCATGTCGAGTAATAAAATGTGATCTGTGGTAAAACCAATGTCCTTATTTTTCATAAAAGTCAACTGTTGAATCACTACCAGTGTCGCTATGATCATTCCCAGGGCGAGACTGAACTGAATGATGATCAATGAACTTCGGAATAAGGACTTCTTTTCGTAGGATTTGAAACCCTTCAATACAATGACCGGCCTGAAAGATGACAAATAGAGCGAGGGGTAAATACCGGCGAGGATTCCAAGAATCAGGGAGATAGAAAGTATAATAAGAATCAACAGGGGATCAGAAAAGATGGAAATGAGTGTCAATTGCCTCTCGATTAGTGCATTTAAGAAAGGAAGTGCGATAAGTGTTAAGCCTATTGCAAAAATTAATGCCATAAGGGAAAGCATGATCGATTCCAAAATAAATTGATTGAACAGCTGACCTTTAATTGCCCCGATTGTTTTTCTTATGCCTACTTCCTTTGCACGATTACTGGCTCTTGCTGTTGTTAGATTCATGAAATTGAGTGATGCAATGATCAGAATGAATATGCCAACTAAAATGAAGACATCAATGTACGTGCCATTGAACTTTCTATGGTTGTTGTAATCATGCTCAATGTCCATAGAAGCAAGGTGTACCTCATTTAAGGGTTGGAGATAGAGTTTGTAACGTTCATTTACGTCTTCTCTTCCTGTATTCCTACTTAGATAGTCAGGATATCGTTCAGCCATGTTTTCCAAATCTGCTCCCTCATTGAGGACGAAATAGGTATTTAGAAAATTCCCCCCAAACTGACTGTCAAAGTCCGGATTATCCAGTGCAGCAGATTTGATATTAAGTAGGATATTGAATTGCAGATGTGAATTTTCCGGAACATTTTCCATCACACCCCTGATGATGCATTGATCACCATCAAGTACAAAAGTTTCTCCAACTACTTCCATTTTGTTGAAGAGCTTCATAGCCACCTCTTCTGAAACAACCGCATCAAGAGGCTCATCCACTACCTCACCCGGATCTCCTAGGATTAAGGGATAATCAAAGATTTCAAAGAAGCTGCTATCTACGCCAGCAACTCTTTCTATGGTTATCTTCTTTTCTCCGAGCTCAAGCAATTGATCTCCCCAGTTCCAAAAGCGTGTGAATGATTCAATCTCAGGAAATTCAGTAGCCATGGTTGGGCCCATTCCACCCATGGTTAAAGCTACATTCTGAGTATTGGTGCCTGGAAAACTTTGAACTTCACAAAGTCGGTAAATCTTGTCCTTTTTTTCATGAAAAGCGTCAAACGATCGTTCGTCTTTCACAAAAAGAAATATTACCATGCAGGCGGCCATTCCTATCGTCAGGCTAAAAATGTTTATTGCGGAGAAGGTTTTGTATTTCATAAAGCTTCTCCAAGCGGATTTGAGGTAATTCTTAATCATTCCGTAGTTATTTAAGTTTTTGTTTCCTTCAAAATTTCTGATAATGCCAGGTCGAAATAGTAAGAGTATTTCCCAGGCTAAAAGTGTTTTGGCTCGAGATGAGCTGGCCCTTGACCGTTCTTCAAACAGCTCAATCATGTCTCCTTCCAGGTCTTCTACCAGCTCGGGATCACAAAACCATCTGAAAAAACGAATCAGCTGTTTTGGTGGGACTATGTCTCGTGGATATGCCATCTAAATATCAAGTGCCAATTCCGGGATGGCGTCCCAAAGTCTTTTTCGTGTTTCCATTACTTGTTCCAAAACCTTCTTTCCATAAGGGGTTACTTTAAAATACCGTTTTCGCTTCCCGCCACGAACTGCTGTTACCTCACCAAACTCGGAAGTCAGAAACCCTTTCTTCTCAAGACGTTTCAGCGCTGTTCGCATTGCTCCAAGACTCACATTTCGTTTTGAACGCTTCTCCAGATCTTTTTTAATGGCCACTCCATAGGCATCCTTATAGAGGACAGCTACCGTCAACATGACAATTTCTTCGAATTCACCTATTGAAACTTTACTCATGATCAAACTATTTAAGTCTACAATGTGACTTAAATATAAAAGTCTAAAATGTGATCTTTATAAAATAGATACTCCATTTTTAAAAAAAGTTTCAAGAAACATGAAAATAATTAGGAAGCGTTGGTTCTTAGCTCAGGCTTTGGGCGAGCGTCTCAATGACTTTTTTGCTATTTCCAATGAAGATTTGGTCATTTACAATAAATACAGGTCGTTTCAAAAATGTGTATTCCTCATGAATAAGTTGACGGTAGTCATCTTCGGACAGGTTTTTATCGCCTAATCCCATCGATCTGAATTTCATTGCTTTTCTGGAAAAAAGTGATTCATACGTTCCACTCAATGCCTTCATCTGATCAACCTGATCAAGTGTCATATGTTCAGTCTTGATGTCTTGTTTTTCAAAACCTGCAATCAAATGTCCTAATTCGTCCATGATCCTTTTGCAGGTAGTGCAGGTAGATAGGTAGTATACTTTTTTCATTGAGGTCAAAAATAGAAAGTCATGTTGAATTTGTTTCAGCATCTTTTGATCTAACTTAATGGGTCTTAAAATTTATCACAATGGCAATCAATCGAAGAGAATGGATCCAACAGAGCTTATTGGCATCAGCTGCGATGTTAGTGGCAGGAACAACCGGAGCTTACGGGTGTGCTTCAGGCATTCGTGAGAGAAAAATTGCAGGGTCACCCATTCTGCTCAATTGGAATGAAAACCCATACGGTCCTTCTGTCTCGGCGACTGAGGCTGTAAGTGAAGCGATAAAGAATGCCAACCGCTATCCCGATGATTACATTGTGAAGCTGAAAGAAAAGCTGGCAAAACTTCATTCAGTGAAGTCAGAGAACCTATTGATCACGGCCGGGTCTACTGAGGTATTAAGTTTATTGGGCCAGCATGTGGGATTACAAAAAGGTGAGATCCTGACGGCTTATCCGACCTTCCCAACTATGATCCAGTTTGGAGAACGAGTGGGTGCTACCATTAAAAAAGTGGACCTGGACAATAACAACAGGTTTGATTTTGATCGATTATCTAAAGCAATAACGAATAAGACGACCCTGGTCTTTGTGTGCAATCCTAATAATCCAACAGGTACTGAAGTTCAAACCGAAGACCTGAAATCATTTTGCAGATCAGTTCCAGAAAACGTACTTGTTTGTGTGGATGAGGCCTACATTGAGTTTTCAGAAGCAGGACCAGAAGGCAGTATGGTTTCATTAGTGAGTGAACTCCCTAACCTGATTATTTGCAGAACTTTTTCCAAGGTGTATGGGCTGGCAGGCTTGCGGATTGGTTATGCCATTTCCAATTCCGCTAACATTACCGCACTTCGAAACCGTCATCTTGGGTTTGAGCTTTCGGCTGGCTGGGCACCATTGGTGGCTGCTGGCGCAACATTAGACGATCAGAAATTCATTCAAATGTGCGTGCAGAAAAACAATGAGGGCAAGCAGATTGTCTATGACGCCTACGACGAATGGGGAGTTAAATACAATCGTTCCTCAACCAATTTCATCTACACGCAGCATGATCGCTTTGATAAAAATGTAGTGACAAAAATGAGGGAGCGAGGTATCCTGATCACTAAATGGCCCGACATGTATGATCACATCAGGGTTAGTGTAGGTAAGCCCGCAGAGATGCAAACGTTTGTAGAGGTAGTGGAGGAATTTTTGGTGTGAGGGAGAAAAGAGTCACTGAAGGTTGTTAACCAACATAGCTCCTTAATTAAGTTAAATATGAATAGGTAAGCAACTCTGACCTATCGATCAAAACCCCACAATTTCCTGCATCTTCCCAGCAATCTTCTCCACACTAGGAACCACAGATTCCATTAATCCAACATTATGTGGGAGCGGAATGTCGGGCATAGCTAATCGCTCTACTGGGGCATCAAGGTAATTGAATCCCTCGGAGGCCAGTACTGCAGCTATTTCTGCACCGAATCCTGCTGTCATTGCATCTTCGTGTACGATCAGGCAGCGGTTGGTTTTTCGAATGGAAGCCAGAACAGCTTCTTTGTCCCAGGGCATGATGGTTCGTAGGTCGAGGATATCTGTGGAAATACCCGTCTCTTCTGCTGCTGCCTCACAGCGTTCACACATGGCACCCCAGGTTACCAGGGTAATGTCGGTTCCTTCCTTAAGGAGGTTTGCTTTTCCGAACGGTACTACAAATTCATCTCCAGGATAAGGCCTACGGGCGTATCGGTTATCGTTGAGGTTTCGGTGTTCGAAGAACATGGTCGGGTTGTCGCTACGCATGGCAGATCGAAGTAGGCCAACAGCATCTTGAGCATTGGAGGGGAATGCCACCTGCCAGCCAATGGCATGAGCAAACATTACCTCGTTGGTCACCGAGTGCCAGGGATCACCAACTTTGGCAAACCCTCCGGGCATACGTACCACGATAGGAGCAGCAAAACGATTCGCGGTTCGCCATCGTGTGGTGCCGCAGTTGTTCAATTGCTCCATAGCCGGGTCTGCATACTTTCGGAACTGGATCTCTGCTACTGGCATTAGCCCGGCATAAGCTAAACCGACCGCACGACCAATAATTCCTTCTTCAGACAAGCTGGTATCGAACACACGGCCAGCACCGTGTTTGCTTTGTAAGCCCATGGTTACAGCATGCACGCCTCCTTTCATCCCAACATCTTCACCGAATACCAAGAGTTTTTTGTTGGTTTTCAATTCGTAATCCAATGCAAGATTAATTGCTTCACCAATGTTGATCCTCTTTTTATCAGGAGAGGGCTCTTCACTGCTTTTTGGAAATTTGTGTCCCGATTTTCTCAAGCCCCCCAGCCCTTGTACTACATCTTCGGAGTAAACAAATTGCTGTGTTTTTTCAGTATCCGGAGCCGGCCTGTTGAGTGCGGACTTGGCAGCTTTGTCTACTTCCTCTTTCGCTTCCATTTCCATGTGATCCCAATATTTCCCGGATACACCATTGTCCAATAGGTATTTCTTAATGGCAGTTAGCGGATCGTTCTTGATTTCTTCTTTTACCAGCTTCTCAGGTTTGTACGCCTGGTTGTCCTGGTAGGAATGGCCATTCAGACGTGGTACTGTCAATCGAACCATAGCAGGACCTTTTCTTGAACGGACATGATCTGTGCCGGCCTTTAGTAACTCATGTGCTTCTTCCGGATCCGTGCCACTTCCTTGCCAGATCTCCAGGTTTTTGAAGGATGCCAGGTTGTCCGCGATATTGGATCCTGGTGTTTGGTATTCACTGGTTACGGAAATTCCGTACCCATTGTCCTCAATGTAGAAAAGGACAGGAAGGTTTTGTGTTGTGGCGATGGTCAATGCAGACCAGAAACCGTTTGTAGCAACAGAACCGTCACCACCAAGAATAGCAGCTATCGAATCTTTGTATTTTTTGTCTTTTAGTGTCTTTGCATAATAATCAATGGCCTGCGCCCACCCGATAGCAGGTGTGTATTGAGAGCCTACATCTCCTGCCATTGGCAGAACCACACACCCTTTTTTTGATTCGGGCATGTTGCACACCACCCCGATGTCCCGGCCGTCGCTGTATCCGCCGGATCGTGTCAACGGAGCTGAAAGTGCGTCTTCTACTGACAAGCCTAACCCGATCATTAATGGTCGTGAACGGTAGTAGGCACTTGCGGAATCTTTTGGTTTATCCAATAAATCAGCAAGGATCAACTGACCTAATTCATGACCTCTGGCAGAAAATTGATAAAGTACTTTTTTTTCTGGCACCAGCGTGTTTTCCTCGAGATCATCCATGGCACGGGAGATGAGCATCTTACGTGCTATTTCTTTCCAGTTGATCGCTGGTTTTGTCTTCTTTTTCGGAGCAGTTGCTGTTTTTGGCATGCGTAAAATTTGGGATCGCTAAGATACAAAAGCGTTAAAAAGTCATTCTGAATTTATTTCAGAATCTTTTAAATGGATGTCAAAATGATTCTTCCTGGTGTCCAGGATGACATTTAGTTGGAACTTTCAGCCTGATATTTGGGACTTTGCAGTCTGAGAGCCTTAGGCTTAGCCTGTTGCGGCCCGATGGAGTTCTCGAAGACTAAGATCCTTCACTTTGCTCAGGATGACATTTCTTAAGTAACCAGGGGTTGTCATGCTGACGAAGGAAGCATCTTATAATTGATGCCCATTCTCAAGTAAACATTAAAAAATCAAAATTTTAATGTTTACTTACTTGTAAACCTCAAAATAAAGGCCTACTTTAGAGTAAACATCAATTATTCATTTTTTTAATGTTTACTTAAAAGTAAACCTAAAACATGGAAGAACCTCTATTCAGAATCAATCCTGACCGAAATGCCCCGTGGAATGACCTTCCGGATCTTCCTATTCACGAAGATCTTTACCGAACGGTGGCAATCATGGAGCAACTGGGAAATGCTAAATCAGCGCTAGGCAGGCTTCATGGCAGGTCAGTGGCAATTCCGAACCAGGGAATCCTGATCAATTCCATCAGTTTACAGGAAGCGAAGGCATCCAGTGAGATCGAAAATATTTTCACCACAGATGATGAGCTGTACCAGGCATACAGCGAAAAAGGTGAGGATGAATCTGTAAAGGGGGCTCCTAAGGAGGTATTGCGTTACAGGGAGGCGCTTTGGGAGGGACATCAACATCTTAAGATCCGGGAGCTTTTTAATGAAGACTATTTCATCCGGTTGTATCAAACCATCAAGCAGACAAATGACGGGATCCGTCCACCGAGTGCACTCATTTACATCAAGCAGGGTGGCACAGGACCTAA
>JANQEC010000371.1 GCA_028278585.1 Cyclobacteriaceae bacterium | reverse complement strand
TCTTGCCACCTGACTTAGCCTCATGGTTTTTTCCTCCGACATATTCAAATATCTCTTTTTTTTGTGATTTTCAAAAATACGACTATTCGAACTCCTGCTTAAGGATTTTCAAAACGTCTTGTATTGTCTCTTCTTCCAGATCAGTCCTTCTCTCCAATTCAGAGGTAGTGAGAGCCAATACACTTTTAGCTGTATCTAACCCAATACCTTTGAGAGAGTCAAGCACCCAATCTTCAATTTCATCTACAAATTCGTCCAGATCCACATCCTCTTCTTCAAATTCGCCAAGCTCCCTGAACACATCGATCTCCATTCCTACTAACTTGCTGGCTAGTTTGATATTTTGACCACCTTTTCCGATCGCCAAAGACACCTGATCTGGTTTCAAATATACTGCAACCCTGCCTTCTTCCTCATTGATTTTAATACTTGTGATCTTAGCAGGACTAAGGGCTCTGGTGATGTATAGCTCCAGGTTATCCGTGAAGTTAATTACATCTATATTTTCATTTTGCAATTCACGTACAATACTGTGTATTCGGGACCCTTTCATACCCACACATGCTCCAACCGGATCAATTCTATCGTCATATGATTCAACAGCTACTTTAGCTCTTTCTCCAGGTTCGCGAACCACTTTCTTAATGGTGATCAACCCATCATAGACTTCAGGCACTTCGCTTTCAAAAAGTCGCTCCAGAAATACAGGGCTTGTTCTTGATAAAATGATTTTTGGATTCCCATTCACCATTTCCACCCTGTCAACAATAGCCCTTACCTGATCGCCTTTCCTAAATCTATCCTTTTGAATTTGCTCATTCTTTGGTATTGATATTTCATTTCCCTCTCCATCAATCAGAAGTACTTCCCGGCTTAGAATTTGATATACCTCACCATTGATTATCTCACTTACCAGATCCTTGTACTTCTGGAATAAAATGTCTTTTTCCAGATCCTTTACCTTCTGAATCAAAGTTTGACGTGCTGTCATAACAGCTCTTCTTCCGAAATCCTCTAGTGTAATTTCTTCAGCAACCTCTTCACCGATCTCGAAGTCAGGCTCAATTTTACGAGCATCCGAAAGACT
>JANQEC010000351.1 GCA_028278585.1 Cyclobacteriaceae bacterium | reverse complement strand
ATTTGAATTATTAAAATTGGCGCCATTGGAGAATGCGTAAATGAAATCAGTTTCAATAGCCTTAATGCCATTTAGGTTCGCCTTGTTTAAATTTGAATCGCTTAAACTGGTGTAACTAATATCTGCATAGCTGAGATAAGCCTCATTAAGGTTGGCCCGTCTAAGGTTGTATCCTCTTAAATCAAACTTACTCAAATCCGGTCTCACATCCGGATTTTTAGCCCTCCACTTATTCCAAACCTCAATGCCCTTTTCCAAGATCTTCACATGCTCAGGGTTCGCCATCTTCTTCTCCAACCCTTTTCTAGTAATTCTTCATGATGCCGTTTAGTAGCTTTTTAAACTGCTCTCCAAACTTCTTAGTTTTCCAAGCAGAAAAATCAACTATAAGCTTCTTTCCAAGTTGCCCCCATAATACATCATCCATCTTATCTTTCCAGCTATCATCTAAACATACTGGACATATAATATCTCTTCCTTCTTCCTTTTCAATTTTTCGTGCTAATTTAAGCTCACTCTCAACCCAATCGCTTACAACTGATTTTTTAGAGAGGACTATAAGTAAAATATCTTGTATACGCAATTGACGATGAACCTGCTTTTGTAGATCCCCAGCTTCCATATCATGCCTATCAAGCCAAACTGTCACAACTCCTGAGTCCATCAAATAATCTCTAAGCTTATCAACAAATTTTGAATCTGAGTGGTTATATGATATAAAAACGCCTCGGTGAAATGGGAATTTTTGCGTTCTTTTTGAGAATAGATCTGTTGAAACTATATTTGATATCTCATTTGGTGTAAGGTCTGGATTATATAAACGACACATTTCAATTTCCCATGGAGATAAACCACACCCATTAAGAAATACTTCAGGAATTTTTCCTTTTGATCTATTAATTGTGTCAGTTCCTATAGGGGAAGGACCATCATGTCGTACTGATTCTAAATTATTCGCCTGATCTAAATTAAGATTAGCAAAATTTGAATATGCAATTATAACATTAGCAAAATTTACATTCCTTAGGTCAATCCCATTTAGATTAGCTTCACTAAGGTTGGCTCCGCTGAGATCTACATCGTAAAGCTTAGCTCTACTAAGGTTTGCCCCATTTAAAATAGCTTCACTAAGATTTGACTCACTAAGGAGCGCATTTTTAAGTATAGCATTACTTAAGTTGGCTCTAATGAGGTTAGTATTACTCAAGTCTGTATCACTCAAGTCAACTTCACTCAAATCGGCACCTCTTACATTGGCTCCACTTAAATCAACTCCTTTAAGGTTAACTCCAATTAGATAAGCGCCAGTGAGTTTTGCATTATGAAGTTGGACGTTTATACAGTTAGCTTCTTGAAGGTTTGCCTCACAAAGGTCAGCTCCACGAAGGTCTGCTCTGCTAAGATCAGCACCTCTAAGATTCGCTTCACTAAGGTTTACTCCCCACAGATTTGCTCCACTGAGCTTAAAGTCACTTAAATACGATTTACTAAGATTTGGCCGTATTTCTTGATGCTGCCATCTCCACTTATTCCAAATCTTAACTCCTTGCTTCAATATTTTTACATGCTCATGATTCGCCATCTTTTAAACCTGCCCTCTTCTCGTAATTTTTCAATATTCCGTTTAATAGCTTTGTAAACTGCCCTCCAAACTTTTTTGTTTTCCAGACAGAAAAATCAACAATAAATTTCTTCCCCAGCCGACCCCATAAAACATCATCCATTTTTTCTTTCCAACTGTTATCTAAACAAACAGGACAAAGGGCGTCCCTTTTCTCTTCCTTTTCGATTTTACGCGCCAATCTCAATTCGTTTTCAACCCAATCGCTTTCAATTGAGTTCTCTGAAAGGACTACAAGAACAATGTCCTGCATACGTAATTGCCGATGAACTTGCTTCTGAATATCCCCCGCCTCCATGTCATGCTTATCAAGCCAGACTGTGACAAAACCTGAATCCATAAGGCAGTTTCTTAGCTTATCAACAAAATCAGAATCCGAGTGGCTATATGATATGAATACGCCACGATGAAAAGGGAATTTCTTAGTTCGTTTAGAGAATAGCTCAGTTGAGATGATTTCTGATATTTCATTTGGAGTAAGGTCAGGATTATATAAACGACACATCTCAATTTCCCATGGCGATAAGCCACAGCTTCGAAGAAACACTTCAGGAATCATCCCTTTCGATTTATAGATTGAGTCTATTCCTATGGTTGATGGGCCATGGTGATGAACCTTGTCAAGGTTTTTAGTTTGACTTAAATCTTGATCTCCAAATTTAGTATTTCCTATAGAGGATTCACATAGATTAGTTTTTACGAGTTCGGATTTAATAAGGTCGACATTAGGAAGGCGGGCTTTACTAAGGTCAGCTTTAGAGAGGTTGGCTTCAGTTAGATTGGCTTTAGTAAGGTCGGCTTCTCTGAGGTCGGCTCGAATGAGGATGGCTTTACGAAGAATGATTCCCCGGAGACATGTATCCCTGAGGTTGGCTCCACTGAGGTGGGCTCTATTTAGGTTAGCTATCCTAAGGTCGGCTTTATTGAGATTGGCTTCTCTGAGGTCGGCTTCTCTGAGGTCTGTTTCACTGAGGCGGCTTTCACTTAGGTTGGCTTCACGGAGTACAGCCCCTCGGAGACAGGCTTCCCTGAGGTTGGCTCGGCTGAGGTGAGCTCTATAGAGATTTGCTTCTCTGAGGTCAGCTTTATACAGGTTGGCTTCTCTGAGGTCGGTTTCGGTGAGGTCTGTTTCGCTGAGGTCGGTTTCTCTGAGGTCGAATACATTAAGGTTAGCTTTACTAAGGTTGGCTTTACTGAGTTTGGCTCTTCTGAGGTCGACCTTCATGAGGTCAGTTCCACTGAGGTTGGCCCCCCTGAGGTCAACTTCTCTGAGGTTTGCTCCCCTGATGTCAAATTCACTGAGGTCAGCTCCACTGAGGTCTGCTTTCTTTAACTTGGTTTCCACGAGGTCCGCCTTAACACCCTGATTCTTTAATCGCCACTCATTCCAAACCTTCCCCCCCTGTTTCAAAATCATTAAGTGCTCAGGATTCGCCATCTCATTCTCCTACCCTAGGAACCACCAGCCTATTGTTTTTGATATGAAGTTTTCCCTTTGGGTTTGGCTTGTATTTGTTAATCCACTCAAATGTTAGTTCATAGTTTCTCATTCAAAAATGAATCGACCAGTTCACCCCTTCGGTCTTCACGCTGAATGTCTTTCCCGCATTATTATTAAGATACACAACGAACTCAGACCAGTATTTGATATCCATGTCTGAAGATATTGAAAACATCATTAATTTGCTAGATTTCTTTACTCGCTTTGCAGGACCACCAGGCTTTCTACTAGCTTTATTTCCTTTAGGGCTTCCAACTTTTTTCTTCATCTTCTTACTTGCAGGTCTGCCAACTTTCTTCTTGGCCTTTTATGCAACTGGCCTTCCAGCCTTCTTTACAGTCTTATTTCCCACGGCCTTTCCTGCTTTCTTTTTCTTCTTAACTACAGGTTCCTTCTTTCTTTGGTGATTTTGACAGCCTTAGCCATTTGAAAACTCCTATTGGATTTATTTTAAAATGATATTTTATTGGTTCAGGATACTAAAGAAAAGCTGGAATTCAAGTATGGTTTCATTTCGACTGGCAATGCGATAGCCCATGGTCAAACAGGGTTAAAATTTATCTACTATGGTTGTCTTTGAATATAAAACCCACTGTTTCCGAATTCCTTACACATTTTATTTATTGGTTCTAAAAGAGCTGAAATTTTCTATCAGAAATGAATCCAATTAGTTTTTTTAGTATAGAAATTCTTTGATCCTCAATAGCCATAACAAGTATCAACTGGTTCCAGCTGACATCTATACCTTTTTCGGCATCTTCCCTCCCATCACTTTTTTTACACGTTTATCACTATCACACCATGTAAATAACACATTTCTTCTAGCTACTTCATTTCGAATTTCCATATCGCACAGCCCTGGCTGGACTCGCAGTTCGAGTTCAGCATTCGTGAACTTCTGTTCTTTAATAATTTCAACTACTCTCTTTCTCTCATTAATCGTGAAGTTTCGGATCCAGTTCCCACTCTTATCTCCATGATAGCCATATATGACGGTCAATTTCGGCTTCACTGCTTTAAGTGCTGATATAACAGGTTTAAACGGAAATTGATCAGGCCCTGGACATTGCCCATCATGAGTGAAGATGTTACCTTGGTATTGTACAATCTTATCCATACCCATAACTTACTCCTTGTAATTTTGATAAATTATTACTTTATTTAAATCTAAGCGATCCCTCTCGAATATTCCGCCCTCCTTCTAAATCAACAACTTACAGCTTTGTCCATATACACATCAACTTTCCTTTAATAGAAAAAGTAAGGAAGGAATGATGGCGTAACTTAATGTAAATAAAAATTCAGTTCATAAAATTAGTCCCCCTCACAATTTCCCCACCGGCGCCTCCTCCCTACCGGAATCGCCGGTTAGTAGGGCTTTGATAAGCTTCTCAAATTGAGTCGCTGACTTCTTGTTGTCTTTTTCCCAGCCTTTGAAGTATAGTATAAACCTATGAACATGGACATTACTTTTTTATCATTTTATTTCTGACCGGCCCCAAATTTCTGGAAGGTCAATGGATACTCATAATATGGATTTATTCCGGAAGCCTTTATCTCTATTTATTATCTTTCTATTGTTTTCTTGCGATGACGCAATTGATGAAAAACCTTATTCAAATCAAGCAAGTATCGTCACTGAGATTTCTTTTCCTGAAGAGAGGCCCGGACCAAAACGAATTCGGATAGTACCTGATGACTACCATGCAAAGTGGGTAGGAAAGACGACCACCGGGCTTCAGTTCTTTGCAACACAACCGTTTATTCCATCATTAAATGGGAATCCTAGAAAGGAGTTCATTGCAGTATATCTCTGGAATCCCGATGGCGCATTCAAGGAAGCTTGGCTTAGCAACATGGGTGTTACAGGAAATATTGGCCATGAAGCAATCAACCAGGCTTTCAATCAACAACTCAAACATCTCGGCGATTTCAAACCATGTGCAATAGAGGTTTGCCCTTTTCAAGTCGAGAATTGGGGGACGAAGTTTGGGTTGATATATACAACATTTGAGAATTTAGAATGGGTAG
>JANQEC010000347.1 GCA_028278585.1 Cyclobacteriaceae bacterium | reverse complement strand
TGACCAATATTTCCTGTTCTTTCCACATGTGTTCCTCCACATAATTCCACAGAGTATTCTTGGTCAAACGTGATTACCCGAACAAATTCTCCATACTTTTCTCCAAACAAAGCCATAGCTCCCAATTCCTTTGCCTTTTCAATCGGGACGTTCAGCTTTTCATCTAAAGCTATGTTCTCCCTGATCTTTTGATTCGTAATCCGCTCTATCTCCACCAACTCCTCATCGGTAACCTTAGAGAAATGAGAAAAATCAAATCGGAGTATCCTGTCATTGACCAGGGAGCCTTTTTGCTGAACATGGCTGCCCAAAACTTTTCTCAATGCCGCATGCAACAAGTGCGTCGCAGAATGATTGTTTTCAGTGAGAAGACGTTTTCTTTTATTAATTACAGCATGTACTTCAACTTCAATCTGCTTAGGTAGCTTTTTAATGAAGTGAACAATGAGGTCATTCTCTTTTTTTGTATCCAATACCTCAATTTTTTCTTCGCCAAATTGTAAATAACCGGTATCTCCAACCTGACCTCCACTTTCGGCATAAAAGGGGGTTTCTTCAAGCACAACCTGGTAAAGGGTTTTTTCCTTTTGTTTTATCTCTCGGTATTGAAGTACGTTAGTTTTTGATTCAAAATGATCATAACCGACAAATGTTGAACTGTCCCCTTCATTTATGACCATCCAATCACCCATAGACTGCTTACCTGCATTTTTGGATCTATTCTTTTGAACCTCCATCTCCTTTCTAAAACCCTCTGCGTCAACTATCATTTCATTCTCCCTTGCAATCAATTCAGTTAGATCCAATGGGAAACCATAAGTGTCGTAGAGTTCAAAAGCAGTAGCGCCATCAATTTCTTTTGAGTTTTTGCTTTTTATAGCCTCCAACTTCTTCAGTCCATTATCCAGTGTCCGCAAAAAGGAAATCTCCTCTTCTTTGATAACCCTGGCAATGAAATCTTGTTGTTGTTTTAATTCGGGAAAGACGTCTTCAAACTGATCAACCAACACAGTTAGTAATTCATGTAGAAATGGTTCCTTGAACTCCAAGAAGGTATAGCCATACCTAACTGCTCTCCTCAAAATTCTTCGGATCACATAACCCGCTTTATTGTTACTTGGTAACTGACCATCAGCAATTGTAAAAGCAATTGCCCGAATATGATCTGAAATCACACGAATTGCAATATCCGTTTTTTTATCTGCACCATACTCCACTCTCCCTCTTTTAGCTACCCATTGGATTAGAGGTTGAAACACGTCCGTGTCATAGTTGGACTCTTTCCCTTGAATCGCCATCGCTAGTCGCTCGAATCCCATCCCGGTATCTACGTGTTTGTTTGGTAAGTTCTCCAAAGCCCCGTTTGAAAGCCTGTTGAACTGAATAAATACAAGGTTCCATACTTCCACCACCTGTGGATGATCCATATTCACCAAATCCTTACCGGGGACCTTATCCACCTCTGATTGAGGTCTTAAATCAATATGAAGTTCTGAACAAGGACCACAAGGACCTGTCTCTCCCATTTCCCAGAAATTATCTTTTTTGGACCCATTTAAAATGCGATCTTCGGGTAGGTGATCTTTCCAAAAGGTTTTAGACTCATCGTCCGGCTCCAGGTTTTCTTCTTTATCTCCTTCAAAAATGGTAGCATAAAACCGATCCTCAGGCAGACCAAATTTTTTAGTCAACAACTCCCAGGCCCACTCAATTGCTTCTTTTTTGAAATAGTCCCCAAAGGACCAATTTCCGAGCATTTCGAACATAGTATGGTGGTAGGTATCAATCCCCACTTCTTCCAAATCGTTGTGTTTTCCGGAAACTCTCAGGCATTTTTGGGTATCCGTTACACGCTTATTTTCAACCTTTTTAGTCCCAAGGAAATAATCTTTGAACTGATTCATCCCTGCATTCGTAAACATCAAGGTTGGATCATTTTGGACCAC
>JANQEC010000266.1 GCA_028278585.1 Cyclobacteriaceae bacterium | reverse complement strand
AGTACTAGTGGTTCCAGCTTCTGGAGAGGAACAATGGCCAAATTTATTACGACTGGGATCCGGAGCATATGGTATCGCTATGTTGAAGAACGTTCCGATTTGGTATGAGCTATGGCGTAACCTGAATGGATTTCCTCCTGATTTTTACAATCAGGCGACAGACCAAAAAGAACTAACCCCGAAGAAATGATGCGGATATATTTTGTGTCGTTACTGTTACTTCCGTTGCTCAGTAGTGCACAGGAAGCCCCGGAGGTGCTGCAATTGAAGGATTATTATCTACTGGTCAGACAATACCATCCAATTGCCAGACAAGCTACACTTATCAAGTCTCGTGGTGAAGCTAGCGTTAGTGAAGCTAGAGGAGCTTTTGACCCCAAATTGATATCCGCTTATAATGCCAAGCAGTTTGAGGATAAAAATTACTATGATATATGGGATTCCTATGTCGAAGTTCCGACACTCCTTAACGTTGACCTTAAGGCTGGGTATGAAAGAAACAGTGGGATCTTCCTCAACCGTGAAAGAAACATACCGAACGATGGACTATACTATGCCGGCGTATCTGTTCCGGTTGGAGAAGGTCTCTTTGTAAATGAAAGAGCTATTGGTCTTAAGAAGGGGAAATTAACCCGTGAAGAAATGACAATCGAATCTGAAGGTGTTCTGAACAACCTTTTTTTGGACGCCAATTATGCATATTGGAATTGGTATGAAGCTTTGGAAAAACAAGCGATTGTGCGATCAAACCTGGATCTTGTAGGAGTTCGGTTTGAAGGAATTCGTCAAGGAGTTTTGAATGGAGAAAATGCAGCGATCGATTCTGTAGAAACGCTAATCCAGGTGCAGCAATGGACCAATTACTATCAAAAAGCCATTGTGGATTTTGAGAACAGCAAGTTGTTGCTGGAAAATTTTCTATGGGAGGAAGAACTTGATTTGAATTCACACCAACCAGCAGATGGACTTGAAAGTCAAATTGTAGCGCTTGAATTCTATACGGATTTTGCGTCCTCCAACCATCCAGATCTTAGGCGATTGTCAATACAAGCGGCAAAGCTAGACCTGGACAAACGATTAAATGCTGAACAAATTAAGCCTACGATCAATCTCAATTACAACTTGTTACTATCAGAGAATAACAATCTTGAATCCACCTCTTTTCTATCCAACAACTACAAAGCAGGGATCGATTTCAGTTTTCCATTATTTGTAAGGAAAGAGCGCGCAAAATTGAAAATGGCCAATCTCAAGCGGCAAGAGAATGACCTTAAGATTAACCAGAAAAGAAGATCTGTCAACAACAAGGTGAACCAGACCTATAATAAGGTCATACAGGTTCGGGATATGATTGCTCAGCAACAGCAGATGATTGAAAATTACGAGGTGATGCTAAATGGTGAAAGGATAAAATTCAACAATGGAGAAAGTTCCATCTTCCTCATCAATTCGCGAGAAAATAAGAAGCTCGAAGCTGAGCTAAAGCTAATTGAGCTTATTTCTGACTATGGACGTGCAATAGGTGAGCTGAAATGGTCGAGCGGAATTCTTCAAACTGAGATTATTAATTCGCAATGATACTACTGCACGTCATAGCCAAAAATGAAAAGCAAGCGGAGGAAATCTCTGACTTTTTGCTAATGAAAAACTTTGTGCTTGATACATTTATCGTAAGAGGGATCATGAAAAGACCGGGAGAAGCTAATCTTACCTTATCGGAGTCAAGCTTCCTGGTCATTGCTAAAACCAGGGCGTTGCTGTTCAAGAAGATTGACCAGGCCATTCATAAAAAATATGCTTCTGATCCACCGATCGTATACTCCTTACCAATCGTCAACATGGACTGGGATCATGCTTCTGAGCTTGAAAAGAAACTGAAAGTATGAACCTATGAAAGCCCGGTCACTTTTCCCTCATCATCAATGTCGATCTGTTCCGCTGCAGGCACCTCCGGAAGGCCCGGCATTCTAAGCATTTTTCCTGTTATGGGAATTACAAATCCAGCTCCGGCAGCAATTTCAATTTCACGAACTGTTAGTGTGAAGCCATTGGGACCTCCAACAAGTGTTGCATCATCAGAAAAAGAACTTTGGGTTTTAGCGATACAGACAGGAGCATCTTCCAGTCCTAACCTTTTGATTTTCTTTAGGTTCAATTTTGCCTTCGGAGCAAATTCAACCTTACCACCCCCATATACATTTTTGTTTACTGCCTCGATTTTTTCCTGAACACTCATTGTCCAATCATAGGTTGGATTGAAGGTTCCTTTACAGGTAGCAGCTGCCTCTACAACCAGAGAAGCGAGCTCTTTTGCCCCTTCACCGCCTTGTTCCCATCCATGACACTCACAAGCGACTACATTCCTTGACTTGCAATACTCAAGCACCTCATTTACTTCTTCATCTGTATCAGATACAAACCTGTTCACAGATACTACCATTGGTAGTCCGAACTTGTGAATATTATCTATGTGCCGCTCGAGGTTGATCATGCCATTTTTAAGTGCCTCGGTGTCCGGCTGATTCAGTTGATCTTTTGCCTTACCTCCATGATACTTCAATGCCCTAACAGTTGTTACCAGAACCACTGCTTTTGGTGAAAGATTTCCATTCTTGCATTTGATATTGAGGAATTTTTCCGCTCCCAGGTCAGCGCCGAATCCCGCTTCAGTTACTACGTAATCACTGATTGAAAGTCCCATTTTGGTAGCGATCAACGAATTGGTTCCTTGTGCGATATTGGCAAAAGGTCCGCCATGAATGATCGCTGGATTGCCCTCCAATGATTGCACAAGATTTGGTTTAATAGCATCTTTAAGCAACACGGACATTGCTCCATGCGCTTTGAGATCCCGTGCATAGATGGCCTTATTGTCAAAAGTATCTCCGACATAGATATTTCCAAGGCGTTCCTTAAGGTCATGTAAGTCTTTCGAGAGACAAAGAATCGCCATTACTTCTGAAGCAGCAGTAATGTCAAATCCGGATTCTCTAACATATCCATTAGATTTCCCCCCCAAGCCAGTCACGATGTGTCGTAGAGATCGATCATTCATGTCCATCGACCATCTCCAAGCCACAGTTCGGGGATCGATATTCAAATTATGGTTTTTGCTCTGAATGTTATTGTCAATGAGTGCCGATAACAGGTTATTCGCTTTTTCTATGGCAGAAAAATCACCCGTAAAGTTCAGGTTGATATCTTCCATTGGGATCACCTGGGAATGTCCTCCTCCAGTGGCTCCACCTTTCATTCCAAACACCGGACCAAGCGAAGGCTCTCTTAAAACAGCGATGGACTGTTTCCCAATTTTGTTTAATCCATCATTTAAAGCAACAGAAGTGGTGGTTTTACCCTCCCCGGCAGGGGTAGGGGTCGTTGCGGTTACTAAAATCAGGGTGTTTTCATCGACCTTTTTTTCATCAATGAAATCCAGTGGAAGTTTGGCTTTGTATTTTCCGTAGTGCTCAATGTCATCAACTGCGAGTCCTAGATTTTCAGCAATTACATTAATGTGCTTGGGTTCAACGGATTGGGCAATCTCTATGTCGTTCATGTAAAGAAGTTTGGGTTAAACGACAGAATTTTAGCATTCTGTGTGGCAATGTTATTCCATGGCAATGGATTTTAAAAATCGAAAATCACTAATTATCAAGCTATTTCCTCCCACTTTTCCATGAGTTGCTCTAATACTTGTTTTTTTTCGGTGTAAGAAGCGTTCAATTTTTCGTATTCTTCTGGATTTTCATAAAGAGTGGGGTCAGCTAGAGCGGATTCCAATTCTGAGATTTCATTCTCATATTTCTCAATCTGTGCTTCTACTTGTTTTACTTTCTTCTTATGATCCTGTTCTTGCTGATTGTTTTTAGGCTTGGTGTTTTCTTTTCTGGCCTTAGGTTTTGAAACTTCAATCTTTTGTTCTGTATTCGTGTTTTTCTCCTTCCACCAGGAAAATTCCTCGTAAGTCCCAGGGTACTCCTTGATTTCCTTCCCTTCAATCCACCAGATTTTGTTGGCTACTTGTGAAATGAAATGCCGATCGTGTGAAACAAGCAGGAGGGTTCCTTCATATTGTTGAAGTGCCTGAACCAATATACTTACAGATAGCATGTCCAGGTGGTTGGTTGGTTCATCTAGTAGAAGAAAGTTTGCCTCTGAAATTAGGGTTTTGGCCAGGGCTACCCTTGACTTTTCTCCTCCCGATAGTACTTTTATTTTTTTGAAAACATCGTCATCGGAAAACAGAAAGCAACCCAGTACACTTCGAAGCTCCTGCTCCGTTTTTCCAGTGCCTTCCAATTTCAATTCTTCGAGCAGATCGTTTTTTATATCAAGAGCCTCCAACTGATGCTGGGCATAAAATGAATTGATTACGTTGTGTCCTGTCTCTACCTTGCCTGTGTGTGGTTCTGTTCCGGCAATGATTCGCAAAGCTGTGGATTTCCCTTTTCCATTGGCGCCTATGAGCGCAATTTTGTCTCCTCTCTCAATTCCAATAGTGGAATTTTTAAGTATTTCAAGATCATCATATGATTTGGAGATATCGATCAGGCGTTTGACATGCCTTCCTGATTTAGTCTTAAAGTTGAATCGAAAGTTGACCTGGGCATTTTCGTCCACCACCTGCTCTACACGGTCCATTTTTTCGAGCATTTTCATCTTGGATTGCGCTTGCTTGGCCTTGGTCGCTTTTGCTTTAAAACGCTCAATGAAACGTTCTGCCTGCTTTATTTTTTGCTGCTGGTTTTCAAATGCATTTTGCTGAAGTTCATTTCGTAATGCTTTTTCTTCCTCATAAAAGTCGTAATTACCAGGATAAACGTTCAGCTTTTGAAGTGAAACCTCTACGATCTTGTTCACAGATCGATTCAGAAATTCCCGGTCGTGTGAAACGATGATATAGGCTCCCTCATACGACTGAAGGTAACTTTCGATCCATTGGATAGAAGGAAGATCCAGGTGGTTGGTTGGCTCATCAAGCATTAAAAGGTCGGGCTTTTCAAGCAGAAGCTTGGCTAACATCACCCGCATTCTCCAGCCTCCGGAAAATTCACTCAGGGGACGTTGTAAATCTGCGGTTTTGAAGCCAATGCCTTCCAGTAACTCTTCGGCCCTTGACTGAAGAACATAGCCTTCTTCAGCCTCAAATCGTTCCTGGAGCTTGGTCAATTTATGAACAAGGTCATCGCTGTAGTTTTCCTCCATTTGCTTGATCACATGGTCTATTTTTTTCTGGAGATCCAATGTTGAAGCAAATGCCTGCATAGCCACCGAGAGGATGGAATCCTCTGTTTGAAATGAAAGTAAGTCCTGGTTTAAAAATCCGATGGTTGTTTCCTTGCCTTTTGATATTTTTCCTGAGGTAGGTTGAGTTTCACCAATCATCATTTTCAAGAGCGTGGATTTTCCGGTTCCATTCAGACCAATCAGGCCGATTTTATCTTTGGGTCCGATGAAAAGAGAGGCTTCGTCATAAAGTGGCCGATCGCCCAAGTAAAATGAAAGATTTGTGATGTCAATCATGCCGCAAAAGTAATCTGCGTTACCTAGTTATACAGTATTCTTGATATGTTGGGTAGTTAATTTTAAATTGAGCATTCAAATTTCGAAATCATGAATAAAGCGGCCTACACTCTTGCAATTTTTTTCTTCATTTCCTGTTCTTCAAAGTCACCAGATTCATCTGTGGATCCTGGCGCGCCGGAGCCGGTAGACGAGGGGCCTGAACTTACTTCTATGGAGGGCATCCAACTGGAGACATTGAATTTACCTGCCGGTTTTAAGGTTGATGTTTTTGCCAGGGTGAACAATGCCCGCTCAATGGCGCTGACACCAGATGGAACATTGTTCGTCGCGAACAGAAGTGCGGATAAAGTGTATGCAATTCGTGATACAGACGGTGATTGGAAAGCGGATGAACGATATGTGATTGCAAGTGGCCTTAGAATGCCCAATGGTGTTGCGTTCAAGGATGGGGATTTATATGTGGCAGAGGTAGGGAAACTCTGGAGATACGATAATATCCTGGACAACCTTGGTAATCCGCCAGAACCGGTAAATATCTATGACGATTACCCGAAGGACAGGCATCATGGTTGGAAATACATTGCTTTTGGACCTGATGGCAAATTGTATGTTCCAGTCGGAGCGCCCTGCAATATTTGTGAGAGTAAGAATGAAATGTACGCATCTATTACCAGAATGAATCCCGATGGGTCTGATCGTGAGGTGTTCGTGAGCGGGGTAAGAAACACCGTTGGGTTTACCTGGCATCCGGAGACCAACGAAATGTGGTTTACCGACAATGGAAGAGACATGATGGGAAATGAAATTCCCCCTTGTGAATTGAACAGGGTTTCAGAAGTGGGACAGCACTTTGGTTATCCATACTGCCATGGTGGAGATATTAAAGATCCTGAATTTGGTGATAAATTTCCTTGCGAAGATTTCGTTTTACCAGCCCAAAACCTGGGACCTCATGTTGCCCCACTTGGTTTGAAATTCTACACCGCTAATGCTTTCCCTAATTCCTATAAGAATAAAATATTCATAGCAGAACACGGTTCCTGGAATCGGGATCAGGAGGTTGGTCATACGGGGCACAAAATCACGTTGGTTACTGAAGAAAATGGAGTTGGAGTAGCTTACGAGGATTTTGCAACGGGTTTTTTGAACACGGAAACGAATCGCGCCTGGGCCCGACCTGTTGATATTGTCATAGCCTCTGATGGATCTTTGTTGGTTTCGGATGATCTGGCAGGAACTATCTTCAGAATTTCTTATGAGGGATAGAATTGGGATTCTAGATTCTCAGATTTTGGATTTAAGGAGTCGTTCGAGGAATATCGTTTTTCCTTAGAAATCCGAGCGTTCCATTATTACTCTTAACACGCACATACCGATGGTTGACTGCTATCACCTCCACTTGATCGTTTAGTTTCAGTGTATCAAGGTTAGTTGATCTTTGATTCATTTCTGATTTTAAGAAAGCATTTTTTGCAAGAAGCACTTGCCTTCCGAGCAAACTGGTATCTGGTACAAAAACCGGTGGTCTTGGATATTCCGGCACTATGAAGTTATAAGGATCAATTGGGCCATTTCTGTAAATTCCAAAATGGAGATGGGGTGGGGTTCTTCTGGCATTACCGGTATTTCCGACAGTGCCTATTGTATCTCCTGGATTGACTGTCTGGTAGCGCTCAACTAACTGTTCCTGTAGATGAGCGAAATACAAGTGATTCCCCCTTTTCTGATCATACAACCAAACCACTTTTCCTCCCAATCCTCGCGTACCTACAAATCGAACCGTCGCTTTAACGGGAGCGATAATCGGGGTGTGTCGTTTGGCAAAAATGTCGACACCATGGTGCTCTCTTCTTCCACCATCCCTTGGATCACCAAAAAAACTTTGGATGGCACGTTTATTTTTTCCAGCGACCGGGAAATCTAAAGTGGGTACGTTTTCGATTGATATGCTGAAATCTCCGCCTCTTAACAATTCCGGCTGAAGACGAAGCAAGTATGAGGCATCTTTTCTGGGCTCAAAGGCCAGCTGGAAGGAACTATCTGCGGATGCAACTTGTCTGAACTCGTTCAGTGAATCATTTTCTACTCTGAAAAGATCAATGAAAACCCGAGTCGTATCCTCAACGAGAAGTTGCAATTCGACAAGGATTCGTTGTCCTCGCTTAACGTCAAACCGATATCCCAGTGCATCAGGTGTCGTATTAGAAATAACAAAGGCTTCCTGGTAGGGCAGACGAACTTTGATTTGGTTTTCGAAAGGTTTTTCTGCTGCCTTTAGCCAATCCTCACCAAGAGCTGTATTAAGCAAGTTGGCTTGTCGGAGTGAGTGCAGGTACGCTTCATGATCGTTTCTGGGATAAAACCTCTTCGGAACTTTTTCTTCTTTACATCCAGATAGTAAAACAATCGTGATGAGAAAGAAGGATAATTTGGTTGACATATGCCATAATACGTGTTTCACTGGTTTCTGGTTAATCACTTTTTTTAGTCTTCCTTTTCACTACCTCACTATAATGAAGATATAGTGTATTAATGAAGGCCAAAATGGCGCCTACACCGAGTATGATATAGAAAATGGTAAATACTTTTCCTGCATCAGTTGTCGGGGCAAAGTCTCCAAAACCGATGGTCGTTAGCGTTATGAATGAGAAGTAGAAAGCATCAAGCCAGGTCCAGCCTTCAAGATAGTGATAAACGACAGTGCCTATTACAAGTATGGCAAAGACTGTTACCAATAAATCCCGATATTCTTTGTCTTTAAGAAAAGACTTAAGTGTACTGAATAGAATCATACCTCAAAGGTGAGCTATTTTCTATCAACGATCTCTCCGTATTTGTAGGTAATTTCTTCGGTGGTGTTTCCTTTTTTATCAAAATAAGTCCAGACTTTGTGCCGCTTATTCCTTACATAGAGTCCGGAAAATTCTACCTGTCCGTTCTTGTGATATTGTATGTAGGTCCCGTGAAAGAGGTTAAGTTCGTATGAAGCTTCTACTCTAAGGTTGCCGCTGGGGAAATATTCTTTGTGAGCACCAAATTTTTTACCGAATCTATATTCTGTTTCTGATACCTTTTTCCCAGCATCAAAAAAGGTGATAACTCCATGTTTTTTTCCTTTATCAAATTCTTTAATGGATGCAGGCCGACCCTTGGAATCGTAGGTTTTCCAGGTTCCCTTTGGAAGTTCGTTTTCTAATTGTTTTTCAGCTATCAAGATTCCCTTTTCATTGTACTCCTTGATCTGAGAATTTAAGCCCCCATTGGAGAAGGAAGTTTCCAGCCTGATCTTTCCATTCGAGTGGTAATCAAGACTTTTGCCGTACCTTCTTCCTTTGACGTATTTGTATTCACTTTTTACATTTCCATTGTCAAAGTAGACCAGGTAATCGCCTTGTAAACCTCCATTTACATAGTTTCCCGTAGTTTTTAGTTGTCCGTTTTCATGATAGGTTTTTACAAAGCCTGATTTGGAACCGCGCTTATTCAGCGCCTCCATTTCGAGTTTGCCAGATGGATAGTATGTCCTATACATTCCGTCTAAAAGGCCAGTCACATAATTTGCTTCCAGTTTAATTGTACCTGACTCGTAATATTGAGTTGTCTTCCCATTCGGTTTTCCGTTCTCGTAGAACGTTTCAGCCTTGAGCTCACCATTGGTATGATATGATTTGACAAGTCCATCAGGTTTTCCTTTTGCGAACTGAGTCTCACCAACCAGATTACCAAGCGTGTCATACAAATTGATTGAGCCTACCAATGTATCATTTTTGAATGTTGCTTCCTGGACAAGTTTTCCGTCCGAAGAATACACCTTGGTCACTCCTTGTCTAAGATTGTCCTGGTACAGGGTCTCTCTTTGGATAGTGCCATTTGAATAGAAATTCCTGAACAGCCCTTGCTTTTTTCCATCTTCAAAAAAGCCTGTTACTATTTTGTTTCCTTGAGAATCAAGCATGAAGTAATCGCCATCTACTCGACTACTATCATTTTCAAGAACCAGGTATTCTTCCTTGACTTGTCCCTGTTCGTAATAAGTCACAATCTTGGTTTGTGATATTGCTACTAGTGGAAACGCGAATAAGAACAGGAAAATAATTCTCATTTGTAAGCAAAAAAAGGCCTTACATCTAAACGCAAAGCTAATTGCAATATTATTCTTCACGAATTCAATCCAGAGGGATTGGTAAGTCATGTAGCTTGAGAAAAGATAGTTTGTCCCAATAACCACGTTGAAAAATGATCTGATCATTTTTCACTTGAAAAATACCACATCCTCTTAGACCTAATGGGTCTTTCCATTCCAAAATTGCCCAATCACCATCTTGAAAAATATTTTCGATCTGACATATCATTTTGGCTCTTGAAAATTCATCGCTAAACATTTGCTTTATGTTGTCACGACCTTTTACGGGATCTGTATTTACCTGGTGATTGACCGCCTCTTTATGATATAAATTGGCTAATGATTCGGGGTCAGCTTTATTGAATGCTTCAACCCACTTTTCGACCAATTCCTTTGAGGTCATACCTTTTCTATTACAATGGCAGATGCTCCTCCGCCTCCGTTGCAGATTCCTGCAGCACCGATTTTCCCTCCTTTTTTATCCAGGGCAGAACAAAGGGTCGTGATGATCCGTGCTCCTGAGGCTCCAAGCGGATGACCCATGGCTACAGCTCCTCCAAGTACGTTTAGTTTTTCAGGATCCAGGTTAAGTTTTTCCTGGTTGGCGAGTGCTACAGCTGAGAAAGCTTCATTTACTTCCCAAACATCGACATCATCATGATCCACTCCTGCATGAGCTAGTGCTCTGGGGATAGCAAGCGATGGAGCTGTTGTAAACCAGAGTGGTTCTTGAGCAGCATCGCCAAATCCCTTGATTTTCGCAATAAGCGTCAGACCAAGCTCTTCAGCTTTTTCCTGGCTCACTAACACCAAGGCAGATGCACCATCATTGATGGTTGAGGCGTTGGCAGCAGTAACAGTTCCTTCTTTATCGAATACTGGCCTTAGGTTCGGGATCTTTTCAAAGTTCACATTTGAAAACTCTTCGTCTGTATCCATAATCATTGGATCGCCTTTTCTTTGCGGGATCTCAACAGGGATGATTTCATTTTTGAAATCTCCTGCCTCAGTGGAAGCTGCTACTTTCTTGTAGGAGTTAATGGCGTATTCATCCTGAGCTTCTCTTGAGATATTCATTTCCTTGGCAGTGTTATCCGCACAATTTCCCATGGCGAATTCATTGTATACTTCCCAAAGCCCGTCATGCATTAGCCCATCTACCAACTGACCATGGCCGTACTTATAGCCGTATCGTGCCTTTGGAATGTAGTAGGGGACATTGGACATACTCTCCATTCCACCTGCTACTACTACATCGTTGATTCCCAACATGATTGATTGTGCGCCTAACATTACAGATTTCATTCCTGATGAACATACCTTATTAACAGTTGTACATGGTACGTTGTGGCCAATTCCAGCTCCTATGGCAGCCTGTCGTGCAGGAGCTTGTCCCAGGTTGGCTGAAAGTACATTACCCATAAAAACTTCGTTGACCTGATCAGCATTGACACCGGATTTTTCAAGAGCTCCTTTTATGGCAAAGGTTCCTAGTTGAGTGGCGCTGAATCCTGACAATTTGCCTCCAAAACTTCCGATCGGTGTTCTAACGGCAGATGCAATAAATACTTCTTTCATTTTCTGGGTTTTAAAGTGTTAATGTTCGATTGGTTAGAAAAGTTCAGTGACTCCAATACCAATTTGGATTTTGACTGCAAATGTCAAATAATCAAGATTAATTGACAATTAATAATTACCAATTGTCAATTACCAGTCAGGTTTGCCACTTGGAGGACGTTCAGTGGCTTTTCTTTTTTGCTGTTGAAGGTATTGGATCTCGTTGTTTTTCATTGCTTCCAGGATCATGCGTGCCTTTTCCTCACTGATGTTCATTTCCTTTAGTTTCTCCTTGGTCATCTCTTCTTTCGATTTTTCAGCTTCCTGTTCTTTTTCTTCGCCTTCTTTTTGTTCCTGATTTTCTTTCTCTTTTCCTTCTTGCTCTTCTTCAGATTCCTTTTGCTCCCCTTCCTGATCTTTGTTTTCCTGATCCTGATTTTCTTGATTTTCCTGGTTTTCCTGGTTCTCCTGGTTTTCGTCTTCTCCGTCCTGGTTCTGTTTATCCTGTTGTTGCTCTTGTTGCTGTTGCTCCTCGAGCTGTTTCTTCACCACTTCGTAGTTGTACCTGGCTTGCTGGTTTGTTGGATCAGCTTTAATTGCAGATTTTAGTTGTTGTAGGGATTCTTCCAGCTTTCCTGCATCCTTGTTCATTACTCCAAGTTGTTGATAGGCAATAGATTTTAATTTTCTATTGCTTGATGCACTTAGGGTGTTATAATGCGATTTGGCTGAAGCGGTGTCTTTAATATTATAGTAAGAGTGCGCCAGGTTCAGGTTAATCTCATCCTCATCTACGCTTAGTGAATCTTTTAGTGTTATATAATTTGAAATGGCAAGATCAAAGTCCCCGCTTAAGTAGGCCTGCTCAGCGGTTAATTTTAGCGCATTAACCCTTGCGATCTCTCGAGGATTGTTAGAAAAAAGTGCTAAAAAAATTACTAAAGTGTACTTCATAGTCTTATCAGCTTCACACTAATTAGAACGTCAAAAATCATAAGAAGAAATGCTAACCCCAAAAAGTAATAATACCTGTTTTGAGTAGCATCTACTTGCTTTGCATCCCTCAATTCTCCTTCAATTCGATTAATTGCACTTATCAAACGTTCTACGTCATTTTGGGATTCATTGATTTCGAAATATTCACCGTCGGTTTTGTCCGCAAGATCTTCCAGTGATTTGGGATTTAGTTTTGTTAAAACTTCATTTCCCTGACGATCTTTTTTAAATCCGTTGCGTGTTAGTATTTGACTACCTACATCTGTACCTACACCAAGTGTAAATAGTTTAATTTCCTCTGACTCAATTTCATCGGCTACTTCATCCGTATTGTCACCAAAATCTTCTCCATCACTTATGAGAATGATGATCTTTGACTTTGATCGCGTCACGACTGTATCATCTGCAGTCAGCTTTTCCAATGCCATTTCCAGTGGAGGTCCAAAATCTGTTCCGAAATTGGGGACCAATCCTGTATTGAGTGTTTGGATGAAGAGATTCAGTGCATTATTGTCATAAGTAAGTGGACATTGCATGTAGGCTTCATTAGAAAACATGATTAGCCCGATTCGATCTGAACTGAACGCCTCTACAATATTTTTTAGTTCAAATTTCACCTTCTCCAGTCTTGTGGGCTGCACGTCAAATGCATTCATTGATTGACTCAGGTCTATACAGAAAAAGATGTCTTTACCGACGGTTTTTATTTCCCTTGTGGCGTCTCCGAAGCTTGGTCCAAGAAGAGCTACTATCAGTAAGATGAAATAGATGGTTCTAAGAAAAAGCTTGAGAATTACCCGATAGAATGGGAGGCCGAGTCTTTGTGTTGTACGAACTACACGCACCACAAAGACCAGGTATAAAACTAAAAAGACGAGGATAAATACTATCTCCAGCGTTCCAATAGAATATGCCCAGTTCATTGGCGCGCTAAATTATAGAAGTAGGTGAATTTGCCTACATGGATTTACATTAATTAACTTTTTTTAATGATGAAGTGTTGATTCGTGCCTTAAGGATCATAGGATTGCCTTGAGAACTTTTGCATGAACATATGATATCCCGGTATTGCAAATAGCTTGGATTGAAAATATCCAGGTCAACATAGAAATCATTTCCATCTACTCGCAAGCGCTTTAATTCCCTGTCTTCTTCATCATAAAATTGATCGTCAATTAGTTTTCCAAGATAAAACTCCTGATCCCGACAGGGTACGGAAGTCGTGACATACAATCGATTTTGCTCCTGGAAATAGGAAATCTCGGGATTTGCTTTTTGTTTACCACTCAGTAAGAACTCAACCAGTCCAACGCCAGGATTTCCATTTCCGTAAGGAACGAGTGCTTTCTGTCTTCCATTCTTATAGTAGATCTTTCTTATCCCATGGAGTTTGTCGTTTTCATAAGGAGTTTCAGCATACAATTCCCCTGTTTCAAAATATTTTCTTGAGGAGCCATGCCGCTGACCGTTGGCATAGGGCATTTCAAGTTGGACGGTTTCCCCGTCTTTGTAATAGAGCAGGGACTTTCCATGCTTCACACCCTTTACGTAATATATTTCTGTCTTCAATTTCCCATCACTTGCATAGGATTTTATAAGACCATTCTTCTCGTCTCGTTTTTCAGTCTGTTCAATGGCCTGATTTAGTCGTTCTTCATCAACCTCCACAGAACTAAAAACCAGGATCAGAATGGTGATGCTGATAAAGACCCAGAAAATATTATGATATCTGAATTTCATTCAATTAATGACTTAACCCTAATACGCATTTTTCAAGAATAATTGACAATTAGCGAGTTCTTTATTAAAACGTCATAAAAGTATAGTTATTCCATTATAAAATACCGGTATGCAAGCACTGGCTCTCTAATTCACGATGTTTTTCCTGCAATTACCT
>JANQEC010000252.1 GCA_028278585.1 Cyclobacteriaceae bacterium | reverse complement strand
GAACTGCAGAAAGAAATGGTCTTAACGTGGGACTTGCAGGTGTAAGCGCCAATGAAAACCTTAACGGTTTTAATGTTGGTGGATTTGGCGCAGGCGCCGGAAATAATGCCAATGGTGTGAATTTGGGTGGTATTGGAGTTGGTAGCGGTGGAAATCTCAATGGTCTAAATCTTGCCGGAGTCGGTGTTGGTAGCGGTGGAAATATGAATGGGCTCAACCTGGGAGGCATTGGTGTAGGTTCAGGTGAAGATGTAACTGGAGTTACACTTGCTGCTATTGGTGTTGGTGCAGGTCAGGATCTGAAAGGAATAAACATTGCCGCAATCGGAGTGGGTGCCGGTGGTGACTTAAAAGGAATAAGTATTGCTGGTGTTGGTGCAGGTGCTTCGGATGATGTAAAAGGAGTTAATGTGGCACTTGTAGGCATGGGAGCTGGGGGTGATATGGTAGGAATTAACTTTGGAGGCGTAGGAATGGGAGCAGCTGGAACAGTGAAGGGTATTAATGTTGGTGGTGTAGGCGTTGGCGCTGGTGATGAAGTAATAGGTCTGAATATGGCATTGGTTGGCGTTGGCGCACCAGAAGTGAAGGGGATCAGCGTGGCAGGTGTAGTTGGTGGGGATAAAGTGACAGGTATTGCAGTGGCTCCGGCAATGCTCAAAATTGGCGACAAAAACACAGATGAAGATGACGATACAGAATTAAAGGGTATTGCAATTTCTGCGTTTAATCATATTAGAGGGGACAACAATGGCTTATCTGTTGGAATTTTCAATATAGCAAGAGGAGGCAAGGGAATTCAGTTAGGCTTATTGAATCACAACCCTAACAACCCTAAAGGATTAAGATGGTTACCCATCTTCAATGCGAACTTTAACAAGAAATAGAAGCTACTTAGTAAGAAAGGGCGGTTTTAAAATCGCCCTTTTTTTCATTCAACTATCTCAGCTTTGATCAATTTGTCAAGAAGTGGAAAATTCGCATCTAGATGTGCATTTCCCAGTGTCAGCATTTGCTGTTGTTTACCGAGACGCATCCCACCTCCTGCACTTTCTCCGTATTCTGCATATAACCGATCGACGATGTCCATCCCGCTGATCACTTTCCCAAACGGCGCAAAACCCTGTTCATCCAATCTGGAATTATCCTGAAGGTTAACGTATAGCTGGGTGGTTCGTGTATTTGGGCCTGTCATCGCATAGGCAACAAAACCCCTTAAATTGCTTTGCTTGACCGGATCATCTAACAATTCCCGGTCCACCCACTTCGATGTAACCTCCGGATCACCCGGTATCCCAAACTGGGCTATAAAACCGGATCTTACACGAAAGAACCTGGAATCATCAAAAAAACCATTGTTAACCAGATGATAAAAACGAGTAGCTCCAATAGGAGCCCATTCAGCAACTACTTTAATAATAAAGGCGCCCTTAGAGCTCGTGATTTTAACATCGAATGAATCAGGTGTTTCTTGCTGCCAGTTTGGATGATCCGGGTTCAACAATAAATCATAGCTTCCTTGCTCCAATTGCTGGGAAAAACCAATTAAACAAAGGACAAGACAAAGGAAAGTCGCTCCAGATCTCATAACTAGTGGTATCAAAAATACACCAGTCGGCAATTCCAGAGCAACTCTTTGCTTCAGGTAATCTATTCCTCTCTCAAACCAACAACTGGGTTTGCATTGGCAGGAGCAACTATTGCGCTTGTGATCGCTATCAATGAAAGGACAACAATAAAGATTCCACTTATAGTAACAGTGATAGCCGATACATCAATGTAATACTTGTAAATGAGCCCAAGGACACCATCTGAAATGAGATAACCCAAAGCAGATCCTACTATAAGGGCGATCATAAGAACTATAACAAAGGTTCGGTTAATGGTATAAAGAAGTTCCTTTAACGAGGCTCCAAGTACTTTTCTTACACTTATTTCCTTGATTCGTTTTGCAACGTTGAGTTTGGCTAAAGAAAAAATTCCTACGATACTGAGGAAGCCACCAAGGATGGCCATGGCAATAAAAATTTTCTGTAGGTTTCGTGTATCCCTTCCTGCCTGTCCCAAGGCCAGTTCTTCCTGCAACTCTCCTCTATAAGGGCTATCCATGTACGTACCCCAGATAGCTCTTAATTTTTCATCGACTTCCTCGATCTCTCCTGAATTGACCTTAACTACCAAATGCTTCAATTTTTCATTATCCGTTAGTGCAAATACCGATGGTCGAAGTTCTGAATCTTCATAGACATCATCAATTATATCGGCAACAACTCCTACAACCTGTCGGCGTTCACCTCCTATTTTGATGATCCCACCAATTGGCTCTTCTCCTTGGAAGTATCTATCCGCAAATGATTGACTTACCAACACAGTTTCTCGTTGATCGGCTTCACTTCCCTCAATAAAACCTCTTCCTCCAACGATACCCACACCCATCAGTTCCAGGTAACCTGACCCAACTGAATAATGTCTGACTTCAGCAGTCAGTGTATCAATTTCCAACATTTTCAAAGTACTGAAACGGCCGAAAGCCCCTACATGATTAAATGTCCCCGCGGTACTTACACCGGGAATTTGATCCACTTCCTGTTTAATCACATCGTAGAATTCAGCATCTACCAGATTGACATCTATAATGTTGTCATCATCATATCCGAGATGCATTTCCTTTAAAAAATCAGAATTTTGCGAAAATGTGATTCCTGCTGCGAGAACTGCGATCGAAAAACTATATTGAGCCACCGTCAGTGATCTGTTAAGCCAGTTAACACCTTTCAGTTTTACCGCTTTTCTCATAATCGAAACGGGCTGGAACTTCCACGCATACAAGGCTGGCAACAAGCCGGCAACAATTGTAGTAAAAATCAAAAATCCCAGCACAAAAAGAACGATCCCGGTAATGTCTGCGTCCTGTAATAAAAAGCTTGCGCTGAAAAGCCCAAGGATCATATCAGAAGTCGTATTTGCCATCAACAAGGCCACTATAAAGGCAAGTGCACTGATGATCCCCATCTCAAAAAGAAACTGAACCAAAATTTGCCTGCTTCCCGAGCCGAGTGTTTTTCTGATCCCGATCTCTTTGAGACGCTTGGCAATCAACGCCATCGAAGTATTTGCGAGGTTGAAACAAGCCGTCAAAAAGATCATCGATATCAATACCGTGAAGATGATGTAGACCTGGGGACGTAAACGGCTGGTTACAAACGACCTGTACAGTTTATCATTAGCGACCAATGGAGAAAGAAACGGTACCAATTCGAAGCGGCTAACTTTTCGTTCCTCGTGACCTTCATTTTGTATTGGCACATAGCTATTGATTTCCTTCGTTATTTGTTCCAATCTGGTAGGATTGGTTTTTACATAGATACCTTCGTATCGCTTGTTCGTCCAGTCATTGGGATCTATTTCCATTCCCTGCATGTATTCCTTCTGATTGATAAGCATGGCAAACTCGAAACTGGAATTGAGCGGAACTTTTTGGAACACCCCTCCAACAGTAAAATCAATCTTCTTCTCATTGCGGAAATAAACAGTAATGGTTTTACCCAAAGCCACCTCGTTCCCAAAAAACTTCTCTGCCCTTGTTTCATTGAGGTACACTATTGGTTGCTCTCCAAACCCTTCAAAGGATCCGTACCACAAGGGCATTTCAAACATTTCCAACAGATCGGTTGAGGCAATTCCGATGTACTCGGAAAAAAACTCATTTCCCACCTTAACATCTAATCCTCTTCCGGAGTAACTGCTGACCGCATCTATTCCAGCAATATTATTTCTAAGCGTACTTTCTAGTGCAAATGGTGCGATTTCATTTCTTCTTTCTGCACCATTTTCAAAAGTCATAGCATGTAGCCGGTAGATGTTCTCGGTGTTTTTGTAGAATGTATCAAACTCCACATTGTATGCATAGATGAGATAAAGGAAAACGCACATACTGAGTGCCAGTCCAAGACCAGTTACATTGATCAAAACTGACCATTTGTTCTTCCAGGAGTGTCTTAATGCCAGTTTGAAATAAGATCTGAATAGAGATAACATAATTGAGTTTTTTTGAGTTTTTGTCCTTGCATATGATTTGTAACACCTGAAAACATTCCACCAGAAAAAGAAACGGGCCTTCCAAACAGATTCTCCCTTTTTAATCCTTTTTAAAAAAAATTCTTCAAGATCCCCTTCGAGTTCTTCTAACCTGTCAGGTCTGCAGTACCATCGAAAAAATCGAAGTGCCAGCTGCGGAGGCCGATATGTCTGTGCAACCGACATTGAATTATCCCTTCTCCCAGGTAAGTGCTTGTTTCGGGATCTGATACCTTAGCTGCTCCCGTAAGGTAGCCAACTCATCAAGTGCACGGCTGGCATAAGGTGTCAAATAAAACAGCCGCTTTCTCTTCCCTCCTCTTTCCGCAGTGGATTCGCTCATCCTGGATTCTAAAAATCCTTTTTCTTCAAGTCGGTAGAGAACGGTGTGAATCGCACTAACATTGATCTTTTTCCCGGTTTGCTTTTCATACTCATCCACTATATTGACCGAGTATGCATTTTCGTAAAGCACTCCTACTAGCAAAAGCACCAATTCTTCAAAGTTTCCAAGCTTAATGTTTTCCATTTATTACACTATTGTAAGTATTATACTGAACGAAGATAAATAAAGTTTCACAATTGTAAGTAAAATGGATAAAACCAATAAAAAGCATGGATTTTTATATCTTGTACAATTCAAGAATTAAAGTTCCGCATGAAAAAATTCATCTACCTATTTGTCATCCTCACTTTATGGGCATGCCAATCTTCGAATCAAAATGAACAGGCCAAAGAGACGGTGACTCCAAAAAAACAACGCCCCATTTCAGTAGAGAATGGAAAAATTTTCACAGTTGGAGATAAGAAAATGATGTATGGAGGTGAGGACAGTCTTTCGCATTTTGACATCACAAACAGCGAATTAAAAGATGAACAGTTTCACTACGGCATAGGGAGAGAAGCATTTCCTGCCCTTCTTGCACCTGCATTTACCACCATTCAGATTGCAGATACACAGTGGCACGACACGACTCGATTTCTTGTAGCCTACTCAGGAGAAGAAGTTAAAGCCTATTCTGTTCCGGATCTGACAAGGCATGAAGTGGTCAATGACATGTTAGGCGGCAAACCGATCATGGCTGCTTATTGTATCCTCGCAGATCTTGGAGCTATTTACGAACGAACTTATGGCGATAAAGAACTCACCTTCGCTTTGACAGGCTATACGTATTATGACGATGAGGTCTGGGAAGGATTGGATGGGTTTGTTTTCTGGGACCGTGAAACTGAAAGTATGTGGTGGCCATTGATTGGTCGTGCGGTATCTGGTTCATTGAAGGGCGTATCTCTTCTAGAAATGGACAAGGCAAACTGGGAAGACACCAACTGGAAGACAGTGAAAGAAAAATATCCAAATGCCAAAGTCCTTATCAGTGGTCAGGATTTTGAAAGACCAATCGAATGGAAGAAATATGAGGATGTGAGTGATATTGTCGAAAACTATTCTGCGAGCCTTGACTAATCAAGAAAGGTATCATTAAATGAAAATGCTCAAACGGGTTCTTTTAGCCCTTGCCATCCTTATTCTCGTGATATACTCTTTTGTATGTTGGTCGTTATCCGGACGCGTTCTTTTTCCAAACAGTTCGATAGAAAAGACAAAGTCGACGATTGCACGATATTGGGGAACGACTTACGAAGCATCATTGGAGAACATGCCTTCCAGTACAGACTTTGCGGTTGAGACAAGAGATGGATTAACGCTGAATGGAAAATACTATACAACCTCAGATAGTTCAACATGTGCAATAATCTTCCCTCACGGATGGGGTGCCATTTGGGCAGACATGCTGAAATATGTACCTGTATTTTCTGATTGTAATTGTGATTATGTCATGTACGATCATCGTGCGCACGGCAATAGTGAAGGTACCTATGCTACAGGTGGCATTAAAGAAGCAGACGATCTTTGGAAAATCACTGATTGGGTAACTGAAACCAAAAAATTTGAGTATTCAAATATTGGCTGGATAGGAAGCTCCTGGGGAGCAGCCACCGCTTTGATCGCCGCATCAGGTTCAAAAAATGTTGGTTTTGTTATTGCAGACTCTCCATTTCAAGATTGGAATTCAGCAGTATTTGAACGTGCCATAAAAGACTATGGAAAAGGCATAAACCTAATAGCTCCAGGTGTTATGCAACTTGTCTCTTTTCGGGCAGGCATAGATCATGAAGAAAATAGTCCAATAAACAAAGCATCAGGTATCGATGAACCGGTATTGCTTATTCATTCAAAAGGTGACAAACAAACATCATCGACCCAGTCCCTGAATATCTCCAGGAATCTTAATCCTGCGACTTCACAGTTTTACCATACTGAATGGGGGAATGATCATGTAATGGATGTGATTAACAATAAAGAAGAGTACCGGCAATATGTAAATGACTTTCTGTCTAAAAATGCTCCACAGTTTTTGAGATCTGGTGACTAGCCCCAACTTGAACTTTGAAAATTAATAGGATGAGGAGGTCTTTCGATCTGGCCTTTCGATTTATAGAAGAAAATACGTCTGAGTAGTTTTCCTTACCCGAATTCTTATACTTTTCCTAACTTCAGCTTTCCTAACCAAAAGGTGAACAATGGAAAACAAGATCGATTGGAAGAGTTACGTTATCGAATTATTGATCGTTACCTCTGGCATTCTGATCGCATTTGGTTTGAATTCCTGGAACGAAACTCAAAAAGAGGAAAAGCTGGCTAATCTATATCTTGAAGGGATTTACGAAGAACTTACCATCAATAAAACTGCATTAGAATCCACCTTGGAATATCATAGCGAACTTCTACAATCACTTAATGAAAAGCCTTTGGACGTCACCCTTGTTTTAAAACCTGCTTCGGTCAATAATTCTGCATGGAAGCTTGCTGAAAACGATATTTTCAAACGATATGTTGATCCGAAATTGTATCAAAAAATTACTGAAGCATACCAGGTACACGAGTCACTTCAAAGTCACGGGAACGAATCTTCCAGCATGATGGCTGAATTAAATGTATTGGGTCCTGTATATATGTCCTCGACAGCAGGTCGAACCTTTTCTGAAGAAGAAGAATTAAACTTTCGAAAATCCGTGCGACAAGGGTGGATTCCTATTTTTCAAGATTGGATCTACTACGAGAAAACGTACATTGAGAAAATAGATAACGTTTTGAATCACGAGCAATAAATAGGTATCAATCAGTAATTTCCAGGACAAACCCTTTTCCATGCACGTTGCGGATCTTTATTGATGGATCATCATTCAAATATTTTCTTAGTTTGGAAATGAAAACATCCATGCTTCTTCGGCTAAAATAATCGTTCTCTCCCCAGAGGGTTTTAAGAGTAGTTTTTCTGTCAAGAATATTTCCCTGGCAATCACATAAAGCTCGAAGCACATCTGCTTCTTTCGTTGTTATCGTTCGTTTAGTATCTCCAATCGCCAGTTGTTGATTCTCATAATCAAATGAGTATTTCCCGATACTGTAGTTAGCAGCTGATGTAGATCCCGCGCTTATTCTGAATCGCTTTACAATCGCATTTATCCTTGCCATCAATTCTTCCTCATCCACAGGCTTTACAATGTAATCGTCTGCTCCAATTCTAAAGCCCTTCAATTTATCAACTTTCAATGCCCGGGCTGTAAGGAAAATAATGGGTATTTGCTCATCTGTCTTTTTGATCTGCTCAGCAACTGAAAAACCATCCTGTTTGGGCATCATCACATCAAGGATACAAAGATCGAAATTACCTTTTTGGAAAACTTCAATTGCCTCCTCACCATCTTTAGTCAGTGTCACTTCAAAATCATTCATTTCCAGGTACTCGTGAAGTACGTACCCCAGGTTCTTGTCGTCTTCTGCCAGTAAAATTTTTGTTCCCATTAGGCCATTGGAAATTGAACTGTAAAAACACTCCCACGATTTGGGCTACTTTCAAGGTTGATCTTCCCTTTATGCGCTTCTACCACACTCTTCACATAGCTAAGTCCAAGCCCAAATCCTTTGATATCAGGAATATTGTGCGATTTGGCACGATAAAACTTGTCAAAAATAAATTTCTGGACTTCTTTACTAATGCCTATACCATTGTCCCGAATATTCAAAGTCAGACCATCCGGCCCTTCTGATGTGGTCACCTCAATTTCAGGGGCTCCTTCGGTATACTTTTGTGCATTGTCCATCAAATTGTAGACAATGTTTTTTAGGTGGGTTTCATCAGCGTATAATCTCGGATTCTTTGCATGCAAATTCAAGCTAAGCGTTCCACTTCTTTCTTTTATTAGTAGTTCGAAATTTTTGGACACTGTGTATAGCAGATCGTGAAGGTCCAGTTCCTTTTTCTCTAACTTGAAATTTCCTGAGTCGACCAGTGCAACCTGAAGGACTTTGTCCACCTGGCTTTTCAATCGCTTGCCTTCTGTTTCGATAACTCCTACATACTTTGAAAGTCGGCTTGAATCCTGGATCTCTTTTGATTTCTTGAGCATACCAGAAGCTAAATCGATTGAGAAAATCGGTGTCTTAAATTCATGGGTCAGGTTGTTGACAAAATCATTCTTCATTTCCGACAACCTTTTCTGCCGATTGACCACATAGATGATGTAAGCAAAGCAACCAATGATTAATCCGATAAGCGTAAAAGAGGTTATCAATAAAGGGTTGGAAACAAGGATTATGGACCCCACTTTATTTGGGTAGTTAACAGTAAAATCAAAGGCAGTACGTTCCGGTCCGCATAGACAAACCAAGTGGTTCTTTGTGCCAATATCTTTGAGCGATGACATATTCATGTGTGAATCGTAATTATGATATTGACAGGAAGTGTTCTCTGCAATAATTCCGTTCATCTCATAGTCAATCGTCAAGTTATTCCTTAGGAAAATGTTCTCTAACCTACTTCGTGCATCTTCAACCAATGGATCATTGTGGCTTATATCATTTGATGTCACCGAGAATTCAATTTTTCCCTCATAGTCCCTCAATTGCCTCACTATCCTACGATCATGCCGGATTTCCGATTTCAATTCCATCAATAATTCAGGAACAATTGTATTGAAGCTCTCCTTGTAAACGGTGATGTCTTTATTGATAAGATTAACCTGCACCCACAAAAGGCCAACCATGGCTGTAGCAGCTACACCAATCACAAGAAAAATCCATCGTCTTGAAAGCCACATATAAGAATGTTTGCAATTTAAAAAGTTACTCAATCTGAAGCAGTTCGTTGCATTCGCTTTTACATTTTGTTAACGCATTTAACATCTCATTAACTTTCGTTAACCTTCCACTGGGCTAATGCCATGAGCAAGAAAACTACTTTTAGGCTTAAAAGATTTTATGCGTTTTAGATACATACTTTACACTGTTTTAATCTGTGGATTATTCGCCATCGCACCAATCCAGGCACAAGTAACAGAAGCTTCCGAATACGTATGTCCACCATGTGCATGTGCGTCCGATGGAAAAATTTTTGATAAACCAGGTTCCTGCCCTTCGTGTGCAATGACACTCTTGAAAAAATCAAACATGAGTGAGGGTTTGAATTACACAAACATAACGGCTCAAGAACTCTGCGAAATCATCGATGAGAATAACAATCTTGTTTTTCTGGACGTTCGTTCCACAGGCGAATTCAACCAGGTTACCTCAAAAATTGGTCGATTTGAGAATGCTATAAACATCCCAATTAATGAGGTCAGGGATCGCATTGATGAGTTGGAAACCTACAAGAATAGGGAAATAATCGTCTATTGCTCAATCAGCGCAAGAAGCCCAAGGGTTAGCAAAATTCTGGCTGATAATGGCTTTGGCCAAATTCGAAATTTATTAGGAGGATTGAATTTATGGAATCAATTTCACCCAAATGAGCTTCCTTGTAAGGATAAAGTAGTTGCCAATTAAACGCATGAATTTATTCGGCCTTGTTTCAGTGGGAATAAACACTGAAAAGCAATTGTTTCGAGATTTCCTCAAGGAATATCCCGAGTATGGCAAAACCAAAAAATTAGACAACCTGAGAAAGCAGGATTTTAGCCGGTTGGACGAGCAAAAACATGTTTACCTGGATTTCACCGGTGGTCACTTGTATCCAGAAAGTTTGGTTGAGTGGCACGGTTGTTTTTTAAAATCCAGTATCCTTGGCAACCCACACTCTCAAAATCCAAGCTCCTCTCTATCGGAAAAATACATTACCTATGCCAGAAACAAGGTTCTTGAATTTTTTAATTGTGGTGAAGATTATCTGTGCATTTTCACATCCAATGCCACAGCTGCAATAAAGATAATTGGAGAATGCTACCCTTTTGAAAAGAGCAGTCAATTGCTGCTCACTACCGACAATCATAATTCTGTGAATGGGTTAAGAGAATATGCACGACAGAGGGAGGTCAACTATTCATATAGCCCTTTGGACCTTGATTCTTTAACTCTAAGTAATACGGATCTACAAGCCCGTCTTACACAACCAGCAGAAAGTGCCAACAAACTTTTTGCCTATCCTGCCCAATCAAATGTTTCCGGAATACAGCACGACTTAAAGTGGATAAGTTATGCCAAGGATCAAGGATGGGATGTTTTATTGGATGCTGCAGCTTTTGTCCCCTCCAATCAGCTCGACCTACAAAAACATCAACCGGATTTTGTCTCACTTTCATTCTACAAAATGTTTGGATATCCCACAGGTCTGGGATGTTTGCTTGTAAAAAAATCTTCCTTTGAAAAGTTGGAAAAACCCGCCTTTACCGGTGGGACAATCACAATTGTTTCTGTAAAAGGTGATGGCTATTACCTTGAATCAGATGAAGCGAGATTTGAAGACGGAACTGTTGATTATCTGAATATTCCCGCAATAAGCAAAGGACTTGAATACCTGGAATCCATCGGGTTGGACACCATTAAAAAAAGAGTCAGTTCACTCACCAACTTCTTGTATCATTACCTTCAAAATCTAAAACACTCCAACGGGCAAAAACTGATCGAAATTTATGGATCAGCTAATCCCGAAAGACAAGGAGGGACATTGACGCTCAATTTTTTTGATTGCAATGGAAATTTGCATGATTTTTTGAAAATTGAACAGATGGCGTTCGACTGGAATATTTCGCTTCGTACTGGTTGTTTTTGCAATCCCGGAATTGATGAATCGAACCACAAACTTTCAGCTGAAAGATTACGATCCTACTTTCAGCAAGAGGGTCAAAAAGACTACTTCGATTTGATTCAATACCTTGGAAAAAGGCGTGGTGCGGTCAGGATCTCGATAGGGTATTTGACCAATTTTCATGACATCCATCACTTCATCCAATTCTGTCAATCACTTCTTGATAAGACATACTCATCTGAATAAGATGATGAATTTTACTTTACGTTATCACCTTTAACTTTTCCTTAACCAACCTATCCTGTTTTGAAGCGTATCTAAAAACGCAAAGAAAGAATGAGTTTCCATGAGGTTTTCTAAAAATCTTCTAATCCTGCCGATTTCATTAATTATTCTCACCAGCTGCAATCAATGTGATCCCCTTCCCGGGGCTGAGCCATTACTTCAACCTGGTCAGGTCGTACTCCTTGGAGAGGTCCATGGGACGAAGGAAGGTCCGGAATTTGCCGGGCAAATCGCATGCAATGCGCTGGAAAAAAATCTAATGGTAACGATTGCACTAGAGTTACCCCAGGCTGACCAGGAGCAGCTGGATGAGTACCTTGATTCGGATGGATCCATGGAAGCCAAAAGAAAATTCCTTGGTTTGAACACTTGGTCACGAGAGTACCAGGATGGCCGTGCAAGCGAATCTATTTTCGAACTTATCGAATCTGTACGTATACTACGTGAAAACAAGAAGCGCATTGACGTTGTATTTCTCGATATTGAAGATGCTGGAAATCGCGACAAAATTATGGCTGATCGATTATTAGAAGATGTGAAGAGTTACCCTAATAATTTTTTTATCACACTGACCGGCAATATACATAACATCATAAGAGAGGGTTCAGGTCGAATGGGAAGTTATATCATTGAAGAACTTGGAAAAGAGCGTGTAGTATCACTCAAGCAAAACTATCCTGGTGGATCAGCATGGGTCTGTCTCGCCGGCGAAGGTTGTGGCCCTGTAAACTTAAAAGGAAAAGGAGGAAATCAATTCGGCATTTTTCTGAATGACGAAATAGAGAATTATGATGGCACACTTGAGATGGATAGTATTCATGTCTCATTCCCAGCTCGCGAGTTGATCAAAATTTGACTATTTTCAGTCAATTGTTTTGATCTCAGCCCATGACACAAGATAAAATCGAATGCATATTGGGGGATATAACGACTGTATCCGTGGATGCAATTGTAAATGCAGCCAACAATTCTCTAATGGGAGGTGGCGGTGTTGATGGTGCTATTCATCGTGCAGGTGGTCCTGCGATCCTGGAGGAGTGTAGAAAAATTGTCGAACAGCAAGGTGGATGTCGGACCGGTGAAGCTGTTATTACTACTGCTGGTAATCTACCATCAAACCATGTAATTCACACCGTCGGGCCTGTCTGGAGGAGCGGAGATTATAACGAAGAACAGCTCCTGGCCAATTGCTATCAAAACTCATTACAGGTTGCTCTAGAGAATCAGATCGAGACAATTGCATTCCCAAATATCAGTACAGGCATCTATGGGTTCCCAAAGGATAAGGCTGCTGTAATCTCAGTAAAAACGATCCAGAAGGTCCTTAACTCATCACCAAATTTGAAAAAGGTTCTAATCGTTTCCTTTGATGAGGAAAACTACCAGGAAGTGACACAACAGCTAACAAGGTAAGAGTTTGCAAACCAAAAGCTTAACCGATCTAGCAACCGAGACCTATACTCATTTTAGCTTGACGTTGAATGACGCACAGAACAATTTTCCCATCGTTTTCGTAAATTTGAGATATGAGCAGAGAAGAAGTAAAAACAGCTATTACTGAAATCTTAGATCGAACATCAGAGGAGGTACTTCAAGAGGTATTTGAATATCTGAAATCCGTTGATGGCAAGCCTGCTCAATCAATCTCTCTTTCTCATAACTTAAGGACTATTCTTACTGAAGACAAGGAGCTTCTGGAACGATTAGCGCAATGATTTCAGAGCAAGAGGCTCTAGAAATTCATTCTATTCTGATTGAACGATTTGGAGGGTCAGAATGTGTGAGAGACAAAGCTCTATTAAAATCCTGGACGTTGGTCATCATCTGCTAAACAACTTTTGTCGTGTTTCTTCAGTAACTTTATATTATGAATAAACAAGCAGCCATTGACTCACTAAAGGACATGCCACAAGATTTCGAACTTGACGAGTTGATCGAACGGTTGGTAGTACTTGAAAAGATTGAAAAGGGAAGAAAGGACGTTGAAAACAGCAGAACTTTTTCACATGAAGAGGCAAAAAGTAAGCTCAACAAGTGGCTGAAGTAGTCTGGACGAGCAATGCTTTAACTGATCTAAGCGAAATTGGTAAATACATAGCTACCGATTCACCCAGGTATGCCGAACTAACTGTTTCTAAACTTTATCATAAGGTTGGAATCCTCAGAAAACATCCAGGAATTGGCCGAATTGTTCCATAGGCCGAACAAGAAAACTTAAGAGAACTGATTGAGGGTAACTACCGAATTATCTACGAAACTGTCACTACAAACATTTACATACTTACCATCCATCATAGCTCGAGAATTCTCAAACTAAAAAACGATAATTAACAGTTACTAAGTGACAATGCAATGAGAATAATGGAAATAGAACTCCAAAACTAAGAGTTAAATCCCCAATTCTTCTTTGTTTGTTTTCAGCACCTCAATGATAAAGGTTATATGTTCAGTCATATCAACACCCATCATTTCCACTCCTGCGGAAATCTCATCCCGTTCAACTTTAGCAGCAAAGCTCTTCTGCTTTAGTTTCTTTTTCACGGATTTTGCCGTTAGTGTTTCTATCCCCTCAGGTCTGATCTGACTGCAGGCCACAATAAACCCGGTAAGCTCATCGCACGCAAGCAATGATTTGTCAAGCAGCGAATTATACGGGACATTCCACTTGGTATAGTGAGCAGAAATGGCGTGCGCCATATCTTCATCTCCTTTTTCACGCAAAAGTTTGACAATGCGATTTGGATGCTCATCCGGATACTTATCATAATCCGCATCATGCAGCATCCCTGTATTGGCCCATAAGGTCCTATCCTCACCAAATTTTTCAGCATAAGCTTCCATCACTAATTCAACGGTTCTGGCATGACGCAGCAAACTTGGGTTTTCTGTCATTGATACTAAGATCTCTTTGGCTTCTTCTTTAGTCATGTGATAAACTTAAAAAATAAAATCGGATCCTTTATTTCCTTTGAAACAATCGCCCGTGGTATCTTCTCATTTTATATTAACTAAATGAAGGATTAGGAACCAATTCTGAGATCAAACGTTGTAATCAAACCTTATGAACAAAGCAGTTAAAATTATTCTTATTGTAATAACTTCTCTTGTAGCGCTTGGCTATGGAGGCTATCAATTCATCATCTATTCCACCAAGCAACATAGCCCGGAAGAAATATCCAATTATCAAAAAGGAGGTTATGATCTGGAAGTCTTCTATAACCGGCCTTACAAGAAAGAACGAGTTATTTTCGGCTCGTTAGTTCCATATGACAGGGTATGGAGAACCGGTGCTAACGAAGCAACTACTTTCGAAACCAAATCTGACCTATCCATAGGCGGGAAATCTCTTAGGGCAGGTAAGTATACGCTATGGACGATTCCTGGTGCAGAATCCTGGAAAGTCATTTTCAACGATAAACAATACGATTGGGGTGTCGGAAGGAACGGGGCGAGTCGGGAAGAAGAATACGATGCATTGGTGGTTGACATTCCAGTCGAGACCATTCAAGAAATTGTAGAACAATTCACGATCGACTTTGAAGAAGGTGAAACCAATGTTCTATTGACACTTACCTGGGATCAAACCAAGATTTCAGTACCTATCAATTGAGTGACTAAGGCTGGTCTTCTTCCCACATTGGTATCTATAAGGAAGATGGTTAACTTAGGTGATTAATCACCCAATCCTACGACCATGAAAACACTTCTAGTAACTCACTTGTTTCTTTTATTTTCATTCTTTACTAATGATCCCTACCAGGAATTCAAACGATACGGAATAAAATCCGGAATTATCGAATATGAATTAAGTGGAGCTCAGTCAGGTAAAGAAACGATCTATTTTGATGACTGGGGGTACAGAGAGGCAAAATATACCGAAGCAGAATTGAGCTTTGGTGGTTTCTCCCAAAAAACCAATACACTAACAATCTTGGAGGGGAAAATGATCTATACCATTGATCTTTCTACCAACACAGGGACAAAGATGGAGAACCCACTGTTTGCAGGACTCAAGGATGAGGACCTTCAAGAGATGGGAAAACAGATGATGGAACAAATGGGAGGAGAAAAAACCGGAACTGAAACATTCCTTGACCGAACTTGTGAAGTCTGGGAAATTAAGCAGATGGGGACCAAAACCTATGTTTGGGAGTCTATTGCTTTAAAAACCGAAGTAAACATGGGTATGCAAATGAATATTACGGCTGTTTCGATGAAAGAAGGAGAAGTTCCGCAAGAAAAGCTAAAAATACCCGAGGGTGTTGCTTTTCAATAAGGGGAGAATTGGCTGTGATAGTGAAAAACTGAAGGGAGAAAATTAAAATCAACCTTTCAGGCAATGAAGTGCAACATACTTGATGCATAAAAAGGAAAAACTTAAAGAGGCACGAAAGGGGAGCATCCATGCCTTCAATGATCTGTTTGCTCTTCACGAGAAATCATTAAAATCCTATCTATACAGACTTCTGACGAATCGACAAGATGTAGAAGACTTTTATCATAACACGTTTGTCAAAGCATTCGATAAACTTGAGAGTTTCAATGGGACAGTATCACAATTGAAAAGTTGGATTTTTACCATCGCCACACGTCTTGCCTACAATTATCTCAACACAAGAAAAAGATGGGATCTGAATGCTCAAGATGTTTGCAGAGATAGTTTGGTGAACAACCCGGAAAATCAAAAAATCTTCATGGGGAACGTGATACAAAGTCGTTTCAATTCATATGAGATCCGCGAACACATAGACTTTTGCTTTACATGTATATCTAAAACGGTCTCATTGGAACAGCAGATCGCATTGCTACTAAGGGAAGTTTATCAGTTTAAAGTGAAGGAGATAGCTCAAATTATGGGTCGGTCAGAGGGCAAAGTGAAGCATTATCTACTCAATGGAAAAGAAGTGATGACCGATGTATTTGAGAACAGATGCGCTCTGATCAATAAAAAGGGAACATGCCATCAATGCTCCGAATTACAAGGGATCTTCAACCCTAAGACAGAACCACAACGGGAACTGATAAAGATACAAATGGTTAAAGACGCTGAAAAATTGACCAAAAAAGAATTATTCCTTCTCCGTCAAAAATTGATAGCCAAGGTTAATCCGATGGAAAGCGCAGGTATGGATCTTCATGATCATTTGATGCAACACATGAAAAAGGTCAGTGACCTGGATTGATCGATCCGATCATTCAATGCTATAAAATTGTCTAACATTCATAATCAATATAGAAATTATGGAAACATTAAAAGAGCACAGACTTTATCAAATTAATTACCATGCAGCCAATAACATACTTGAATTGAAATGGTTAGCAGAAACGGCCAACATGTTGGATCAGGATTTTTTGGATACACTTGACGTCTTTTCAGACCTTGCCATTAAAAAGAAAACTCCTTTTTTATTGATAGACACGCATCAATTCAGGCATCAATTCACCGATGTCCAAACAACCATGAGCTTACGGGCCCAAAACATTATTCCAAAATATGTTCAGGCCGGCGTTAGGAAAGAGGCATTTTTCAACCCTGAAGGAGCACCACCAATCAAAGGTGACTATGGAGAGATGGTTTCGGATTCATTCCATTCGATGGATGAAATTCGAAATTGGTTTGCCAGTCAATCTTAGAATTTTACGAAATCAAGCCTGGGTCGAAAGCGGTGCAAATGAATTTTTGGGCCATTTTCTATTTTGTCTTATAATTGAAAACTTACTTGTCATAAAAGAAAAAATATGCAAGAGTTCCTACTTATCCTCAAGGGAGATGGCATGAATCACCTATCACCTGATGAGCTACAAGACATTATGTCAGAATACAAAGCCTGGGTCAATCAATTGGGAGAAAAGTATCTTGGTGGTCAACGCCTCGTAGATGCAGGAGCATTGCTGACAAGTAAATCTGATAAAATAATGACTGACGGACCTTTTCTAGAACCAAAGGAAATCATCGCAGGATATTTTCTGATACAAGCCAAAGATCAAAATGAAGCCAATGAAATCGCGTATTCCTCCCCGCATCTTGGTTTGTATCAGATAGAAGTTAGAGCCATTTCCACTCCTAAAATGAGTTAGCCCTTGGTTACTGAAACAGACCAAATCATCGAACATTTGTTTCGAAATGAATATGGCAAGCTTGTTTCAGGTCTCATCCGGTTTTTTGGGACAGCTAATATCCAGGTAGCTGAGGATATCGTCCAGGAAACACTCATTGCGGCATCTGAGAATTGGAGTATTGATGGGATCCCAAATAACCCTACGGGTTGGTTGGTTCAGGTAGCCCGAAGAAAGTCACTTAACGAGCTAAAAAGGAGAAAAATGATCGAGAAACATCACGCCGGAGATCATTTTAGACAACAATCAGAAAACCAAATTGGATCTGTTTTACTTGAAGGTGAGATAGAAGATAATCAGCTTCGAATGATTTTCACCTGCTGTCATCCATCGCTAAATATCAAATCCCAAATCGCCCTCACTTTGAAAACGCTCTGCGGTTTTGGAGTAAAAGAAGTAGCCAAAGCATTACTAACAAATGAATCTACGATCAATAAAAGATTGTATCGTGCGAAATCCGATATTAGAAATTCTAAACTGGCGTTCGATATCCCACAAGGTGTGGAACTTAATGAACGGTTGGAAGCCGTAAATCTTACACTTTATCTTCTTTTCAATGAAGGCTACAATTCGTCTGCAAGTGATTCTATCATACAAAAGGAATTGTGCCTGGAGGCTATACGATTAACCAAACTGATTTGCGAACATTTTAAAGAGCATAAAAAAACATATGCCCTCCTTTCCCTTATGTATTTTCATGCCGCAAGATTTGAAGCTCGGATAGATGATAAAGGAACAATCATTTTGTTCGAAGATCAGGATCGGTCGAAATGGAACAGCAATTTGATCAACCTGGGCATTCAATTCTTGCAAAAGTCAATAGATACATCTCTATCGAGCTATCACATAGAAGCCGGAATAGCAGCAGAACATTGCATGGCCAAAAGTTTTGAGGAAACTGACTGGCAAAGCATTTACAATCAGTATCAACTACTTGAAAAAGTTAAACCAAATCCAGTTATCAAGTTGAATCTTGCCATCATCCAAAGTAAATTGAAAGGAGTGGAAGCATCCCTGAATGAATTAGACCAACTGGCACAAAACAAAACTTTAGTTAATTATCATCTGCTTCCAGCCACTCAAGGGATCTTTCATATGAAGCTTGGCAACTATCGAAAAGCCATTCCATTCCTCGAGAAGGCGCAAACACTTGAACCTTCCGCTTCCGAAAATGAATTCATTCAATCAAGGATTGAAGAATGCAGAAAAAAACTCCTGACCAAATAAAGCCAGGAGCCTACTCCTTTACCAGGGCTGACCCTCTCCATTTTCGCAATAGGATCTAAGGCTGCCAACAAAATGATCCCAGCCCCTTCTGGTCATTTCAAACGCTTCTTGACCAGCCAATTTTTCATCAAACTCTGCATGTGAAAAAACGACGTTGCTTTTGTCTCCGTCTGAGGATATTTCAGTGATGATTTTCGTTCCGATCCAGGCTGGATTTCCATTTTCAGTGCATTCCCAAATGACTTTTTCATTTGGTTGTAAAGTCAATGTCTTGAATCCCATTTCTACGATGGTTCCCTGCTTATCAAATTTTAAATGAGATGACTCTCCTTCCCTCTCTCCGACAGCACAGTCTTTTGACCACCAGCCATTGATTCCGCTCTGCGTTGCTACAGCCTTGTAAACAGTTTCAGCTGAGGCATTAATCTCCAAATTGTGTGTAATGTCCATTGTTAATTCTTTTAGTTGTTAACATTATTTATCAGGTTGACAACTTGCGATAAACATTTAGGACAGTATCTTGAATTTTCAACTAAATGACTCTGGCTTTTGCTCCAGAAAATCGATCTCAGCTCTAAAAGGAAAGCTCATTAAATAGGCATGCGCATCATTAATAGTCATTTCTCCGTGAATGATCTTATATAGGGTTTCAGTTATCGGGCTTCTTACTCCATAAGATTCAGCAAGCTGTGTAACAATATTTATTGTCTTAACACCTTCCGCCACCTCGTCCATCGATTCAATGATCTCATCCAGTGTTTCACCTTTTGCCAAACGAAAACCAACTGTAAAATTTCGACTTAAGTTGGAGGTACAGGTAGCGATCAAATCACCAACTCCGGCCAGGCCGAGAAACGCTTGCGCATTACCACCAAGTGCTTTTCCAATGTACACCATTTCAACCAGCCCACGGCTGATGAAAAGTGCCTTGGCATTTTCACCCAAATCCATACCACTGATCGTTCCAGCTCCTACTGCAATGATGTTTTTCAGAATCCCACAAAGCTCAATACCAATAAGATCGCTGCTACCATAGATCATGAAGCGATCATTTTTCAACAGACGTTGACCAATGGATATTACTTCATCAAAGTGTGAAGCAATAACTGTAGCTGCCGGCTTTCTTTGATCCAACTCCCTGGCAAGATTAGGCCCTGCCAAACACCCAACCCGGAGCACAGAAGATTCCTCTTTGATCACCTCGGAAATGGTTTTCACATGTTCCCGTGTTATTGGATTAGCTCTTGTAATTTTTTCTTTTTTAGGAATGTGAAGGTCAAAGCCTTTTGTCCCGTGAATCAAAACATGATATGGACGCAAATGGGGTGAAAGGGAAACGATCATTTCCCTGAAATTGGCCGAAGGAACCATTGGAAATATTACCTCACAAGATTCGGCCACTTCTTGCAGATCCCGGGTTATCCTGATATTATCTGCAAGTTTTTGCCCGGAGCTGACCCTTGTCTTATTTATGCTTTGCTCCTTTTCATCCGATCGAACGTACAAAATGACATTTGCAGAGTTTTCCGCCAGGATATTTGCAATGGCTGTACCAAAACTGCCTGCTCCAACTACCCCAATGATTTCTTTAGATGAATTTTTCAAGTCCATAGCCGTTCATTCGATTGTGATAATAGTAAAGCGTATTGGTGTCCTTGATGATTATCTTATCACCTTTCAAAACCAGTGGACGCTGATCGTGGTAGAGCCCAACATTTTTTAGTCCATGTAAAATGGATTGATCAGTTTTTTTCTTCATGTGAAAAGCCATATTGACCTGACCTTTTTTATGAAGTTTTTCAAGCTTTGTTCTAAGCTGCTTGTATTTTTCCTTGAACTCCTCATAGTCCAGGATCAAATCTTCATCTGGTAAGCGTAAGACATTATAAAGATCCAACTTCGAATGCTTTCTCTCAAGCATTTTAAACGCCGTAAATGCCACGAGATGGCTTGCAAATACACGATTGTACTTATGGTATTCCTCTACAATGCGGCTGGAAAGTACTCGCACATATTCATTTTCGCGTTGTTTGTCGACAGTAATTTCTTTTCCGCGAAGAAAATAATCCCTGGGGTTGATTGTATTTCCGTTTTTGTCAAAACTATTTCCATCATTATCCACGTAGTTCCCAAGAATATCCATTCCCCGGCCGATACTAACCGAGATGTCCGATCCCTTCGTAAAAAATTTGAACATGAAGGTACTTATCTTATAGGAAGTAGAAAATTCGTCTGCTTCAACGTAATAACGCTCTCTGCCGGTTCTTTTTAAATGCTCCTTGATAAGTGCAGGGGCTTCCAGGGTAAAATGATAGTTTATTACAACAGGAACGATAAATACCCTTTTTGCTGACGCACCATTCGCTGACTGGTACATTTCACGTTGCGCCTCAATAGCAGTACTCAAGAGGCCCATCTTCAACTGCGTTTCGATTTCCCCGGATCGAGAACGAGTGCCACCCGGAAAGAATAAACTATGACATCCCCTTTGGATAGCACGGTTGGAGTAGGACTTAAGCGTTTCCAGGTAAATCGGATTCTTCTTTCTTCGATCCACCTTATATGCACCAAGACTATTCATAAAATAGGCAAGAATCTTAATGTTAAAAAGATTTAGCCCGGCACCATAAATGAAAGGTGGTAATCCAAGATGCTGAATCGCCCATCCGATGAGAATAGAATCGAGGTTGCTGAAATGAGTAGGAACCATTACCACGGTCCCTAGTTTGGCCAATTTTCGGATATGCTCTGTCTCACCCACTACATGAAGCTTATCATCCAGATCTAGTTGCTTGCTAAACAATGCAAGCAATCCTTTGACCCTGGCCGCATTCAATAATCTGGCAAAACCGAAAGTGACAAACTTTTGTGCGAATCGGTAATAAGATTTTCTGAAATTCCCCGCAATCTCTTCCGAATAACGCAGCATAATGTCCATCAAAATCTTTTTCTCCTGCTCAGCAGCCTCTGCTTTGTCCTCAATATCAATATCGAGCAATCTTGATTGAATTCCACTCCAATACGCTCTTTCATCCTGTGGATCCACCTTCCAGGGATTGGCCTTCATTCTCAACTTCTCCCGATGAATGGTCATCTCTATTTCTTCACGAATTGTTCCGTTCTTCTCGCTTAGAAACTTATTATAAGCTTCTTTGGCTACCTCATCAATAAAAGCTTTTCGGTTTTTAGAGAGCTGAACGATCGGCCAATCTCTTTTCTTTGGGACAATTTCTGAATACCGAACCTTATTTCTACCCATTTACCAATTTTAGAAATCAGGCGGAAAGATAAATCGATTTAATAAGTTTGAGCTTTGAAATTGTAATCCACGTGATCAGAGTTCTATTTAACCTTCTAATATTCCTACTTCTAACTTTTTCTTTAAAAGCTCAGCACTCGATTGCACGACAGTGGAATGAGGTTTTACTGGAGGCCATTAGAAATGACCTGGCCCGACCGACTGTACATGCACGAAACTTATTTCACATTTCGGCTGGCATGTATGACTCCTGGGTTGTTTATTACGAGAATCAGGGTCGTTCCTACTTTCTCGAAAATCCGGCATTCGAGATCGAATGTGGTTTCGATGATTTTCCATTCAACGGAAATCCGGAATCGGGAATAGAGGAAACCATAAGTTATATGACCTATCGGCTCCTGATCCATCGATTTGAAGGCTCACCCGGTGAACAAACCAGCTATTTCAAAGCTGATTCCCTAATGGAAAAGCTAGGTTATGCGACTGGTTTTACTTCAACTGATTACTCAGAAGGATCTTCTGCAGCACTGGGGAATTATATCGCTTCGTGTATCATTAATTATGGCTTGGAAGACGAATCAAATGAAGAGAATGATTATGCGAACATCGCTTACGAAAGTGCAAATGAGCCTTTGATTGTTGACCTACCGGGTAACCCGGATATTACGGATGCGAATCGGTGGCAGCCGCTTACGCTCGAAGTGTTTATCGATCAAGCTGGCAATATTATTCCCGGATCAACTCCAGACTTTTTAAGTCCTGAATGGGGCAGTGTATTACCCTTTGCTCTTGATTCGGAAGATGTAACAACCTATATGCGAGACGGCTTTTCCTATTATGTAGCACATGATCCCGGGGCTCCCCCTTATCTGGGTACCGAAACGGACGAATACTACAAATGGGGGTTTTCACTGGTTAGTGCCTGGTCATCTCACCTCGATCCTACAGATGGGATCGTATGGGATATCTCACCCAAATCAATAGGAAACATTACCTCGTACCCGGTGGTATTTGAAGATTATCCTGATTTTTATGACTTTGAAAATGGTGGCGATGGAAGTACAGGGAGAGCGATGAATCCCATCACAAGCAGCCCATATGCAGAGCAGTTGGTACCAAGAGGTGATTATGCCCGAGTACTTGCAGAATTTTGGGCAGATGGTCCCGACTCGGAAACACCTCCCGGTCACTGGTACACCATCCTCAACTATGTCAGTGATCATGAATTGGTTGTGAAGAAGCTGGGTGGAAACGGACCAGAACTTAGCGACCTTGAATGGGACGTGAAAGCCTATTTTGCGTTAGGAGGAGCAATGCATGATGCTGCAATTTGTGCCTGGGGAATTAAAGGCTGGTACGACTATATCCGACCAATTTCTTCTATAAGATTCATGGCTGATAAAGGTCAATCTTCAGATCCTGAAAAATCAAGCTATCATGAAGATGGAATATCCCTTGTAGATGGGTTTATTGAGTTGGTAGAAGAAGGAGATCCGCTAGCAGGTGTCAGCAATGAAAATGTTGGAAAAATAAAAGTAAAGGCCTGGCGTGGACCAGCTTTCATAAACAATGAGGAAACGGACGTAGCTGGTGTCGATTGGATACTGGCAGAAGATTGGGTCCCCTATCAACGACCTTCTTTTGTTACACCTCCCTTTGCCGGATACGTGTCAGGACACTCAACGTACAGCAGTGCCGCTGCTACGGTTTTGACAGCTCTCACGGGAAGCGAATACTTCCCTGGTGGTCTTGGAGAATTCGAAGCAAAAGCAAATGAGTTTTTAGTATTTGAAGACGGACCAAGTGTAGATATCGTCTTGCAATGGGCGACGTACCAGGATGCCGCCGATCAATGCAGCTTATCCCGGATATGGGGTGGAATTCACCCCCCCGCGGATGACATCCCCGGAAGAGTGATTGGATTAAGCATTGGACAGGAAGCTTTTGATCTGGCTCAGCAATACTTTGAAGAACCTACGTTGGGTATTGAACAAAAGGACTTCACCGCATTTCCGATTCCTGCACAGGATCATATCTTCATTCAAACTAAATCAGATGCCATTTATTCGCTACGCGTACTAAACCTTCAAGGTAAAGAAGTTATTAAGAAGCGTATAAAACAACAAGAATATCAGCTTAACCTCCAATCACTTAACACAGGTGTTTATATTCTCGAGATTGTATCACATTCCTCAAAAGAAAGGCTGACATTTGTGAAACAATAACATGTCGCTCAAATTAAAAGACATACAGTCGCCTGTCGCCGCAGAGATGGTGGAGTTTGAAAAGAAGTTTCGCCAATCCATGAAGAGCAAAGTGATGCTTCTTGACAAGATCATGGGTTATATCGTGAAACGAAAAGGAAAGCAAATGCGGCCGTTGTTTGTTTTTTTGAGTGCAGGAACTGCAGGTCAGATCTCAGAGGCCACTTATCGTGGTGCTTCGTTGATTGAGCTCTTGCACACAGCCACTCTGGTTCATGATGACGTAATCGATGACTCCCACTATAGAAGAGGTTTTTTTTCTATTAATGCGCTGTGGAAAAATAAAATAGCCGTGCTGGTTGGCGATTTTCTTCTTTCAAGGGGTTTGATTCTCTCAATGGATAACGGAGATCATGATCTGTTGCGAATAACCACTGAGGCGGTAAAAGAAATGAGTGAGGGTGAACTCTTGCAAATGGAAAAAGCCAGAAAACTCGATATTAGTGAAGATGTCTATTACGAAGTGATCCGGGCAAAAACAGCAAGCTTAATTACCTCGTGTTGCCGTGTTGGAGCCACTTCTGCTGGAGCAGATGAAGAAACTATAGCTAAGATGGGCGAGTTTGGTGAAAATGTTGGAATGGCTTTTCAAATTAAAGATGATCTGTTTGATTATGGGGCTTTTGAGATTGGTAAACCAACGGGCATTGATATTCGAGAGAAAAAAATGACGCTTCCACTTATCCATGCCTTGAACAAAACATCAAAGAGTGAGGTAAGAAGAATAAAGAAATTGGTAAGAAAAAGTGAGAGCAAACCAAAACTGGTAAATGAGGTCATTTCCTTCGTCAAAAATTCAGGTGGAATAGAATACGCTACTTCTGTCATGGAAAAGTATCACCAAAAAGCAAAGGACATATTAGCATCTTTTCCTGAATCGGCCTACCGAACTTCTCTCGAGGATCTGGTTCAGTTCACCATCGAGCGTACGAAATGAATTAGTCATAAGCCACGAGCCAAGCAACAAGCATCAGGATGTTTCAATGGGAATCATTTTCTTAGAAATTTAGCAAATGGCTAAAGGCAAAAGCCGAAGGCTACATTAAGTTTGCGGCTTAAATCAAACCTCTTTATGAAAACCATCTCAGATTTCAATTTTCAAGGAAAAAAAGCCCTGATCCGTGTAGATTTCAATGTCCCACTAAATGATCAGTTAGAAGTCACTGATGAGACAAGGATCAATGCGGCCATACCGACGCTGAAAAAAATTCTCGATGATGGGGGTTCTATAATTTTGATGAGCCATTTAGGCCGACCAAAAAACGGGCCTGAGAATAAATTTTCACTTAAACACATTGTTCCAAACCTCTCTGCTAAGCTTGGTGTTGATGTGAAATTTGCTGACGATTGCATCGGAGATTCTGCTCAAAGTCAGGCGGCAAGTTTACTTGAGGGAGAAGTGCTTCTGTTAGAAAATGTTCGCTTCTATAAAGAGGAAACAGCAGGTGATGAGGCCTTCGCAAAGAAATTAGCTTCCTTAGGTGACATCTATGTGAATGATGCATTCGGTACGGCACATCGGGCACATGCCTCCACAACAATAGCTGCCAAATTCTTTATTGAAAAGTGCTGTGGGTTTGTGATGCAACAAGAATTGGAGAATGCTAAAAAGGTGCTTGATAAATCCGAACATCCATTCACAGCAATTATGGGTGGGGCCAAAATTTCCGATAAAATCCTCATCATTGAAAAATTATTAGATAAAGTAGATCACCTCATTATCGGGGGTGGAATGAGCTATACATTTTTCAAAGCCATTGGCGGGCAGGTTGGAAATTCACTGGTTGAAGAAGAAAAATTGGACCTGGCAAAGGAGCTCGTTTCGAAAGCCAAGGAAAAAGGGGTTGACCTTTTACTTCCCAAGGATTCCACCATCGCAGACGATTTCAACAACGAGGCAAACAAACAGACAGCAGATAATTATAGCATTCCGGATGGTTGGATGGGTCTTGACATTGGGCCGGAAGCCAGAGAGGTGTTTTCATCAGTCATTGAAAAATCGAAGACCGTACTTTGGAACGGCCCTATGGGAGTGTTCGAAATGAGCAACTTCGCTGAAGGCACAAATGAAATTGCTAAAGCGGTTGTTAAGGCTACAGAAAATGGCGGGTTTTCTCTAATAGGTGGTGGCGATTCTGCAGCGGCAGTAAACAACCTGGGCTATGGTGAAAAAGTATCGTATGTATCCACGGGTGGTGGAGCACTATTAGAATATATGGAAGGCAAAGTATTGCCGGGAGTTGCCGCTTTGGAAGGCTGAAAATTAGTGTATCAGCACGTCAGGGATTGCATTTGTATTCCGGTGCAGATCCAGGTGATGGTAAACACTTAGTCGAAAAATATTCCTGTTTTCAAATCGATGTGGCGCTCCGTCATGTCGATAACTGTACATGTAGCCGGACTGAATTTGCAGGTCGTGATTAACGTTATAACCAAGCCCGATAAATGCCCGGTTGTCTTCAAGGTGGTTGTACACAACAGATTTACCTGCCTGGATGAAAATTTCATTGTACAAGGCTAAGAACAAAGTTTTGGGCACAAAATCTTTATGATTTAGTGGAATATAAGTTGTCAATTTATACCTGAATCTATGGGTCAGTTTAAATGAAGAACCTTTAACAAAACTTCGCCTGAATCGCTGCTCCAATCGCAACTGATGCATTACTTTGATATGATCAAACGGTGTTGCAAGCACTGCCTGCTCCCACGTTCGGTACTGCGGTACAACCTTATCTATATTCTCGGCTTCAGGGTTAGGTGCCCAATAATAAGGATTAACAAACCCAGCTGTCACTTCAAAATATTTTGTTACCCGATAGGTGGCTCCCAGTCGCAAATAGATTTGGCCCATCTCATCAAGCACTTCTCTCCTTCTTATATGATATTCACCGTAATAGGCCCACTTGTCGTTGAAATGGTATTTGGTGTAAATCCCAAACCAAACGCCGGTGGTAGACCTGGTTTCCTTCTCTGCTGGTAGCCCCTGTCCTTGAGCGGAAAGAACAAAAGAGAAGAAAATGACCGAAGCGAAAAGGATCTTCATTGATAGCTGGCGCCTGATTGTACTATACAAAGTAAAAATAGTATATTATTTATTTGGATGGGAGTCAATGGAACTAAAACGCTTGAGTAGTACAAGACCCTACCTTCAATTGTCCTAATCAGCTATCGATGATATTAAAGAAGTTCATTTTTTAAGAAAGAATCCTCCATTTTCCTCCATCGCCATGCCGTCTTCTATCAAAATTCGAAGAGCTTCAAGGATCTGCTGCTCTTTTTGTTCCGGCAATTTTGTCCTTAAATCAGAGATAGATTGAGGTGATGATGTGAGCAGTGCCTCCACCGGTTGGATTGAAGTCATGGAAGTTGCTTTTTTCTTCTCCAGGTCATTGTCGCAAATGCCGCATGTTTTGTCTGGCTCCTCATCAAAGTAGCTTTGAAAAATAGTTGTCCGGCATTGATCAGTGGCCATGTAATCGATAACCGCCTGAGCTTTTTCGACTGCCAGATTCCTTCTCCATTCAATTTGATTGTTATCAACAGGCAGGCTTTCAACGTCTTGCCGAGGGGTCAAAAATGTGATGCGCTGAGAATCGGATGAAGCCTGGTAGTCGATCACTTTCTGGTCATGTAAAAATTGAAGCCATTGTTTGATCTGTCGTACATCTGTTTTCAACAACGCCGCAATTTCCTTTTCCTTTATCGAAAGGTAGTTTACAAAAAGCTCACCTCCATACAATCGCATAAGGCTTTTCAATATCGGATCCAGTTTTGGGTTGGCGACCTGGTACGTATAAATCTCTGGTTTTTCCAACATGAAACTGACTCTTGACTGCTCATAGAATCCGTCACTGAGTTGGATGAATCCTTCATCGGATAGTTTTTTCATTGCTGAAAAAGTTGTGACCAATGAAAGATTGTAGGTTTTAGTAAACTGCTCGAAGTTGAACTCAAAGCTGGAAAACGACTGACTGCCGATGGCCAATTTGTAGTAGTTGGCCAATGCCTGGTACGTTCGTTTTAGCTCTTCCTTACTAACCACCGATTTCTCCGCCCGAGCCATCAATTCCGCCGTATTCTGATCGTGGAAAAGCGCAACTGCATACGCCTTTTTCTCATCCCTGCCAGCTCTTCCTGCTTCCTGGTAATAGGCTTCCAGCGTATCCGGAAGGTCCATATGGACAACCGTTCGAACATCGGGTTTGTCTATACCCATTCCAAAGGCATTTGTAGCTACCACCACCCGCATTTGATTACCAATCCACTTGGCTTGTCGCTCATCTCGTTCTCTACCACTCAATCCTGCGTGATAAAAAGTCGAGGAGATACCATTTCGATTTAAGAAATCCGAAATCTCCTTTGTACGTTTTCTACTTCTCACATAGACAACACTGGAGCCCTGGACCTTTTCTAAGATTTCGACTAGTTTTTGTTGCTTGTTCTCCAGTTTAAAAACTGAATAAGAAAGGTTTGCCCGGGCGAAGCTCTTTTGGAAAATGTTACAATCTTTTAGCTCAAGTTTTGAGACGATGTCTTCCTTTACTTCTTTGGTAGCGGTGGCAGTAAGCGCAATGGTTCTGGATATGTTTAACTCTTTTTTAAAATCAGCAATCTGCAAATACGGAGGCCTGAAGTCATAGCCCCATTGAGAGATACAATGGGCTTCATCTATGGCCAGTAACCCAATGTTCATCTGCTTGGCCCGTTCGATAAAAAGCTCTGTCTTAAGCCGTTCGGGGGAGACATATAAAAATTTGATATCTCCGTAAATGCAATTGTCCAGTGTGATATCAATCTCACGTTTGCTCATGCCTGAGTAAATGGCTGTAGCGTTCACTTCACGATCCTTCAATTGCTTCACCTGGTCTTTCATCAGGGCAATTAGTGGAGAAACGACCAAACATACTCCATCCAAACAAAGCGCCGGAACCTGGAAGCAAACCGATTTCCCACCACCTGTAGGAAGCAGCGCGAGCGTATCATTCCCATCCAATATGGATTGAATGATCTCCTCTTGCAAGGGACGAAAGGAATCGTAATTCCAATGGTGTTTGAGTATTTCGTGGGGGTTCATACCGGGATATCAAAGGTATCTATTGGAGATCGTACTTCAATCAGCTGTGTATTCACGACATGGGTATAAATCATGGTTGTCTTAATAGAAGTATGACCTAATAATTTTTGTATGATTGTTTACCCATTCATTTGGAAGGTTATTGGTAACTACCAAGGAAAATAAAATGCCACCCAAAAGGTGCGTTTATCAGGACTACAAGGAGTCTACATGGGAATTTTTCAGGAAATAACATAGTACC
>JANQEC010000192.1 GCA_028278585.1 Cyclobacteriaceae bacterium | reverse complement strand
GGTTGAAGGGGAAAAAATGATTGAATTGAAATCTCAAAATTCAAATGCCAAATAAATTTCGAACTCCAAAAATCAAAATTCAAAAGCGATTTTGCTTTTTGAGATTTGCTTTTTGATTATTGTTTGAGATTTGGATTTTGCTTTTTGGAATTTTCAACTAATAGATGAACGTATAATGCTCCAGGTTGAAGCGGAAAAAAATGATTGAATTGAAATCTCAAAATTCAAATGCCGAATAAATTTCGAACTCCAAAAATCAAAAATCAAATGCGATTTTGGTTTTTGAGATTTGCTTTTTGCTTATTGTTTGAGATTTGGGATTTGTTTTTTGGAATTTCAATTAATAATTAAACTTGTAGTACTCCAGGTCGAAGCCCGAAGTAGTGTAGACCTGGAGTTCTTTTTTTGAGGAAGAATAGACAATGCTCACTTCATTAGAAGATTGGATTGGATTTCCTGTTACAAGGTTTCCAGACCGATCATAGATATACAGTGTCTCAAATGCAGTGTCAGTCAAAATAATTAAGTCTTTACCTGCACCGAATTGGTAATATTGGATTAGTAACTCACCTTGGGAGAGATAATTTTTCGAAAACAGGGGATTTCCTGTGGGGTCAAGAATTTCAATCGTATTTCCTTCCTTTCTTACGATAATGAAGGATTTCTCTCCTCTATCAGTGATCAACTGGAATGTTGTTTCTTGTGACGATTTGATAAGCTGATCCCGGTTAATTATGTTTCCTTCCAGGTTAATTTCTATTAATTCACCTTGAGTGGTAATAGTGGTGAGTGAAGACCTCCCCAAAGAATTTGAGGTATTGAGGAAGTAGTTGTTACTGAGAGATGCCTTTAAATCAAAGGGAAATCCAACCTGCTTTTGACCTCTTCTGTTTGTAACGTTGATAATTCCATTTTCCTGAATGGAGATCATCACATCCCGCCCGCCTATCCTGGAATGTTTGAGTGGTTGAACCGCAGGACGCAGGTATGGAATCGGATCCCAACCGTCCAGTAGTCGAAGGTCCTTATCAGTTAAGTAAACTTTCCCGTCCAAATCTGTGATTCCAAACCGATAGTTTCTGCTTCTGTCGTAATCGATCAAACTAAAATGACCAATTCCAACTGATTTTGGTAGAGCTTTCGGATATCCAGGGATGTAACTACCCGTTCGGTCAATTATATGAATCTTAGTCGCAGTTGCAAACGCATACTGAATTTTTCCATTTTTATAATAATCCAGCGCATGAATTTCACTAACGATTGGTTCATTCAATTTTTCCGTCCAAAGTGACGAAAAGCTTCGATCTAAGTAATACAAATTGAATGTGCTATCCTGGAGCAGGATGTCAAAATAGTTGTGGGAATGTGTACGGACCAGGTATGGTTTTGAGATTATCCTATTTGTTAAAGCAATTGCATTATCAGGAGAAGTTTTGGCGACAAGTGGAGCTTTTCTGACTGATTGAGAAAAGGTGACATTGGTGAAATATTCTTCTTCCAGGTATGAAATTTGAAATGCAATCAACTCTGTTTTTTTGTACGACTGCTGATTTGAAGTAAAGTGAACGTTCCATTCTGGTTTCATTTTAGCAAGCAACTTTGGCCAAAACCGCGGAATATTAACAATCAGGCTAACATTGGACTCTGCATTGGTCGTACTCAAGAATTCATTCATTGGGATGGACTTGCCCCATGTTTCTTCACTCTGAATAGAACTGACAAGATTTTTCAACTCCTGAAGACTATTGGAAAAAATTAAGTAATTGCGATTATTTATATAGAAACACCGATCAAAACCTTTGGCCATTTCACCCAAAACTGCCCCAGGGAAATTTTGTATCGGGAGAAATCGAATTTCATTTTCACTATATGACTCGGTGTAGACGGTATCCCCCCGGGCATAGGCAATACGCTCGGTCAGCTGTGAAAAGTATGATAGTGCTTCCTGAACGCTTTTTACTTTCAGAATGAACAACTGCCTGTCCTCATCCGGCCTAGCGGATTCCAAAGTAGCAAGTCCGATTTCTTCATCAATAAGGTCGAAGATCTGTTCAGTATCAAAATCAAGAGTGGCTCTTAGTGAATCTCTAAGTTTCATTGTTTCGGGTTCTTTTTCCAGGTAGGTCGCCAGACTGGTTTTCCATTTGCTCATGTCCGAAGAAGTGATGTGATGGAGTAAGGATGTATTGGAAGGAATAACTTCGGTCATTTCAAATTTTCCCGGTGCTTCGGTGTGCGTAGACACCCAATCGTCCGAAACCTGGGACATGCCTGAAATATTCACAATGGTCGAATCGAGCGCGAGTTGATAAGACCCTGATGCCAGGGGGAGGTTGATTTTATTCATGGAAAGTGCGCCCATAACGTTTCCCAGCTCTTCGAAATTGACATGAATAGCTCCACTGTTGCTAATTGGAAAACTTTCGGTAAATGATTGAATGTCAGCATCATCAATCGTACGTATGGCATCCTCTACCAGGTAAGGGGTAAAGCTTGATAGAAAAAAGTTTTTGTAAAAAATGTAGGTGAAAGTACTTTCTCCATTTCCAACTTCACTGATCTTAAATCCATTATATGTTCGCGTCTTAAACGTATAGCCCTCTTTTTTTAGCCTGTTAATTGCAGTACTGATAAATGTGTTTTGTGATAAGTTCTGAATTTTCCACACCAGTAAAAAATCGAGCTTGGAATTAGCGACTCTGTGAAGGGAGATCAGGGCTGGCATTTGCTTGAAAATGGCCGAAAAACCTCCTTCACCATTGATGGAATCAAGAAAGGATAATGTTTGGTTGAAATCCTTTATTCCGTCTGTTTGCTCTATGTTTTTCCACGCAGGATTACTTTGGAGATCTGCAATGTCTTTGATCAGATCTAACTCAAATACAATAGCGGCGTCAGACGGAACAAAGCTCCATGTAACTAAATCAGAATGCTTCACCCACTTATCGTAGGTGAAGTATCCGGCTCCAAGGAGCAGTAGAATGGTAAGGATGATCAGTATTTTTTTCAATCGAAGGTGGTTGACAAACTCACTTTCAAAATTAACTCAGATCATCCGGTATTATTATTTACTACTCAGATAATCAAGGGTCAAAGCTGTCATGGCTTTCATCCCCAGGATCATTCCTGAGTCATCAACGTAGAAATCAGGCGTGTGGTGAGGAGCCGCCTTTTTGGGGTCTGATCCTTCAGGACATCCTCCTATAAAAAAGAAAAGTCCAGGTACCTGCTCCTGATAAAATGAAAAATCCTCAGCGCCCGTGATGGCAGGGACAAGGTCAACTTTGTTGCCGGATATTCTGTCAAGTGTTGGAATCATCTGGTCAAACAGGCTTGGGTCATTGAATGTAACCGGATATCCTTCATCGATGGAAACGGTAGCTTCCGCATTGTTTGCTTCAGCGATGTTTTGAACAATTTCCCTCAACCGTTTGTGAACAGTGGTTCGGTGATCAGCATCAAGTGTACGGATCGTTCCAAGCATATAAGCACTTTCAGGAATTATATTGCTTCTGACTCCACTATGGATAGCTCCTACTGTTACAACTGCTGCGGCATCTGTGAGTTTAATGCTTCTGCTTACAATTGTCTGAATGGAATTAACCATTTGTGAGGCAGTAACGATAGGGTCTATTCCTGACCATGGTGCTGAACCGTGCGATTGAACTCCCTTTATATCAATTCTAAAGGAGTTAACTGCTGCCAAAAGACCTCTTGGCCTTGTTTCGATTCTTCCAACTTGTGTATCTGAACTTATGTGAAGTCCAAAAATGGCATCTACATCAGGATTTTTCAATACACCTTCCTTCACCATCAATTTGGCGCCTCCTTCCTCTCCAGCTGGTGCACCTTCTTCAGCTGGCTGAAAGATGAATTTCACGGTACCTGGAATTTCGTCCCGCATTTCGTACAACATCTTCGCTACACCTAGTAAAACTCCAATGTGAGTATCGTGACCACAGGCGTGCATGACTGGTACTTCTTCGCCATTGTATTCGCCCATCTGCTTTGATGCCCATGGTAAATCGACACGTTCTTTTACCGGAAGCCCATCAATGTCAGCACGTAGACCTACAACCGGTCCGGGTTTTCCTCCTTTTAACACAGCAACGACTCCAGTCTTAGCAATTCCGGTTTGTGGCTCCAGGCCAATTTCTTTGAGTGTAGCAGCTATTCTTTCGGAAGTTTTAAATTCCCGGTTGCTCAGTTCGGCGTTTTGATGGAACCAATGCCTCAGTTCAATCGCATCTTTTTCGAACTTAGTGGCCAGTTTTTCAATTTTTTTGTCAAAACTCTGGGCAGATGTTGTCAAAAACATGCCACCCACCATTACAAGCGTTAAAAATTTTTTCATCATTTCTTTAGGTATCTAGGTTATTCGAAAATCAAATCTGTTGTTGGAAGCCTCAATTTAGAAAAAAATTCTGTAGGAGCATATCCCGTGATTGGAAAGGAATCACAACTCATCCACCAAATCCAACAGTTCAGCAAAGCTTATTAGTCAAGAGTAGTTCCTCAGTTGATTTTTGGCTTAGAACTCAAAAGTTGAAAGTCAAAAATGAAGGTACCGTTCCTATTTTTATACTTACTGCTTAGCCTCCAATCAACAGCTCAGATCACGATTGGAGGTTATATCAAAGAAAAGTCTGGTGAGCCTCTTTTAGGTGTGAATGTATTCATCGAGGGCACCTACGATGGAGCTACAACTGATATTAATGGAAAATTCACCATCACCACTTATGAAACTGATTCAGTGATCCTGGCAGCAAGTTTTGTAGGATTTTATGATCACAAGATCCTCTTAGATAAGAAGACAGACAATGTTCAACTGGAAATTGTGCTGAAAGAGAAGATCAACAAACTTAATGCGGTAGTGATAACTGCTGGATCATTCGATGCTTCAGATGAAAGCAAACGTGTTGTCTTAAACTCACTCGACATTGTCACCACCGCTGGATCAACAGCTGATATTCCCGGAGCACTTAATACACTTCCAGGTACTCAGACAGTAGGAGAAACAGGACGATTATTTGTAAGAGGAGGTGAGGGGAGAGAAACCAAAACATTCATTGATGGAATGATCGTCCATAATGAGTATTCCCCGTCGGCACCTAATACGCCCGGGCGCAGCAGATTCTCGCCATTTATGTTCAAGGGGATGAGCTTCTCAACGGGAGGGTACTCCGCCGAGTATGGTCAGGCACTCTCTTCTGCGCTCATTTTGAAGTCCAAGGACCTGGCGGAGCTCAACAGGACGGATCTTTCTTTCATGTCTGTCGGTGCAGATATAGCCCATACCTCAGTATGGAAAAAATCTTCCTTTTCTGGTAAAATCCAATATACGAACCTAACCCCATATTTTGCATTGGTTGGTCAGAATATTGAGTGGGACAAAGCGCCTACTGACGTCAATGGAAATTTTGCCTACCGAATCAAGACTAGCAAAACAGGTTTTTTAAAGGTTTATACCAACCTGAGTTCTTCAGAAATGGATTTGTATGAACGGGACATAGCCAATCCTGATGTGTTACTTCCGACACGTGTCACAAGCGACTATCTCTATTTCAATACGTCTTACAGGGAAGTATTTTCTGAAAAGTGGGGTGTGCGTGTTGGAACTTCATTTACTGAAAGCAATGATTTTGCTTCTCAGGCCGGTCAAAGTAGGGAAGAAGATATCAGCGGACGACATGGAAAAGTAGTTATGGATTACATTCATTCCGATAAGCTAAGTGTCAGATTCGGAGGAGAATTATTACTCAGGAAAGGAGATGAAACTTTAATCAATGATCTGGGTCAATCATTGGACGGAGGTCTTGATGAAACGATTACTGCAGGTTTTGTTGAAGCAGAGAGGTATGTATCGTCCTCGCTCGCATTCAAGGCTGGCATGAGATTGGAAAACAACTCTTTGGTAAATGAAGTTGTTGCGAACCCACGTGTATCTGCAGCATACAAATTAGGCGAAAAAAGCCAGGTCTCTCTTGCCTATGGAACTTTTAGCCAGGCCCCTTCCAACTCAATCATTTACAGATTCAATGCAGCTAACCAGGAGCATGCAAAACACTACATCGCAAATTATCAGTGGCTTGGTGAAGGCAGATCATTTCGTGTTGAGATCTACAGGAAAGACTATTCAGATCTAACAAGATATTCAGATGAATTCACTCCATCTTCATTCAGTTTTGATGGAGATGGTTTTGCAGAAGGGCTTGATCTCTTTTGGAGGGATTCCAGGACCTTTAAAAATACGGATTACTGGGTAAGCTATTCTTATCTCAATTCGGAGCGACATTACCGGGATTACCCCGGTTCATTTCGGCCGCCATTTGTGTCGAATCACAACTTTTCTGTAGTGGCCAAACGGTTTATACAGTCCATAAAAAGTCAGCTTGGACTGACATACTCTTTTGCCAGTCAAAGGAGATACAATGACTTGAACGAGGATGTTTTTTTAGGAGGCAAGACACCCAACTATCATGATCTGAGCTTCAATATCAGCTATCTCTACAGCAATCAGATCATTTTTCATGCAATGGTGAATAATGTATTTGGCTTCAATAACATCTTCGGATATGAGTATGCTGATCGGCCTGATAGTGATGGCTTTTATGCCAGCAGACCGATCCGTCCACCAGCGAAAAGATTTTTATTTCTAGGGATTCTTATCACGCTGGCAAAAAATAAATCAATTAGTCAGTTACCGAATCTTTAATCAAAAATTCAAAATCAGACCTTAAATCATTAAACAGAATAATTATGAAAAAGACAATTTTAACAGCAATAGGAATACTTTGTGCTGCCATTTTACTAGCAAATGGCGGACAATTTGAAAAAGCTATGGCGAAGAATATCCCCGCCATGTATCAGGCTTCGGATCCCGAAACCTTATTAGGAGTCGTGAACCAATTGACAAGAATTGGTGATGCAGAAGCCAATCGCTGGGAGCCTTACTATTATGCAGCATTTGGTTATATCCGTCTTATGACCATGGTGGAGTCTAACGAAGACAAAGATAAATACCTGGATCAGGCGATTGCGGCCGTTGAGAAAGGCGAAACCATTAAGTCGAACGATTCAGAACTAGAGTCAATGAAGGGATACGTGCACATGATGAGAGTGACTGTCGATCCTGCATCGCGAGGTATGCAGTATAGTGGGTTGGCAATGACGTCCTTTCAGAAGGCCATTGCTCTGAATCCACAGAATGGCAGGGCACATTTTTTATTGGGGAGAATGCAATTCGGGACGGCACAATTTATGGGTGGCGGTGACGGAGGAGCTTGTGAAAGCTTTGCCAGGGCCAAGGCTATTTTTGAATCTGAAGAGAAGGATGAAAAATCAATAGCTCCGAGCTGGGGATTAAGAGGAACGAATAGTGCAATTAAAGAAATGTGTGAAGGAGAGTAGTTTCAGGAAAAGATAGTCATCTCGAATGTGGCGAGATCTCTCACTGCGTTCGAGATGACATTAAAGAAATTGATTATCATGAAGTCAATTTCTATTTCATACAAATTCTGGTGCTGGAGTATAGAAAAATTGTTCACTCACTACCTTACCATCCCGGACGTTGTAAACACAAACCTCGTCCATGTTGGTCGGCTCACTTTGACCTTTCATGGTCACTTTGCTTTTCATGGTAATAGCGAAAAAGTTTTCTGCAACTATGGGATCCGAAACTTCCATGGAGTGAAATTCTTCTACCATATTTTCCCACTCATTTGCTTTCTTGGCAATTGCATCGAATCCTTTTACCGTTCCCCATGGTCCACCTTCGGGCTCAATGCTAACTATTTCCGGAGAGAAAAGCTCCTGATAAACCTCTTCCCATTTCGATTCTCTGCAAAGCTCTACTAAGCGATTTGCTACTTCTTGTGTTGTCATTTCTATGTCTTTTAGAGTTGAATAATAATTCAAAGAAATATGCGTGAGTGACAGCCCTATGTCACTCATCAAAATGTTTTTAAAAAAACCTCAGATCTTACCTATCTTGTCCGGCTAATTTGAACAACTCAATAGCAATGATCTTCTTAAGAAATCTCCTTTCAGCCCTTTTATTTCTTGTCATTTTTACAGCTTTTGGTCAACTCGATCGTACGGAAAAAAAGTTAAGCAAGTGGGTGGATGATAACAACGATGCGGCAGTAGAACTCCTGAAGGAACTAGTGAATATCAACAGTGGTACCATGAATTTTGAGGGGGTAAAGGCGGTAGGTGATGTGTTGATGAAGAAGTTTGCGGCTCTCGGAATGGAGACGGAATGGGTGCCGGGAGATGATTTCAATCGTGCCGGTCATTTGGTAACAAAGATGGAAGGCGGCAAGGGGAAAAAGATCCTGATGATCGGGCACCTGGATACGGTGTTTGAACCTGACAGTCCGAACCAGGAATGGAGACCTATTGACGAAAATATTGTCAAAGGTCCGGGTATCGCTGATATGAAAGGAGGAGATGTGATCATTCTTCAGGCACTATCTGCGCTGAATGCTCAGGGATTTTTAAAAGAGATGAACATTATGGTGGTTATGACCGGGGATGAGGAGTTGAGTGGAAAACCTCTTTCCAAGTCAAAGGAAACGCTGATTGAAGCAGCCAAATGGGCTGACATCTCATTGGGATTTGAAAACGGAGACGGGAATCCGGCAACCGTCAATGTGGCAAGAAGGAGTTCGTCCGGCTGGACGTTGACAACAACCGGAAACGCCGCTCACTCATCCCAGGTGTTCAAAGCTACAGTTGGAGCAGGAGCCATCTACGAGGCAGCCCGTATTCTTAATGAATTTTACAATGAACTTTCAGATGAAGAATTTTTAACCTTTAATCCCGGCAGAATAATGGGTGGAACCACCATCACTCACAATCCGGGTGAACAAGCGGGCACAGCTTTTGGGAAAAATAATGTGGTTTCTAAAGATGTCATTGTTACAGGAGATATTCGATGCATTTCCCCTGAACAGATCCAAAAGACGCAAGAAACGATGAAACGCATTGTTGCCAATAATCTACCTGGAACCACTGCGACGATAGAATTCAGTGAAGGATATCCGCCTTTTGCTCCAACTGATGGCAACTATAACCTTATGAACATGTTCAGCAAGGTAAGCCAGGATCTTGGCTTTGGTGAGGTTGGACCGGTTAATCCTGCAGATGCGGGAGCGGCGGATATTTCATTTACTTCAGAATTTATAGAAATGGGGATCGATGGAATGGGCATGTCTGGCGCTGACGATCACACGATCAATGAAACCGGTGACCTTCGCGCATTACCCAAGCAAACCAAAAGAAGTGCGGTGCTCATCTACCGCATTTGGAAGGGTGTTGAGATAAACAAAAAATAATCTTGTAACCTTTTCCGGAAGTCCAGGTACTTCAGTTATTGGGTTTTCCTACATTTAGGAAACTACCTCGTTCCTTTTTCGTAGTAGTATTACTACAATTGAGAAAATACCATGAAAAAGTTCCAATTAGGTGAATTTGAAGAAATTGTTTTACTCACAGTCGCAGTACTCGATCAGGAGGCTTATGGGTTTGGCATCAAGGAAGAAATTGAATCCCGGCTGGAACGATCGGTCAGTATTGGCGCATTACAATCCGCGCTAAGACGGATGGAAAATAAAGGCTACCTGACTTCACAAAAGGGCGAAGGAAGCACAGAAAGAGGAGGGAGGCCGAAGTTGTTTTTCAGAATCACCGCCCATGGCATGCGAGCCCTGGATCACAACCGAAACGTGCGATTGGATCTTTGGAATTCAATACCAGCTTCTGTTTCAAAGCTAAGTTATGATTAAACGATTCGCTGATATTCTCTTCAAGTGGTACTGCAGGAAGGACTACTACCTGGATATAAGGGGTGATCTGGAGGAAAATTACCTGAAACATCGAAAGAAGCATTCAAAATGGCTCTCTGACCTTTTCTTCCTCAAGGAAGTTCTTTTTCTTTTTAGACCTTCAATTATTCAACCCGGTCTTCATTTCTTTTTTTCAACAAACCAAAGTGCTATGCTTAAAAGTTACTTCAAAATTGCAATTCGAAATTTACAGAGGCAAAAAGCCTATACTGCTGTCAACGTTCTTGGTCTCACTGTAGGAATTGTCAGCATCTTTTTTATTCAGAATTTCATCGAGTCCGAACTCAGCTACGATAAACATCATAAGGATGGAGATAGGCTATATAGGGTAGCGACGTATGGTACCCAGAATGGCGAAGATTTTGAGATGGCAACTTGCCCACCGGGACTTAAAGGCAGGATACTATCAGAGATGCCGGAAATTGAGACGTCCACCAGGATTGTTAATTACCTGGGGGTCTCTAAAAATATCTTGAGGTATGATGACAAGGCCATTTCCGAAACCAAAGGATACCTGGCAGATCCTAACTTCTTCGATCTGTTTGACTATCCCATCATTTATGGAAACAGACAGACCATGCTTGATCAACCGCAAAGCCTGACACTTTCCAAAACACTTGCCGACAAGCTTTTCAAAGATGTTGATCCCGTAGGCTTAACAGTGACCATTGTCAATGACTACGGTAAATCAGATTATGCGATTACAGGAGTCTATGATAATGAAGGAATTAGCTCGCATTTAAATCCCGCATTTATAGCCGCTATGAATAGCGGCGAGTTTGGTAAGTATGTGCATAGAAACGATCAAATTGTAGGAAATAATTTCCTCTTTACTTATGTGAAACTTCTTTCGGGAACTGATGCCGAAGCCTCCGGCAAAAAAATTCAGGGGCTGATCGCACAACATGTAGAAAAAGCCGACAATGCGCATGGGTTCGTGCCAATTGAGGATATCTATCTCTACTCAGGCTCGCAAAATGAAGCTGGTATTGGTGGAGATGTTCGATACATCTACATTCTTATCAGCATAGCGCTGCTGATCCTTTTTATTGCTTGCATCAATTTCGCGAATATGGCAACTGCCCAGGCCTCAAAAAGAGCGAAGGAAATCGGAGTTCGAAAGACGTTCGGAGCCCAAAAAAGAATGATCATTACCCAATTTTTAGGAGAATCTTTAGTGATTACTTTGCTAGCCCTGGTTGTTTCAACGGGTATGATATTTCTTATTGCTCCTTACTATTCTTCCTTTACCGGAAAAGAAGTCCTATCCGTGACGATTCTTGAAAAAGTTGGTGTCCTTTTGATGATAGGGTTAATAACCAGTTTACTTGCCGGAAGCTACCCTTCGTTTTATCTCTCATCACTTAAACTGAGAAACATTCTTGGAGGTCAATCCTCCCACAGCGCTGGAACCTTTATTGTCAGAAAAGTGCTGGTAGTTTTCCAATTTGTAGTAGGGATTTTACTCATCGTTGGATCAATGACAATAGCAAATCAATTGAGCTTTATTCAAAGCAAGTCACTTGGTTTTAAATCTGACGATCAACTGGTCGTACCTCTCCAATCTGAAGAAGTGATCTCTCAATTGAAAAAGGTAAAAACCACCTTTTCGGATATTCCCGGGGTTCAACGTGTTGCCGGAACTTCATATACACCCGCGCAATTTGTTCTAAGCGACAACTTTTACAACCTTTCTCCAACAGGGGAACGGTCTGAAAGTGTTCTAATCAGACAAAATGACGTTGATTTCGGTTTGATTGAAACCCTTGGTATTGAAGTAGTTGCAGGACGCGTGTTCGATGAGGACATGGCGGGTGAACTAGAAAAATCTCTCGTTTTAAATGAGGCTGCGGTACGGGCTTTTGGACTTACAAATGAAGAGATTGTCAATAGAGAAATTTATACCGAACAGCGATACGGTGCGATCCCTTATAAGGTGATTGGTGTTGTTAGCGATTTCCATTCCGAGTCCCTTCACCGACCTATTGAACCTTATCTTTTCGCTATGCGACCTCAGAATAATGTAAAATCAGTCATAGTCAGTATCGATGGTCAGGGGTATCAAAACACGATTTCGGCTCTGGAGGATCGATGGGATTCCCTTTTTCCGACACTACCCTTCGAATTCTATTTTCTGGATCAACAGTTGAAAGCTCAGTATGAAGCGGATCAGAAATTTGGACAGATTATTAATCTATTTACTGCGGTGGCTCTGGTACTGTGCCTGATCGGTATTTTTGGTTTGACTTCCTTCACTGTTCAACAATCACTGAAAGAGATTAGCATCCGCAAAGTGCTTGGCGCATCAATTGGAAATATTTATTCTTCTTTGGCCTTTAAATTCTTGCTGTTGGTAGGTATCGCATCTATTATTTCAATTCCTATAGGTATTACGGTTATGAATAGGTGGTTGGATCTTTTCGCTTTCCATATAGAACTTGGAATAGCAAGTGCTATCATCCCTGTATTGATCATTGTGTTTAGTTCATTGACAGTGATCAGCTACAAACTATTTTTTGCTGCCAGAGTTAACCCAACAGTTATCTTAAGAGGAGAATAGTCGTGATATACACCCGGTTGGTCTAACAATCCGGGAGTGTTTGGCATAAAAGAACGATGTTTACATCTTGCCTAACACTCATGCGTTTCTTTCTAAGTATCATTTGCTTGCCTCTCATCTTCTCGATTGCAAATGCGCAATTGGTTGATATCGTAAGGTTGGAATATACAAATATTCCCTCCCTGGGTTCAGATTTTGATTTTGATCGGAAAAGATTCGCTTTTAATTACCCGGTAAAACTTAAAAATGAAACATACCTTTTTTTCGGACTAGAGTACAATGCCATCGATCTGAATTTTAATGATTCGATACCGAATTTCGATCAGACCAAAACAGATGAATTTCGGTTGTTGGATATCAACCTTACTTATACGTACAAGATCAATGAGAATTGGAGATTCGCCGCCCGGTTAGTGCCCGGCTTTAGCTCTAATCTGGAAACCAACGAGTTTTTATTCGACGATACATTTATTTCCGGGACCATGGTCCTGATCAAGGATAAAAAAGCTTCGCCTGAGGTCCTTAAGCCAAATCGTCTCATTGTGGGTGTTGCCTACTCCAATACCAGTGGTGTAGTTTTTCCAATTCCATTCGTCAGCTATTACAAGAAATTTCACCCGAAATGGTCTTATAACCTGGGTGTTCCTACTACTAATTTTCAATTCCATGCTTCGGAGCGTTTGCGCTTCAAACTGTTGGCTCAAATCGATGGATTCACCTCCAACCTGCAAGAGGGCCTTTTAGTCAACGATGAACGATTAGCTGAACGGATTCGGATGAATTTGCTGCTTGTTGGATTACGGTACGAGTACAAACTGACGCATAACATTGAAATGTACCTGAACACGACCCACTCGCTTCGAACCAGGATTCAGCTAAGAGCAAATCGAAGAACCATATTTACCTTTAAGAAAAGAAAAGTGGTGCACTTCACCGGAGGCGTAAGATTAAAGATCTGATTTTTGCAAATCTAATCAGGTCAATCTCTTTCAACTGCTGGATAACATTAATCGGTATAAATGATAAGTTAGGAAAAAACTTAGTTCAAAATCTGCCGTCACCCTATTTGTCAATCTTGTAAATGCTCGATTAATAGTTGGCATACTTTGGACAAGATATGAGAAAGTCAAAGAATGGCAATATAGGAATCTAACCTCATTTGCAAGGTTAGACTCCCAAGGTTAAATAGATTAAATTGACTAATTTCATTGATGTACCGATTGCTCACCATATTCTACTCTAACCATGAGGACAACTTTTAGTCTACCAGTACTAATGCTTTCTTCCTTGTTAGTCGCTCAGTCACCAATCGACACACTAAAGCAGCGACTTACGGAAATTAAAGACGACAGCACCCGAATCATCTATCTGAATACGCTAGCCTATCACTACGCGTTCAATAAACCTGATTCAGCGTTCATCGCTTTGGAGGAGTCGATGGGGTTGGCTGAAAAAATGACCTCTCCAACCTATGTGGCGAAAGTTCACTACGTAAGCTCCATCGTTTACTACTATTCTTTCAATTATCCAAAGTCATTGGAGGCGAGCTTCAAGGCTCTGGAAGTGTATGAGGCATTGAATGACACATTTAATATTGCTTTTTCCTACAATGAGCTGGGCACCACCTACATGCATACGGATCAACAAGACCTGGCACTTGAATACTTTGAGAAGTCCCTTGAACTAAAAAGAAAAGTAGCTGATAAAGTGTCAATTGCTCGAACAATAAATAATATGGCGGGTATCTATGACATGAGAGGTGACTATGAACTAAGTCTTGAGAAATACAGAGAATCCATTGAATTGAAAGAAGAAGCAGGCTACAAAAAGGGCCTTGGCTATAGTTATTCCAATGTTGCCAACATTTATCACAAGCTCGGCAGGCACGAGGAAAGCCTTGAAGCCATAAAAAAGGCAGAGGATTTCTTTAATGATTCGAGAGGGATAGACTGGAACGGGATGATTTACGTGTATAACACCTATGCGGACTACTATGAAAATGCGGAGAAAAACTATTCGAAAGCCCTTGAATATGCACTCAAGTCCTACAACACAGCGAAAGATTTTGGCTCAAAGGGACGAATCCGAGGTACCTCCGGTCGTTTATCACGGTTGTACGCGCGAATGAATCAATTTCAGCGGGCCTATGGGCTACGGGATACTTCCGCGATGTACAGTGACAGTATTAATAATGATAAATCCATCCGGGAAATGGAACAGTTAAAAGCTTCCTATGAAATTGATAAACGCGAAACAGAAATAGATAAGCAAAGAGCAGAATTGACGCAACAGGCGACATTCAGAAATACACTTTTTGGAGGAATAGTATTGCTACTTGTGATTATGGGCCTTGTATTTCGTAATCAACGCATCAAAACGAGATCGTTGAAAGAAAAAGATGCATTGCTGCGGGAAATTCATCATCGGGTAAAAAACAACCTCCAGGTAATCTCAAGTCTCCTGAACATGCAGTCAAGAGAGGCTGAGAGCGAGGAAATGCTCGGAGCCATTCAAGAGGGCCAAAGTCGGGTAAAAGCGATGGCGCTGATCCACCAGAAGCTCTATCAAACAGAAAACATAACGGAGATCGACTTTCAGGAATATGCGGAGGATTTACACAGCCAACTGGCTGCCTTGTACAAACGTGAGGGTTTGGAAATCGAAAACAAGATTGATGCTTCCAATTTAAAACTTGATATTGACACGGCTATTCCACTTGGTTTGATCATGAATGAATTGATATCTAACGCTTACAAGTATGCGTTCGAAGGCGTCAAGAATGGGACAATCAATATCGGCCTGTCTCGTCTCGATGATCAAAAGATCCAGCTGGAGATTTCGGATGATGGGAAAGGTTTGCCTGAAAATTTCAGTGTTGAAAATGTCGCTTCCTTAGGATTGAAGCTCGTTAATATTCTCACCAAACAGCTCAAAGGGACTCTGAATTTTGAGACAGGTCCCGGCACAAAATTTTCCATTCTGTTCGATGATCTCAAATTGAAACTTACTTAGTTAGGACACATTTCAGTAATTTCATTCTTATCTGAACCATTATCGCACTGTGAAATTCTTAAGTAGGATTATACTTTACGGTCTTTTCTTCGCATCCTTTTTCGGAACGCATGGGCAAGTCGTGCGAGGAAACCTAAGCTATTCCGGTGAAGACGAACTAAAATTAAACGGAGAATGGGAATTCTACTGGGACACCCTTTTTAATTCCACCAATGGACGAATCTCAGCCCCAAGGTATATTCACTTACCAGGCCTATGGAATAAGATACAGGATGAAGCATCAATATTTTCACCTTTTGGAGCTGCTACTTTTCGAATAGTCATTGAATCCGACCAAGACTACCCTGAGCTTGCACTTCGAATATTCAAGGTTTACGCTGCTTACTCGATCTATCTCAATGGTGTGGAAATTGGAAAGAGTGGAAAAGTGGCACTCAATCAGAATGAGCATGTAGCGGCAGGCTATCCCAAAACCTTTCCTATTCGATTTAATCAAGGTGAAAACGAGCTGATTCTCCTTGTATCCAACTTTGATCATCGAAAAGGCGGAAGCTCCAACGAAATCTACTTAGGCAATCGCGATTTCTTGTTTCGTCAGCGTGATAAGCAGGTGATAACAGACTCATTTGCCATTGGAAGTATGTTCATTATTGGATGCTTTTTCATGGGCATGTTTCTCTTTTGGCGTAGAGAGCCGGAAATTCTGTTTTTTGCATTATTTGCTATTTTCTTTTCAGTAGCTGTTGGCAGGTGGGGATTACTATTGCTAAATCAGGTTTTCACTTCGCTTTCGTGGCTACAAGGAGCTAGAATCGAGTACATCAGCATCTTCTTATGCACCACAGCCTTTGCCTTCTTTTTCGATCGGATGTTTTTGGACAAATACAGCAAAATGACCCTTGGCTATGGGGTTTTGAGCTTGTTCCTGGTGATTTTAATTCTTGTTAGCCCGGCGGTGATTTTCACCTACACCATGAATTTCTATCCGATTATGTCGATTCCTTACATTGTCTTCATCCTGAATGTGCTGATTCGGGCAGTCATGGAAAAAAGGCAAGAGTCAATGATCGTCTTCATTGGTTTCATGTCCATTTTAGCGGGCTATGGAATCAACTCCCTGGTTTACTTTGGTATTATTCCTGCCATTCAGATGTTTCCGCAGGTGATCAACGTATTTGCTTTTTTGGTCTTCTCCTTTGCTTTAGCACAACGTTTTGCACGATCCTACCACATGGTCGAGACGTTGCAAATGGAAGCACAAGAGCAAAAAACCGTAATTGAACAAAAAAACCGTACCATCCAGGAATCACTAGAAGAAAAAGAATCACTTCTAAGGGAAATCCATCATCAGGTGAAAAATAACCTGCAGGTGATCTCGAGTCTGCTCAACATGCAATCCAGGGAAACAGATGACAAAAAAATGCAGGAAGTGATTCAAGAAGGGCAAAGCCGGGTTAAGGCTATGTCGCTCATTCACCAAAAGTTGTATCAGACGGATAATATCTCGGAAATTGACCTGCAGGATTACATTCAGAACCTGGTAGATCAGTTGGCAACGGTCTACAAGCGGAAGGACCTGGAAGTGACCAACGAGATTAATGCACATGAAGTGAAATTGGACATTGATACGGCCATTCCGGTCGGACTCATACTCAATGAGCTAGTCTCCAATGCTTATAAATACGCATTCGATGGAGTTGAAAAGGGGTCGATCAAAATTGAGCTGGATCGTGTGAATGATGGCGAGTTACAGCTCCATGTGGAAGATTCGGGGAAAGGAATTTCTAAGGATATTAATTTTGAAACCGTCAAATCACTGGGGCTGAAGCTGGTAAACATTTTGACCAAGCAGTTGAAGGGAAACATAACCTACACCGTAAAAAATGGAACTCGATTTTCTATTATATTTAGCGAAATGAGATTAACAGCCTAGCTATGAAAGTCAGAATTTTAATAGTAGAAGATGAATTGATCATCGCGGAGGATATGCGTGCGATGCTTGAAGGCCTGGGATATGAAGTGGTAGGAGTGACCGGTGATCCGGCTGAAGCAAAGCGATTGATCCTGGCCACCAGCCCGGATATTGCGATGCTT
>JANQEC010000142.1 GCA_028278585.1 Cyclobacteriaceae bacterium | reverse complement strand
TACTGGATTAAAAGTGTGAGCTACTACGACGATAGATATCGATCCATACAAGTTCAGAGCACGAACCACCTGGGAGGAAAAGATGTGGTTACGAACTATTATGATTTTGTTGATAATGTGACAAAAACCGTCAGCACGCATTCCAATGGTGCGGACACTACCACCATTGCCCGGCGATTTGAATACGATCATGCAAATCGGTTATTGAAAATTTATCACCAGGTTAACAATGAGTCTGAAGTATTGTTGGCAGCTAGTGTGTACAATGAAAGAGGTGAATTGATTGAGAAAGACCTGCATGGAGGTGAGCAGTCGATGGATTACGCCTACAACATTCGTGGTTGGCTGACATCCATCAACGATCCCGGGCTGAACGGAGGGGACGGAGACCTCTTTGGCATGGAACTGCTATATAATTCTATCGATCCTAACTTAGGAAATACCAGTTTATTTAATGGCAACATATCAGCGATGAAATGGAGCCATCATAACACGGATGGAGGTACTATCGATTCACTTGCGTACACGTACGCATATGATAAGCTCAATCGCCTGACGACAGCCAATCATTTTGAGAATAACACCGGTACAAACAAGTTCGGAGTCTCAGGGTTGGATTACGACCTCAATGGCAACATTGAAGCACTTAAGCGACGAAGTACGAGTACGTCTGCCTACATGGATGATCTGAGCTATAGCTACGATGGGAACAGGTTGCTAAGCGTCAGTGATGCAGCTACAGATACACTCGGTTTCCATGATCGAAATACGGTTGGTAACGACTATACGTATGATGCCAATGGCAACATGATCGAAGACCTGAACAAGAACATTGATAGTATCTACTACAATCACCTGAACTTGCCGGTCATCGTAGATTTTGATACGGCAGGAGACAGTATTACCTATCTCTACGATGCAGCAGGCATCAAACTACAGCAGACCGTTTACGACGGAGGAGTTAAGGCGAAAACGACGGACTATGTTGGGGAGTTTATTTATGAAACCGACACAAGCGGAACGAGACGACTCCAATTGATTCAGCATGAAGAAGGCCGTCTTACTCCCCTCCCGGGAGGGGCTGGGGGTGGGTTTGATTACCAATACCACCTCAAAGACCACCTGGGCAATACCCGCCTAACCTTCTCCACAACCTCAGAAAACTATACAATAGTAGAAACCTTTGAAACGGGTGAGGAAAATGGATTTGAGGATTTACATCGATTTACAAGTTCGAATGCAAATACCACTGCTGGAGGTAACGAAGTAGAACGTCTGCAAAGCGATCAAACAGGAGCTTTGGTATTCATTAGCACGAACCAAGGAGATACGGTGAACCTAAGCGTGCAGGCGAACTATGAAGGTACACCTTCAGGCAACACGTTCCTGCAGACGGGATACAATGCATTGTTCACCTCGTTTGACAATGCTTTTGGTGGAGCAGAAGGAGTGAGTGCTACATCGACGGAGTTCAACGATGCATTAAGCGGTGCGAACATGGCCGGAAAGGGCAATACCAGCACAGCACCAAGAGCATTCCTAAACTACATCTTCTTTGACAAGGACATGAACTACGTCAGGGCAGGTTTCCAGCAGATCACAACCTCCGCGCAAGGCATTGGTGTTCATGAGCAACTGTTTATCAATGATATTATCGCTGAGCAGGAGGGCTACGTCCTGGGCTACCTAAGCAATGAAAACCAGGAAGCCATAGACGTTCATTTCGATGATTTCACGGTATATCATGGTAAGACGAACGTGGTGCAGGCGGACGATTACTATCCATTTGGGCTGACGTTTAATGGGTATCAACGGACGGCTAGTACGGTGAATAGGTTTAAGTATAATGGGTTTGAAGAACTGAAAGAGTGGGGTGTTTATGACTATTTAGCCAGATACTATGATCCTGCTATTGGTAGGTTCTTGATGGTTGATCCTGCTGCTGAATTCATGAGAAGGCATAGTCCTTATAATTATGCATTTGACAATCCGATTAGATACATTGATCCTGATGGTATGATGCCAACCGATCAAGTGGAAGGAAATAGTCCATGCGATCAGGGCGATTGTCCTGAAGAGACAACTACTACTGAGACAGAAACAAAGAAATTCACTGATATAGAGGTTGAAGACAATGATGGAAATAAGACTACTGTGACAGTTACATTTCAGGATACAAGTGATGGTGAATCATCTGACAACGAAGTAGATGCTGGGCTAGTTGATGCAGTAGAAGGAGCTGTTAAGGAGGCTCATAAAAATTCACCCATCACGTCCATAGTAATTACTTCAACTACAAATGGCACACATGGAACTTCTGAAGATGATGGTGGAACAAGTAGACATTACTCATCAAATGGGGCAAAGGCAGTGGACATTGGCACGGTTAATGGTGCAAATGTTTCTGAAAATCCATCAGAAGCAGTCAAAGCACTACAGAATGCTTTTGAAAACCAAGATGGAAGAAGAGAGAATTTTGGACCGCACATTATGAAGAAGAGTGGCTCAGAATATATTCATGATGGTTTAAGTGAGAGTAAAAAAGCTGCTAGAACTGTTGTTAAGAATGCCCATAAAACACACCTTCATTGGTCAATTGATTAATTTTGAATTATGCGAAAGATTATTCTTTACATGTGTTTGTCACTGTTCTGTTTTGTTCTTAATGGACAGATTAAGATTTCAACTAATAGCTGGTTTTTGGAAGTTGACCAAAGTGAGAGATATGTGATCTATTTTCAATCTGATATGGATGACCCTGATGAGTTTCCAGAAGGCCGACTGGTCATTTACGATATTGAAAATGAATCTTACTCAAAGCTAAGTAGTCAAACCTACATACTTGATTTTCTAGTTTCTAAAGTAGGTGAGGATGGTACTCTTTTAATATCTAATGGTAGCTCAATTCAACAATTTTCACTCCCATCTGGTGAGATGAAGGAAATTGTAAAAGTGAAAGAGGATTGTTTGATATATGATTTTGAAATAGGAAATAGTCAAGAAAGTCTATTCTACTCAGTTGTTGAGCAGAATTCTGGAGAGTATAAAGTTCTAATGGACTCAAAGAATGGTCAAACAGAATTATATCAACAGAATTGGGCAAAGGGCTCAGGAGAAAAGTTGGGAATCGAGTTAGAAGTAGATGGAAATGTCGCTTTTCTCAAAAACCTTGATAATGAGCTGATTTCTGTAAATACTGATAACAAAGAAGTTATTAATGTAGATCAAGATATTAGGGCTCTTTTTTCAATAGAAAAGGGGTTTTTATATTATGCTAAGAGGAATGCCCTGATTGAATATAACCTCAGAAGTAACAAAAAATTAGAAATTCTTCAAGGAGAATCTCTGAGGTTTAGTTTTCTTGAATCCTATGATAAAGGGCTTTTTATCAGTTTTAATGATAATGTTTTTGTGTACAATAAGGAAAAACAAACCATGAAAAACATGGAGAGTTTACCAAAAGCAAAATATGTTTATTTCAGTGAATCATTGGCGGTATCAGTTGTAGACAAATCTATCTACGTAGTAAGAAATTCCAATTAGCTACTGAATATGAAATCCGAATCAAAAGCCCACCATCACGGTGGGTTTTTTGTTTTTGGGGTGTAAGGGGTTAGGTTTGGGGGGGATGAGAAAATTATTACTACTACTTGTATTTGTTGTAGGTTGTGGTTCGGAACACAACAATTCTGAATCGAATGATGATGCGCAAAAGTCAACCTCACAACCTAACGATAATTACAAAACCGATTTAATAATACAGGTTACTGAAGAAGTGAGAATCACTTGGGATGTCAACTCTTCTTCAATCAAAGAGGACTCATTGCTTACTTTGGTGAAATTGGATTTCAATGAAACAAGGGGTGCTCTTGTTAATAAAATTCTCAACAAATCTCCTATGCCTGTCACGGATTGTAATAATAGGAAATTGACGATGGGTGAAATAGCCTTTCTTCTGATCGACAAAATTGAATCCATACCTTACTTTACCTTATTCGAAATTCAGTTTGATGTGCTTAATGAAAATTGTACAACTCCTACTGGATTGCTAGACTTTGTTAGTAGCAATAGGGATAAAGTTGTGGTTGCTCTGAGTTCTCAATCCTCTGATCAGAAAGCTTGGACTGTCATTCATGGAGAGCAGCACGTTTTCAAAGTAGAAACTCCGAGAGACTGGGTAAGGGATACAGAATCTGCCCAAAAATCTGGGCTAGTGGCTTTCTTTTATCCAAAGGAATTTAATAGCTGGAACAAGGTATATGCATTTGCTCAAGGATATGACAAGACAGAAGGAGAAACACTAAAAACCTTCAAGGAAAACAATATCAATCGTATGAGGAAAAGGTATCCTGAAATGGAGGTAAATGAGAATAAAGCTGTTGGAAATCCACCAATCCTAAGAAGCACTATGTTAACATTTACAAACCTAACTGACAGGCATAAGGAAGAGGCAGTCTACCTAGAAACAGAGACTTCATTTGTTGTGCTGGTATATGCCGCTAGTACCAAAGACTACTTTGATAAATATGTGAATGGTTTTGATGAATTCATTCAGAATTTCAAGTACTTGGGAACGAACATAGAAGAATTCAGAAAGAAGTAATCCATGTACCTTCTATACATTCTAATTGGAATTGGCATTATGGTTTTGGTGTTCAGTTGAGAAAATATTTAAGAAGATATGAACTTGATAAGACTTCATTTTTTCACAACCCCATTGTTCTGCTGCGATTATGGCTTCATATCTTTCGGTATTTTTTGGGGCATTCCCCCCTATGCGAATCAAGCTATGGCGCAACAAGCTGCAAGCGAAAACCCTGCTCCAGCTGGAATGATAAGGAGTTCAAGAATGACACAAAATAGAATTAAGAAGCTTGAGAAAGGCAATCTTCAAGGACCTGAAGGTATAGTGCTTCACAGAACCGTGTCATCAACTACTGAAAGTACACTTAACTCTTTTTCGAGTACAGGAATCGGAACACATTTTATTGTGGGCAAAGATGGAGAGATTATCCAAACAGCAACTTTAAGTAACAAAACTTTCCATGTTGGCAAGACAAAAAATGAAGGTGACCCTAATAACTCCAATTCAATTGGAATCGAAGTAGTGGGTAACTATAATGCTGAGACAGGGGAATGGGAGCCTCTTACAGATGAACAGGCAGCCTCTACTGCTGATTTAGTAAACGTTTTATACGATTTATTTAACTTGGATGTCAATAATGTCAAGAACCAGGAGGATATATCAGCAAAGACTGCTGGTGAAGGTGAGACAGTGAGAAAAGCAATTGAAAACTGTATTGATAATTGTAAAAATGACGAAAATTAGAATAATAAGTCTATTCATACTTTTTTCGCTCATCTCTTGTAGTGAAGGGAAAAAAGTTGAAGAGTCTGCAAAAGCAACTGAGACAGAAGGAGCTAAGAGCGAGGTGCAAGTAAAGGCCACTTCCTTTCAGAAATCTGAGATTGATTCAATCAATGTGGAATCAGTGACTGTACTATCGATAGATTCTGTGAGATTGCTGATTACGGTTAATTCGGATGAATGCAACAATTGGAATCCTTCCAAAGATCAAATAGAAGGTGCTATCAATAAGTCCGAATTAATAACTGGTCATTTAAAACAATACTTATTTTACGATGCAGGGTGTGAAGTGAGAGGATCGATCAAGATCAATGAAGCAAATTATGGATACATAATGAATGGAGGCTCATTTACCTACGTATTTAATGACTCCTCTTACTTCTATTTAGGTTGCTGGGAATGTTCCGAAACTTTTTTACTTGATCCAGAACCAAAGCCAGACGATTGATTTGAAAATACTTACCCGAAGCTTCCGCCAGTTTATAACTGGTGGTTTATAGAAATGAAAGCCCATCCGGTCATGTTATCAACCGTAACTTTTGACGTTTGAAGCACCTGAGAGTGGTTTTTCAGAGTAATTTTTAGTGAACAATGACACATCAAGCAAGGTGATAAACGCTTAGAACGCTTCTATGAAGCTTCGTTTCGACCTCATGTTATCAATCGTCACCTTTTTATACGTGGCAATCAAAAGTAGATGCTGGGCGTAGCATTTGCTACGTCTTTTTTATCCCTAGCTAGCACGTTTGTAACACGTGCAATTGCAATAAGAATAAAAAAGCCTGTTCTAAAGAGCAGGTTTTTGTTTTTGGGGTATAACCGGTTAGGTTTGAAGGGACATGATAAACACTAATATGTATCCTCTTGATCAGCTTGGACATTATGTTAGCTTTTGTTTCGGCTATCCTTTTGATTTTTCTGCTTTTGCATCACTAAAGGCGATATGATCCATAATGCTATCATTATATCGCTACTAATTTCTGTTCTGCTAGTAACGGGATGTCAGGAGCAAGTTGAAGCTCCAAAAACAGAAGTTTTAGAAGACTCCATTCGCGTCGATCCTCTACCAGAATTCAAAGAAGAACTTTCCAATATTCTTGAACTCGCCAGTGTTCAATCAATTCTCTCTTACATCGAAGAAAATGACAGTCAGACACTTGCAGATCTTATTGAATTAAATGAGATAGAAGCCCCTCCATTTAAGGAAGAATTAAGAGCGATGGCTTTCCGAGAGAAGCTTGCTGAGGCAGGTGTTGACTCTGTTTGGATAGATGAGGCGGGCAATGTGTTTAGCTTGCGCTATGGAAACTCTGAAAAAACAGTAGCATTAGCAGCGCATCTTGATACCGTATTTCCAGAAGGCACGGATGTGAAGGTAAAACAGCGTGGTGATACCCTTTTTGCTCCTGGAATAGTAGACAATGCCCGCGGGCTTGCCATCATCTTGGCCGTTCTGCGGGCCATGGATCAATATGATGTAGAGACTTCTTCCAATATATTATTCATTGGAAATGTAGGAGAAGAAGGGATAGGTGATCTTAGAGGAGTGAAGCACATCTTTCGGGATGGAGGTCCACAAATTGATTCCTTTATTGCCTTTGATGGCAACATCATTGACATTATCAGTAGAGGATTAGGTTCTCATCGATACAGGGTTACTTATCAGGGATCTGGAGGTCATTCTTGGGGAGCTTTTGGGTTAGCTAACCCACACCATGCACTTGGTGCAGCTATCCGAACATTTGCTGTTAAAGCAGACGATTACACCAAAAGTGGATTGAAAACAAGCTACAATGTGGGAAGGATAGGTGGCGGAACATCTGTGAACTCAATTCCATTTGAATCATGGATGGAAGTAGATATGCGATCGGTAAGTCCTGAAAATTTAAATGAAATCGATACTATTTTTCAACGGGCAGTTAGGGAGGGTTTGGAAGAACAAAACAAACTTTTAAGATACGGACAACCACTTACGGTAGAAGTTGCTATGATCGGTAACCGTCCTTCCGGGAGTAATTCAAACGAAAGCCCTCTTGTACAACGGGCACTTGCTGTAGCGGATAAAATGGGAAAGAGAACGATCTTAAGAACAGGATCGACTGACGCTAATATTCCTATCTCCTTAGGGATTCCCGCTGTGACGATTGGCGAAGGAGTAAATGGTGGAGGTTATCATTCGTTGGAGGAATTTTTTATTACAAAAGATGGATACAAAAGTGTCCAGGAAACCTTTTTACTTTTAATTGTTGAAGCTGGGATCAATAATCCTTCCACGAGCACCCGCTAACGAGCTAGCCAGCTGCGCATCTCTATTCATTCTCCACCAAGCCCCCATCTCGGCGTAGAATGTAAATCAAAAGTAGACGCTAGGCGTAGCATTTGCTACGCCTTTTTTATTCTGTTTGCTTTCATAGCAAAGCAATTGTGTTGGTTTGCAGAGTCAATTAGAGATTGACTTTATATAGGCGCCACTCTTTCGGCCTGGTTATTGCTTGCAAATAGTTTGAAACCAACTGATCTTTATTGAAGTCAATTTTTTTCAAATTAGTACAAGGTATTCTCATCATTACACTGGTGTATGCTGGTAGCTTCGTTTTTGCAGAGGAAAGTGCTGAAAAAACAGAGAAAACAGAAAAATCAGAGGAAGCACTTCATAGGAGTTACCACTCGAATACAACTAAACGATCGCATGCCAGGCATCCGAAAAAGCTAAATAAATACGGTGTTGCAGCCTCCAAAAGGCTGGAAATTCCTTTTTTTGAAAGGCATGTTTATAGTGACTTCAATGTGAATTACATCTATACCATTTCATACCTGGATCACCATTTAGCATTGGGCCAATCGTCAACAACCTGACATCTTTTTTCTAATCTAAATATTGAATAAAAAATGAAAAATTTAAGATACAGCCTTATG
>JANQEC010000088.1 GCA_028278585.1 Cyclobacteriaceae bacterium | reverse complement strand
ATCTTGATGGTATAGGACGGCGGTATAGTGCGTTTTTCCCATTTTTCACTTTCCCATTTTTTCATTTCCTCTGAAAATAAAACCTCTTCCTATTGGCTGAAAATTTGTTAGTATCCTGACAATCTTCGGGGGTGGCCAATCACAGCATCCTTTATGCGGATTGACCAATGACTATTTGCCACGTAGAGAGGGCGGAGCATACTCACATGTTATCAGTAGCTGCCTGGTAACAAAATCCTTCATTATCAGCAAGATGGAGGAGGTTGATGTGGACTTATGCCAAAGGAAAAGCCGAAGCCCTTTGCAATGGCCGGGAGTAGACGAAAATGATCATTCCGGTCAGAAGCATGAAGAGGACTTTTCCCGAGAGGAATCTAATGTCATGGAGCACATTTCAAGGAACCACATGCAGCCCAGCCAGCTTTCAGGGAAAAGTTACTTTATATGCAATGACAAGCAATATGTTTTTGCGAAATTTGTTCGAGAGACAATGAACAAACCAGATAAGTCATTTCCGCACAAACGTTACAAGAAACGCGGAGTCAGACAGAAGACATTTAAGCAGCAAGTTGGAGTTCATGGACTTCTGAAAGTTCCTTGTTATACAGTGACTGTCATATATGACCGCACAAACTATAAAGTTATTACAGCGTTTCCAACAACCTGATGGAACAATGCCAAAGAAATTGAAGGAATGGAGAGACGTAGCTACATCAATGAAGATATTGTTTGTAATGATAGTTTAATATGCGCAGTTATTAAAGAGCGTTCGAATTGTTGTTTGACGTTTCAATTGTTTTTGTGACCGGCACTCTCGAAAGGTGGGCAGGATACTGTCAAATTTTCGTCTCCTAAGGAGTCACCCAATCCCCTCTGTTATGCTACATCCAACTTGTAATGTGTCCCCAATCCTGTTTTCTGATTAGATGATCAACTAATGATCAAAAGAGCCCTGGAGAGCCTTAGAAATGTTAACGTTCTCTTCGTTTTTAACATTTTAATGTTCAAAAAGAGGAGAACGTCCCTCCACCGGG
>JANQEC010000413.1 GCA_028278585.1 Cyclobacteriaceae bacterium | reverse complement strand
TCAGAAAGCGTATCAACTGCCCAGGCGGAGCTTATTCCATTTCTGGATTCCAGGCCATGGCTACCTCCTGCGGGTATGAAGAAGAGAATCACTCAAAACATAGACAACATATCAAAACTGACCACTGACAACTATCAACTGACGAACTCTCTTGACTCAGCGGTTGCAAGGCTCGAAAGTTGTGGGCTGATGACGGACAGTATTTTTCTCACCGCCATCCCAACTAGCAGAGAAATAGGAAGGGGTGGACTGTTTCGATCGGAGGTTGTGTTGGCAGCTCGTTTGGATAAATCATATGTAAAAAATGTTTCAGTGAACGAATCAGAAATCGAATTGAAAGGTGGGGTCGGTGTTTATGAGGAAAATACAGGTAATCTTTTACAGAATTCCAGAAGGCTGGATTACAAAGCTATCATCGAGCTTTATGGTAAGGAGGAGGTAATTACGACCACAGATTCGTATCGAATTATTCGACCTTTCATTGAAGTTTCCTCGCAGGCAATTAACTCACTTTTTTTGAATTGCGGGAATCAATTAAACATCCAGGTTCCAATTCTTGGTACAGATTATCGTCCTAAATTCACCATAGAGGGAGCCTCATTTAAACGTGGAAATCAGCCTGGAAAGATCATCGTTTTACCTACATCAAGACAGGTAGAAATTGACGTTTACAACAAGGGTGCTTTTATTGGAAAAAAATCATTTCCGGTACGAAGAATTCCTGCTCCAAGGGTTATTCCATTTGCAAACGGGAAACCGATGGACCTCAACCAGGGGATATCCAGGAGTACAGCCTCCATTTCACTGAGCGTCCATCCTGATGCAGATTTTCAGCGCTTGTTACCTAAAGATGCGAACTACAAAGTGCAGGAATGTGAAATTACGCTGGTTAGCAAAGGTCAACTTCGGGGTAAAATGAAGGGCACGGCCAATTCCAATGTGACAAGCCTAATAAAGCGAGCATCAGCTGGTGATCAGTTAAAAATTGAAATCAAAACAGTGCTAAGAAAGAACTTCAAAGGTGACATTGAAAAGGTGGTGAATTTCTATCCAAAGTTTTTTCTCGTTACGTTGAAGTAGATTCCAAGCCCTTAGCTATTTTGAAGGGTAAATCGCCACCTCTCCCAACTCCTCTTCGATCCTGAGTAATTGATTGTATTTAGCCATTCGGTCCGATCTGCTCATGGAACCTGTCTTGATCTGACCTGCGTTGGTCGCAACAGCAATGTCTGCAATCGTCGCATCCTCTGTTTCACCGGAACGATGTGAAACTACTGCTGTCCATCCGGCTTTGTGCGCCATTTCTATGGCATCCAATGTTTCAGTTAAAGTTCCAATCTGATTTACTTTGATCAGGATTGAGTTAGCAGCATTCTCTTTAATGGCACGCTCCAGGAACTTAACGTTTGTTACAAGAAGATCATCACCAACCAGCTGGCATTTATCTCCAATCTTTTCTGTCAACATCTTCCAACCATCCCAGTCATTTTCATCGCATCCATCTTCAATGCTATCTATTGGATAATCCTGAATCAACTTGGCTAAATATTCAGCTTGCTCCTCACTTGATCTTTTAGCACCACCTGCTCCTTCGAATTTTGTATAGTGGTAACTTCCCTTCTCAAAAAACTCAGAGGACGCACAATCCAGAGCAATGGTCACTTCATCTCCTGGTTTGTAGCCTGCTTTTTCTATCGCTGACAATATACTTCCTAAAGCCTCTTCCGTACCTCCACTGAAATTGGGAGCAAAACCACCTTCGTCTCCAACAGCTGTACTCAGTCCTTGATCATGAATTATGGCTTTTAGGTTATGGAAAATCTCGCCTCCCATTCGAAGTGCTTCAGTGAATGTTGATGCGCCGACAGGGCGTATCATAAATTCTTGAAAAGCAATGGGTGCATCAGAATGGGACCCTCCATTGATGATGTTCATCATTGGCACCGGTAGCACTTTAGCATTCGCACCTCCAATGTACCGATACAAAGGCAGTTGAGACTCTGCCGCTGCAGCCTTGGCAATAGCCAGGGAAACACCAAGAATTGCATTTGCGCCTAACTTGGATTTATTCGCTGTTCCATCCAGCTCAATCATTACCTTGTCTATCAGTGCCTGTTCAAATGTGATGAAGCCTTCAACTTCAGGCGCTATGATTTCATTGACATTTTCAACAGCTTTGAGCACACCTTTGCCCATGTACTTCGTCTTGTCTCCATCGCGGAGCTCAACTGCTTCATTCTCACCTGTTGAAGCTCCCGAAGGAACTGCGGCTCGCCCAAGGAATCCATTTTCTGTTATAACTTCAACCTCAACGGTAGGATTGCCCCTTGAATCCATGATTTGTCGCGCAAATACACTTTCAATTACACTCATTGCTTGGTGTCTTTAATTAGTTTGATGAAATCGTCAAAAAGATAGGTGGAATCATGCGGGCCTGGGGATGACTCGGGATGATACTGGACAGAAAATGCCGGTTTACCATTTAATCGAAGACCTTCCACGGTATTGTCATTCAAATCAATGTGAGTCAGTTCAGCCTCTTTTGATTTTTTCAACGAATCCATATCAACTGCAAAACCATGATTTTGAGAAGTTATTTCACTCAAACCAGTTTCAAGATTTTTCACCGGGTGATTTAATCCCCTGTGTCCATGGTGCATTTTGTAAGTCGATACTCCAACTGCCTTGGCCATGATTTGACTACCCAGGCAAATACCAAACAATGGCTGATCAGCAGCAAGAATCTGTTTGGTTGTATCAATTGCATAATCCATCACCGCGGGGTCACCAGGGCCATTGGAAATGAAATACCCGTCTGGCTTCCATTTTTTAATTTCTTCGAATGAAGTTTCAGCTGAAAAAACTTTACAGTGACAATTCCTTTTCTCAAAATTCTTCAAGATAGATTGCTTGATTCCAATATCCAGAACTGCAATCTTATGCCCGGTATTTGACGCTCCAACCTCATACGGTTTTTTGGTAGTGACCTTCGTAGCAAGCTCCAGGTGATCCATGTTTGGAACTTTGGCTAATTCTTGTTTTAGCTCTTTACCCTCGATTTCCGATGAGATGACTGCATTCATCGCTCCCTTTGTTCGAATATGCCGTACCAGACTCCTGGTATCCAGACCAGAAATACCAACTGTGTTATTCTTTTCGAGAAATTCCTGGAGGCTTTCTGTCGCTTTGGTTCGACTATATGTGTCAGAAAAGTCATTGACAACCAATCCTTTGATGCTTGTCTTCTCGTTTTCTTTTTCATCATCAAAGGCCCCATAGTTTCCAATATGAGAAGTGGTGTTAACAATTATTTGGCCATAATAGGAAGGGTCGGTATAGATTTCCTGGTAGCCAGTCATACCCGTATTGAAGCATATCTCTCCACCAGAAGTGCCCGATTTTCCTATTGAATTGCCTGTAAAAACTGTGCCGTCTTCTAGAAGTAGAACGGCCTTTTTTTGAGTGGGAAGTTTCATAGATTGGGCGCAAATTTAACTCGCGAATTGGCAATAAAAAAAGCCCACAAAAAAGGGGCTTTCTAAATTATTTTTTACTGCGTTCTTTGATGAGTTTGCTTGAAATTTCCCTGTCTCCCAAACTAAATTTAACAATGTAACTACCGTCAGGGATAGCTGTTAAATCCAGCAATGAAGTTGTTCTTTGTTGCTGCTTGTCGTACGACCTTTCAAAAATCACCTGCTTTCCATCCAGGCTAAATATTCCTATTTCTATAATTCCAATATATTCGTTCACCATCTCCAGGTTTAGCTGATCGCTGAATGGATTGGGATACATTGTGATTCCGGCATTTTCCGAATCTATTCCTAAAACATCAGTTACCTCTATGGAAAATGATTTTGCAAACGTATTGCCATCATCATCAGCCGTCTCAACTCGAATTAAATAAGTAGTCTTTGTTTCAAAGTCAAAAACTTCAGCGGACACAAGATCAGTGGAGTTTATTGAGAAACTTGCATTGTCATCATCACCCTCGCCATCTACCAACGAATACGTATGCTCCATATCGTCTTCATCTACGGAACTCAATGAACCAACCACAGTGCCTGAGTCCTTTTCTTCAGCAATAGATGAATTTGATAAATCAATATCGGTAGGAGCTGCTTCACTTTTGATTGTTTCCAAGAACGTGTCGTTTGAAGGATCTGTATCTCCTGAAGTCGATACTACTATTTCAATCTCATAATCCCCAAGTGTGCTAAAATCAAATTGAGTGGTGAAGGTGTGTTGATGTGTTTCGCCTGCGTCAATGGTGGCTACCACATTATCAGTCACTATTGGATCACTATCAATTGTCAACGATATATCAAATGATGTTGCAGGCAGCCCACCCTCGTTTGTCAAAGTAGCAATTACATCGGTCAACCCAGATAGCGGCATGGATTCGGGTGAATCAAGACTTGATACAGTTAAATCCCAACCAAAAGGTACCACTGCACTATACAATCCATTTCCATGGGTGCCAATTGCGATCTGTCCATCATCTCTTGTAACTATGTGGTTCACCACCACATTACCAATTAAAGAACTGCCTTCCTGGACCCACACAGTATTTTCAGCATCGAGGGTTTTGGTTGAATACAATCCAGTGCTGGTTCCTACATAATACTCAAATCCATCACCGATAATCCTTGCAGCCCTAACTGAAGGCCCATTTCCGGTCCCATCCGTATTCTGCTCGAGGTTCCCACCTACATCCGTCCACGTTGCTCCACCATCAGAAGAATGAAAGATGCTCGGTACTTCGTAGTTGGAGAAAACAACCATCAATTCATTCTCATCCAAAAGGTTTACTCCTATGCTTGAGATGTAGCCATCGTTATTGGGATTCCCACCAATGTCTGTCGGGAAAAGTGGCGAGGAAATATCTGTTACGATTGGAGTAGCACCAGCAGGGTCTTGAACTTTATATAGCTCTCCTGATGCAGTTCCGCAATAGACAATATTGGTATTTGTGAGGCCAAACTCAGAAATAACATCGGAGTTACCCAAAATAATCGATTTCCAACCAGTTGTTTGTGTTGAGGTGCTGGCTTGTGTATTTACAAAAAGATTAATATCACCACCCAGATATAGGATTTCGTCATCTACGAGATCCAGGTAAAAAGGTGTTATAAAAAGTGATGTGAAATAACCACCAACGGTTGGATCTATGGCAGTAAATGAATCTGGAGTATCATCATTTGCGTCAGCATATCCCACCCGGTCGATGGAGGCATTTTGCGCTGACATATATCTAACGGTTCCGTCTGAATTAAAAGCATTGTAGGCACCATCGCCACTAAATTGATCTGACCACAATGATGTACTACTGGCATCAGTTGAAAGCCAGGTACTATTATCCTGAAAACCGGACATGATCTGATCTCCGGGGCCGACAGAGAGCGCATAGACTTGAGTTGTCAAGTACCCGTTGTTTAGCCAGATCCAATCCACCACATCTCCTGTGATTCCATTGCTTGTATCATCTGTTGCATCTGTGATGTCATTCGTGATCTGTAAACCTCCATCGTTCCCACTTAGTGCTTTATCGCCGGATAAGAAGATAAAGGCATGTTGATCTGGATGATGCGTTGGGTAAAGTTCAAATGAAGGGCTATTGGGCCTGTATCCACCTATTTCAGATATATTGCTGTTGGTTGTAAAGCCATCCGTTGATCGGTACAGATTTGTACCTCCTATGACCACAAAATCAACCGTATTTGCTTTAACTAATAAGTTGTAGCCTCTTTGAGAATCAAAGCCCTCAGAGTTATCTGGATCATTCACAGGAATATTGGCTGAAAGATCCACCCAAGTATCGCCGTTATCATCAAATTTCCAAAGCATATGATTTTCAGCAGTAATAGTTCCGCTCATATCTCGGGTATTTGCTTCACCGAGCACGTACAAAATATCTTCATTAGATGGCACTACTGCAAGTTCGATCCTGTCCCCGTCTGAAAATGGTATTCCTGCACCATTGGATATTTCTGTCCAATTATCGCCATTATCAATGGACTTAAAAATTCCTGTCCCGTCTATTGCGGCAAACAGAACACCGGAACTTGTTGTTGCGATATCGGTCCATTGACCGTTGGAGTTAGTCAATACCTCGCTGAAGGAATCTCCGCCATCTTGTGATCGCTGAATACCAAAATAATTCGCAACAAACACATGCCCATTGGATGGATTTACAACGATCTCGTGATTGTAATCGAAACTGTTAAAATCGAAGGTTTGTGGCGTAGCTGAAACTGTTGCAGGGAGCACACTCCAGGTCAATCCATTGTCTGTTGATTTATAAATACCATCTCCTCTAAATGGTGCTCCATCTCCACTTGCTGAATTACCTCTCCATTCACCCGTTCCATAATACCAGGTATCCGTTTCACCACCCCTAATATCCTGAGCAATACACGTGATACTCAATAAATCTGAGGTTGAGGATACCTTTGTCCATGTAGCTCCCTGATCTGTGGATCTCCACACTCCTCCGGATACTCCTCCCGCGAGAATCAGATTTTCATCAATTGAACTCACTGCCAATGCCCTGGTGCGCCCACCAACATTGAATGGTCCTCTGTGAGTCCACTCAGTTGATGCCTCTTCTGTTCTTCCTCTGGCTTTTATTCCTGATGTAAATTCCAGTTCTCGCGTCCGGATGTTTGCTGGTATCCTGCCTGAAACAGGGTTCTTAAATTTCATAATCTCAAAGACATGTCGTTGAATCGGATCGTCTTTAATTATCCGCCTTTGTCCTATTAGGGAAATGGCAGAGATTAAGAAAAGAAGTGTTATTAACTTTTTCATCAGGGCTATCTTTTTAGGAGGATTTTGAAGGAGTACCTGCCACCATTAGGGGTTTCTCGATATTCAGCCGCACAGTAAAAATCGCCATTTGGAAGCTTTTCCTTTGATGAAAGTGAAATCACTTCTCCCGGAGATAGTCGGTTCTTGTAACTAAATCCAGCCCTCATTTGCCGCTTAACCTCTACTTTGTTATTCCATCCAATTTCTGATTGATTGCCCTCTAGAAATGTGAGGTATAGTACTACATCATCAGGGTTGGGCTTGTAATCAGTGATCGATTGCAATTGCGCAGATGCGGCAATTTGTTGATTTTTTTCTTGAGGTTTACAAGCCACAGTGAGGCAAACCAGTAGAATAGGCAGTAATTTCATACTTATACATTGCAGGTTACCTCTTAAAAATAAAAAAAGGGATCGAGCAATGCTCAATCCCTTTCTTCTTTTTCGATAAACGAAAGGTATAACTAGTCTTTTTTGTCCTCTCCTGAACCTTCTTCTTTCTCGTCTGAAGATTGCTCTTCCTCTGCCGGGGCTTCCGCTTCTGGTTCTTCTTGAACTTCAGGCTCTGGAGTTTCTGCAACTTCCTCAACAACTTCAGCCGCTTCAACTTCTTCAGCTGATACCTCGTCAGCGCTAGCTTCTTCGGTAGTTGTTTCTTCAGTAACCTCTTCTTGTGCTTCTGCTTCCTCTGTTGCTACTTCTTCTACAACCGCAGTTTCTTCAACCTTAGCTGAAGTCTCAGCAGACTTGGATTTACCACCTCTTCTTGATCTTCTGGTCTTCGCTTTTCCAGCTCCTTCTTCCTTCAGCAACAGCTCGTTGAAATCAACCAGTTCCATCACACACATCTCCGCATTATCTCCCAAACGTGATCCGGTTCTAAGAATTCTAGTGTATCCTCCTGGTCTGTTGGCGATCTTCTCTGCTACGGTATTGAAAAGTTCACTTACAGATTCCTTGTCTTGCAGGTATGAAAACACAACTCTCCTGGAATGTGTGTCATCCGTCTTTGACTTAGTCAAGATAGGATCGATGTACTTCCTAAGTGCTTTAGCCTTTGCAACAGTAGTATTGATCCGCTTGTGCATGATCAATGAAGAAGCCATATTGGATAACATGGCACTCCTATGTGCAGTCTTCCTACTTAAGTGATTGAATTTCTTACCGTGTCTCATTATTCTTCTTCCAGTTTATACTTACTTAGATCCATTCCGAAAGTAAGTCCTTTATCAGAAACAAGTTGTTCAAGCTCAGCCAATGATTTCTTACCAAAATTTCTAAACTTCATCATGTCAGAGATCTCTAGCGAGACCAGATCACCAAGTGTTCTTACATCTGCTGCTTTCAAACAGTTATATGCTCTAACCGAAAGATCGAGATCGTTCAGGTTAGTTTTCAACATTTTTCTCATGTGAAGCAGTTCTTCATCAACTTGCTCTGGCTCGCCTGCTTCTTGTGTATCAAGAATCATGTTCTGATCTGAGAACAACATGAAATGTTGAATCAGGATATTCGCTGCTCCTTTTAATGCATTTTCAGGGTGAATAGAACCATCTGTCTCAATATCAAGAGTCAACTGCTCATAATCAGTCTTTTGTTCAACCCTTGTATTTTCTACACTGTATTTTACATTCTTGATAGGTGTATAAATTGAATCTATTGCAATAAATCCAAAATTCTCTCCCGCCTGCGTATTCTCATCAGCAGCAATATATCCTCTTCCTTTTTCAACGGTTAGTTCCATTTCAAACTGAGCTGATTCATCCAGGTTGCAAATAACGTGCTCAGGATTCAAGATCTCAAAAGAGGTAGTGGCTTTCGCTAAATCTCCTGCAGTTAAAACCTTTTTCTTTCCAACGGATATGGTAATGTTTGAATCTGCAACGTCTTCGATTTTCTTGAATCGGACCATTTTCAGATTCAGGATAATTTCACTTACATCTTCAACAACACCTTCTATTGTAGAAAACTCGTGCAATACACCTGGTATTTTAATTCCAGTAATCGCATATCCTTCCAATGAGGAAAGTAGTATTCTTCTAAGTGCATTACCGACGGTTACTCCGTATCCTTTTTCAAGCGGCTTAAATGTGAAAAGTCCATGGAAATCATCTGCTTTTTCCATTACAACTTTTTCAGGCATTTGAAATGCTAGGATAGACATATATCTTAAATTTTTAGAGTTTTACTTAGAATACAATTCAACAATTAATTGCTCCTTAATATTTTCAGGGATTTCTTCTCTGCTAGGAGCATTTAGGTATTTGCCAGTCAAATCACTAGAATTCCATTCTAGCCAGGAATAACTGGACGCGTTGGAAGAAATACTGTTAGATATAATTTCCAACGATTTTGATTTCTCACGTACCCCAATGACATCATTGTTCTTCAATGAATAGCTTGGAATATTAACAATGTCTCCATTGACTGTTATATGCTTGTGTGAAATCAGCTGTCGAGCAGCTCTTCTGGTGGGCGCAATACCTAATCTAAACACGGTATTATCCAACCTCGCTTCCAGCATCTGAAGAAGAACCTCACCAGTGATTCCACCTTTTCTGGACGCTTTATCGAACGTGTTAGAGAATTGACGCTCCAGAACACCATAGGTATATTTTGCCTTTTGCTTTTCAGCTAACTGAATAGCATATTCTGACTGCTTCTTTCTTCGTCCCCTACCGTGTTGTCCTGGAGGATAATTTTTCTTTTGAAGTGCTTTGCTTGCACCGAAAATTGGTTCTCCAAATTTTCTTGAAATCTTAGTCTTAGGCCCTGTATATCTTGCCATTATTTAAATCTCTTTATTAACCTTAAACTCGTCTTCTTTTCGGAGGTCGACATCCATTGTGAGGTAGTGGAGTCACATCTTTGATCATTGTAACTTCAATACCTACATTCTGAATGGTTCTAATCGCAGACTCCCTGCCAGAACCCGGACCTTTCACATAAACATCGACTTTTCTCAAGCCAAGATCATAAGCTGCTTGTGCACACTCTTGAGCTGCTACCTGAGCTGCGTATGGAGTGTTCTTTTTAGAGCCACGAAAACCCATCTTTCCTGCTGATGCCCAACTAATGACTTGTCCGCCATTGTTGGTCATCGAAATGATGATATTGTTAAATGAAGCCTTAATGTGTGCTTGCCCACTGGCTTCCACATTAACAACTCGTTTCTTCGCTTTATCTTTTCTTTTCTGCGCCATCTATCTATTACTTAACAGCTTTTTTCTTATTTGCAACAGTCTTTCTCTTACCTTTTCTGGTCCGAGCGTTGTTCTTTGTATGTTGTCCCCTTACCGGAAGGCCTCTTCTGTGTCGAAGGCCTCTGTAACATCCAATATCGAGTAGTCTTTTGATACTCAGCTGAACTTCTCCTTTTAATACTCCTTCCACCTTGAAAGTCTCACGAATAATCGTTCGGATCTTTCCTCCTTCATCATCGCTCCAATCCTGAACCTTTTTGTTCCAGTCTACTCCGGCTTCTGTGAGTATTTTTTGAGCAGATGTTTTTCCAATACCATAGATATAGGTAAGGGAAATTTCTCCTCTTTTATTATCGGGAATATCAACTCCTGCAATTCTTGCCATAATTATCCTTGTCTCTGTTTAAACTTTGGATTCTTTTTATTGATTACATAAAGCTTCCCTTTGCGTCGGATCACTTTGCAATCAACGCTTCGTTTTTTTATGGATGCTCGTACTTTCATCTTTTTATTCAATTAGTTAAGTGCCCTGCTATCTACTTCTCTATTCGATTTACTTACTTTTATTTTTTCTCTATTCAACCAGTCTACGACTGTTTATTTATAGCGATAAACTATTCTGCCTTTGGTCAGGTCGTATGGAGACATCTCCAACTTCACCTTATCTCCCGGCAATATCTTGATGTAATGCATTCTCATTTTTCCTGAGATATGTGCGATTACTTCATGGCCGTTCTCCAATTCAACCCTGAACATTGCATTCGACAGTGCTTCTGCTATTGTTCCATCTTGTTCTATGGATGCTTGCTTTGCCATTATGCTGCTTGGGTTCTTCCTTTAACTCTACCTGACTTCATCATGCCTTCGTAGTGCCTCATGAGCAGGTAACTCTCAATCTGCTGAAGGGTATCAAGGATTACACCAACCATAATAAGTAGGGATGTGCCTCCATAAAACTGGGCAAATGTTTGATTCACTCCTGCTATCATTGCGAAAGCTGGTAGAATAGCAATAATTGCCAGGAACAGTGATCCCGGTAGTGTAATTCTTGAAAGAATATTATCTAAGAAATCCGCGGTTTGCTTACCAGGTTTTACACCGGGAACAAAACCACCATTTCTTTTCATGTCGTCAGCAATCTGTGTCGGATTGATTGTGATTGCTGTGTAAAAAAATGTGAACACAACGATCATAATGGCAAACGTAAGGTTGTATTGCCACGAGGTAAAATCCGAAAACGTTGCGCCTATGTAGCTCGCAAAATCACTTTGTTCCCTCCACAATCCAGCTAGCATAGCTGGTAAAAACATGATTGATTGAGCAAATATGATTGGCATAACTCCAGAAGCATTTACTTTCAAAGGGATGTATTGTCTCTGCCCACCGTATACCTTGTTGCCAACCACCTGCTTGGCATACTGAACCGGAACCCTTCGTACTGCCTGCACTAAAGCAACTGTGACTAATACTACAAAGAATAATGCTACAAATTCAAGAATAAGTATCAATGCTTCGCTTAGACCTCTACTTATTACCTCTGCTGCAATACTGCCAGGGAATCTTGAAATGATCCCAATCATGATAAGCATGGAAATTCCGTTTCCTATTCCTTTATCGGTGATCTTCTCACCTAGCCACATACAGAAAATAGTTCCGGATGTGATGATAAGAACGGAAGAAATTTTCCAAAAGAATGTATTATTAAGAACTGCCGCCGGGTCTATCGCTGCTGAGACGTAGCTAAATCCTTG
>JANQEC010000255.1 GCA_028278585.1 Cyclobacteriaceae bacterium | reverse complement strand
GCGGCTTGCCATTGAGATCGATGGGATAAGTCATACCTATGAAAATCAACCTGAGAAGGACAGTATAAGACAATCGAGATTGGAATCACTGGGTGTTAGCTTCTTAAGGTTTGATGATACTGATGTTAAAACGAATATAAAGTGGGTAGTTAATGAGATTTGGGAATTGGTTAATGAAAACAAAACCCACCCCTAACCCCTCCTTGGAGGGGAATGCTTTCAGAAAATCATTATGACTCAATTATTACTGCTCCTCTATAATGTAGGCTCGCACCAGCATGAGATTTTCAAATCTTAGCGGACTCCCCTCCGGTGAGGGAATGCTTTCAGAAGATCATTGTGACTCAATCATTATTACCCCTTTATAAAGTAGGCATTTTACTTGTATCAAAAAATACATGTACAACCTCAGCAGCCCGCTCCTCTGGGTCCAGGCGTATGCATTTGCTACACTTTTTTTATTCTGTTTGCTTTCATAGCAAAAGCAACAAGGGTAACGGTTATTAATTAGAGATGAAGAAGGCTTGTGTTTCATCAGTTGTCAGGTCGTCGGCTAGGTTGAGGTGCGAGCTACAAGCTCACATCAGCATGAGGGAATTTGTTACTCTCCTTTTGCACCACAATGTTCAGTTTCCACAAAGAGCCTCGTTTCCTTTGGTTTACCTTTTGCTTACCTTGTTGTAAGTCTGTAAGAAAAATTAGTTATTAACTTTAATACGTACCAACCGTGTTATAATCACATATCTGACCACATATATATGAATCATCTCCGACTTTTATTCTTGACTTTTATACTCATTTCGTGTGGTGTCAAATCCCAGGAAAATGAACTAGTGAAGGATTTGGATGTCCTATTTGGAAAAGAGTTTAAAGAAGGCGAACCCGGTGGTTCTATTTTGGTCAAAAAAGGAGATAAGATCACATTCAAGAAGAGTTATGGACTGGAAGACCTGGGTACTGGAAAGAAAATAACTGAGAACACAGTCTTCAATACAGGTTCTATTTCGAAGACTTTCGTATCGAATGGAATCCTTATTCTTAAGGAACGCGGATTGCTTGACCTGGAAGATAGCATCACGAAGTACTTTCCGGACTTTAACAATCCGGGAATCTCCAACATAGTCAAAATCAAACACTTGCTTTCCCACACGTCCGGTTTGCCAGATTCCAGAAGAGTTGCTGAAAACAAGGAATTTTTTCTAACTGCAAAAGACAAAGAAAACTGGGAGCCATTAAAATCTACCGATAGTCTCAATTTTGAATCGGGAGCACAATTTCAGTACTCTAACCCTGGGTACAATGGATTAGCGCTAATCATTGAACAGACGGCTAAACAGCCCTGGCAAGACTTCATAACCGAAAACATCTTCAATGCTGCTGGCATGACCAATAGCAAAATCACCAATGGATCGTATCCTGATGAAGGTGTAGCACATGCTTATATCAAAGATGAAGGCGGTCAATACATCGAATACGATTATGGAGAAGTTCCAACCTTTGCAGCAGCCGGCAATGGAGGAGTCTGGAGTACCGTGTTGGAATTAGCCAGCTACGAAAATACCATCCAGGCCAATGCTTTTCTTAGTAAAGATCTTATTGATGAATCCAGAAGAGTATTCAGGCCTCAGAATTGGTCAGACACCTTGGATCCCTTTGTCGGCTACAGCTGGTTCGTTGGGCTTGAGTCCTTACTCCCGGATGCTGATTTTGAAATTGACATCATTTACCATACAGGTTCGCAAGGAGGCTTCAGAGCTTTTCATATTCTGATTCCGGAACATGACATCCTCTTTGTTGGTCTGTTTAATCGGCCAATTAGCAATTTCCGAAAGATGATACACGAATCCATTTCTGCATTTAAAAAAAACAACTGGATGAATGAATAGCATCACATATTTTGAAACTCATTAACACCCCAACACCATGAAAAAAAACACGCACCCTACTCGACGAGAATTTATCAGAGGAACCGCCTTAATGACTGCAGGAATTGCCTCAGGAACACTGATCCACAATGCTCAAGCTACTCAATATCAAAATCCCGATAATTTGTATTTGATTGGTCCACAAGAAGGGTATTCACCCCGTGTCGGCACCCTCCTATCTACAATGACTATGATGCGTGCATGGGTAGTTCACACCGTAAAAGAGTTGAGCACAGAACAACTAGACTATCAAATAGATGATAAATCAAATTCAATTGGAGCGATGCTGTTACACCTGGCTGCAACCGAGCGCTATTATCAACTAAATACGTTCGATGAAATGGATTGGGGGACCTGGAGCGATGAGATAAAAAAGGAATGGGATGTACCAATGAATCTTGGAGAAAATGGACGAAAAGAGATAAAAGGCAATCCGATCGATTTCTACATTGGCAAACTTGATGAAGTGAGGGAAACAACCAAAAAAGAGTTTGCTAAGAGAGACGATGATTGGCTGATGAAGTCCGAGCCATTTTTTGGAAACCAACCCACAAACAACCATTGCAAATGGTTTCATGTTTGTGAACATGAGTCCAATCACAATGGACAAATGAAGTTCATCAAGAGCCGGTTGCCAGCCTAATAGTTATGCCAGATTAAAGGGTCATTTAGAGATTGACTTTATATAAGAAGGTGCAGCTACAACTTACACCTAAAGGGGGTTTGAGAATTAGGAATTAAGAATTAGGAATTGAGAATTGAGAATTGAGAATTAGAAATTAAGAATTGAAAAATTAGGATTTCAACTCTTAATGAACTCCTTCCCTGGAGGATAGGGACTCCCCTCCCTGGAGCGGTTCGACGATTCGAGGTTTGGGGGTGGGTCCTCCAGTTAGCGCAAGCATTTGCATGTACTTTAAAAGTTGAGGTAGATATACATAGGAACAAATCACAAAATATCTGACTAAATTCCGGATATAAACGTGTTGGAGCGCATTACTGCAAAACTCAAGATGGAGAAAATTAAAGGCACTTGGAACGGTGAATACTCAATCAACCACGGAACGGAGGACGAACCAGACATTCACTATTTTTCCTTCGAACTTCAAATCAAAGGAGAGGAAGATGGCTTCACAGGCAAATTCATTGATCAAACTTTGCGAACTGACAACTCAGAAGTAAAGGGTTTTGTAGAAGGAGGCTTCATTAGCTTCGTTCGAACAGCAAATTCAAATCCAGAACTCCATGAATTCCTTGCTTTCGAACCTTCTGAACTCTCTTACGAATTTAATTTTTCAGGCAACTACAACGAACAGGAAAAGGCATTCGAAGGTATTTGGGAAACTGTTATTGAAGAAGTGAACGAGGGTCTTCAAGAATCCGTAATAGAGGAACTTCGAACGGGTGGATGGTATATTCGAAAAATTTGATATGTGTGATAGTTTAATAATTGAAGTTGTTCTTGGATTCTTGCCGGTATTATTGGGGCCTTGATCCCCCATCCAGGTGTAGGATGATAATAAAAAAACGGGTCTGGGCGTATGCTTTTGCTACGCCTTTTTATGCTGCTTGCTTTCATAGCAAAAGCAACACGGTGACAGTTATTAAATTAGAGATTCTGGAAGGCTTTAACATTCCGACAGAGGATATACATGGGAACAAATAACGAAATATCTGACTAATTCCGCATATAAACGTGTTATATCTCACTTCGCACCTAACAAAGATTATGGATAAGAAATATACTTCGATCGAGCAACAGGTTAACTACGGATTAGACACCATTGATCCGAATGAAGAAGTAACAATCAAAACCAAAGATCTAATGGAGGTTTTCCAAGTCTTTGGTGAACTTAATCGCTTCTTTCATCAACCAATGCATTATGAAGAACTCTCTGATGTCATAGAATTCATGGGAGACAAGAATCAAGGTGGTTATCATCTAATTCATAAAATGTATTACGAACTAATTCCGAAACACCTTCCGAAGCATATTACAGAGCAATTCGGAGAAGAGAACAACCCATTTGACAACCCCGACTTACCATATTATTATCAAAAATAAAATTCGCATAGGAGCAGGATGAGATATAACAAACGCCAAAAGTGCATATGTCAAAGTGCTTCTAGCAACTCTTCTACTACTGACCGCAAATCTCCGTCTTCGGAAAGTTCATCCCCTCCTAGCATTTTCTACTCTTTGTTGACTCAATGTAGACGCAGTTTTCACATGTACTGTTGCTGGTGGATCCAGCTTTGCTAACAGCTTAGTTTTTCACAGCAGGTCGCATAGACCCCCAATAGCTATTGGGATTGGGACATACGCACCTTAGCTGAGATGTTAGGGCGGGATAACATAAGAAACAGACATCAAAATACCTCTGAAAATAGATTGAATGAACTATTTGCAAACTGGCACTAATAAAATGAGAACGGTGAAATTTATGGGGCTTTGTCTCTTATTGTGTTTTCTTCAAAACTGCGGAACAGATCAGATTGATAAAATTACCCGAACATATAGATTGGAAAATGGAACTGAACGGGAAATAAGGATGGAACTTTATGCCTTCGGATTATTCCTTGAGACTCACCATATCATTGGTGAAGGCCTGATTTTTGAAGGTACTACAGATAATGATGCTGGTAAAAATTTAAGTGCTGGAGGTGCTTTGGGTGCAGATTCCATTGTTGTTACGTTTAACAATGAAAAAAGACAATTCTATTACGGTGATATATTGACCTCAACTCCTTTTACAGATAGAAATATATTATCTGATGAATCTTACGAGGTATTGAGCAATGAACTTTACCGCTTCGTTTTTACAGAAGAAGGCTATGAGAATGCAGCAGATATTGAAGGATAGTTTAAAGTGGTTTTAGCCATGGAGTGGTAAATTCTTTTCCATGTTTTTTTTGCACAAGTTCCATGAGGTTGTCTTTCTTAACTGAGGTTGTCTTTCTTAATATTGATCAGTTTAGTCTCCTTTTGGGTTCATTCCCAGCCTAGATGGAGTCCGAAAACAGAAACCTTAAGAACTCTTCTCCTTGGAGGGTCCAGAAAACAGAAACCTTAAGAACTCCCCTCCTTGGAGGGGCTGGGGGTGGGTTATTTAAACATTACTTCAATGAGAAAAATCATTCCATACGACAAACGTCTCATCCCCTTGGCCAAGAAGCTTAGACAAAACATGACGCTTGGCGAGATTCTTCTTTGGAATGAAATAAAAAACAATCGACTGGGAGTCAGGTTTAGCAGACAAATACCCATCGATAAATACATTGTTGATTTCTATTGTAAGGACCTGCGGCTTGCCATTGAGATCGATGGGATAAGTCATACCTATGAAAATCAACCTGAGAAGGACAGTATAAGACAATCGAGATTGGAATCACTGGGTGTTAG
>JANQEC010000245.1 GCA_028278585.1 Cyclobacteriaceae bacterium | reverse complement strand
GAAAAACCTCATCATATATAAAAACACCCAAGGGTGAGCCTCAGAATTTAACTCCGATCGAAAACACTACCGATATAAAAATTGGTAATAAAGTTGTCAAATATGGAGTAGGAACTGAGAAAACTATTGGTGAAATTTCTTCGATCCATGTTTATGCGTCAGTAGAGGAAGGAGAATTTTTGTACGGATTTGAAATTACTGCATATGACATGGTAAATGGAAAACCGCAAATGTCAAGCAAGCCATTCGCAGGAAATTCTGATTCAGGAAGTCTTGTACTAAGGGCCAACGAAAACTTTGAGCCGGATGTTAATCCAAAAGGTCAGGTAGAAGCTTTGGGAATCCTAGCGTTAATCACCGAAGATCAAGCCGGAAATGAGCTTGGTTATGCAATTTACTCCCAAGAGATATTTAATAGTATTAAGAAAGAATTAAAGACAAAACAAGTAGTATTCAAAAGTTAAAAAAGATGTCAGAATATAGAGAACCAAAAGTATTTAAACCTTTTACGTATATCGAAATGGTTAGGCCAATTCCAACCAATGATCCAGATCTTTTGAAGTTTCGCATTTCAACGTTAGTAAAAACTCCAAGCGGTTATAGCCTTAAAAAAAACATCGTTAGGAGAGATGAAAACAACAAGATTCAAAAAATCTTATTAGAATTCAAGGAGACTAGGAAGTTCCAGGAAGGCCGCGTAATGAATCAACAGGAATTTTTCTTTGAACACGTTATAAGAAAGAATGAACTTAGTGGTAATATAGATAAGGGGATACCTGTACACGTAATCGCACCTCACAGCAAGTCAGGCCGACCAATCTTTCATGACGGATCCAGTTTTCCGCATCCAAAGGATGGTGACTAAAGAGTAAGAGCTTTTTTAGCCAAGGATTCGTTAAATTAATTGTATGAAACGGATCTTTTGGCTAGGATTAAGTATCCTAACCACTATACTACAAACCAACGCCCAATCAGAGAATGATTACCTCATTATTCTGGATAGCCTTTTGGAAGATTACCAAGAGTCTGACGGAAAGGAGGCTTCCATTAACAGGATTAGAAGCTATGGGGTTCGCCTTAAGAATCAAGGAAGACATACAGAGTCAATTGTGGTTTTGAATGAAGCATTGAAATTATTTGGAAAACATGAAATAGCACAGGGCTATGGTAGAACACTCAATAATTTGGGAGTTTCTTTTTCACATGCTGGAGCTAGAGATAGCGCTTATTACTACATGTTTAAAAGCTTAGCTTGGAACGATAGTATTGGTTATGAATATGGGAAACTTTTAAACTACCAAAACCTTGGAAATTTTGCCATCTATGGAGATGCTCATGACTTCACCAGTGCAGAGGAGTATTATCAAGAAGCACTTCGCATAGGAGAGCGCCTGGGTAATGATTCTAAGATCGCCGACTTGAATGAACTGATCGGATCCACATATTTACTTCGAGATGATGGAGAGAGCAGAGAAGCTAATTTGCAAACTGCAGATCGCTACTACCAGCTAACTGAAAACCATTATAACACACTGAAGGATTCCATGAGCTTGCTGAGCCTTTGGTGGAATAAGGCAATGCTGCTTGAGGGAAAAGGTGATTATCAAAATACAGCAGAGGCATATTTAAATGCACTAAACCTGGTACCTTCATCAAGTCCAAAACTTACCAGGGTAGGATTATATAACAATCTTGGAAATGCCTATATGGGTTCAGGAAATGTTAGGCAATCAATCGAATCGTACCGAAGTGGGTTTGCCATAGCACTGAAAGCAGAAGCCATTAACCAAATTCAATCCTTGTCGGAAAACCTGAGTAGAGGATTTGAACGATTATCCGAGTTCGACTCAGCCCTATATTATCGAAAATTACACGAGATCTATGCCGACTCCATCTACAACGAAACCAAAGCCAGGCAAATAGCCGAACTCCAAACCAGATACGAAACTGAAAAAAAGGATAAAGAAATTAAACTCAGCCAAGCCAAAGTAGAGTTGACCACCTCACAAAACGAAAAACTTATGCTCACATTATTTACATCTATTGGCTTTACACTTATTATCATATTGATATACAGCCAGCGTCAAAAAGCGGTCAGGAAACTTCAGGAACGGGAAAAAGAACTTCATGAACAAGAAGTGGATGAACTTATAAAAGAGCAGGAATTGAAATCGATCAATTCCATGCTCGAAGGGGAGGAAAAAGAGCGAAAGCGTGTTGCTGAAGATCTCCACGATCGGGTAGGAAGCATGCTGTCTGCAGTCAAATTGCAAGCCGATCCGACAAATACGGAGATGGTCAAACTTCTGGATGAAACGGCAGAGGAGGTACGAAGAATCTCACATAACCTGGAAACAAAGGTGCTCAACCGTTTTGGTCTGGTTGCAGCATTAGAAGATCTGGCCGAAAAGATCAATGGTTCGGAAAGCGTTCATCTCGAAGTTCATCACCTTGACCTGGATGAACGACTGGATAACAGTATTGAGATCAATGTCTATCGCATTGTTCAAGAGCTGGTTGGCAATGCACTGAAACATTCAAGAGCAACAGAAATCACTGCCCAGATCAATCGTATCGATCCGCATTTGGTTATTTCAGTTGAAGACAATGGAGTAGGGTTTGACAGTGTGAAAGCCAAAGCTTCAGAAGGAATGGGATTAAAGAATGTGACCTCAAGAGCAGAACAACTCAACGGTGAAATAAACATTGATTCCGGAAAAGGCCAGGGTACGGTCATCACAATTGAACTTCCCATATGAGCTACAATATTCTGATTGTTGAAGACCACCTCATTGTCAAAGACGGTATTAAGCTGGTCCTCGAATCCGAGGATGAATTGACCATTGTTGGAGATCTCCACAATGGGGCGGATGTATTACCATTTCTTAAGAAGAACAAAGTTGACTTGATTCTCCTGGATATAAACCTGCCTGGTGTTGATGGTCTTACACTTGCCACACAAATAAAGGAACAGTTCATAGGTGTTAAGATCCTGGTACTCACTTTTTACAATAAGGCTGCCTTTATTAAAGGAATTGCAGAATCAGGAGCAGAGGGATACATTCTTAAGAACTCCTCCAAAGACGAAGTAATCAGTGCTATTTTCAAAGTATTAAATGGTGAAAATTACTTTTCAAAAGAAGCAACCAATACCCTGCTTAAGAGCATGAGACGTCAGGGTACCAACTATGAAGTAAAGTTAACAAAGCGTGAGATAGAAGTAATGATCTTGCTTGCAAGCGCTTACACAGTAAATGAAGTAGCTGACAAGCTCTTCATTAGCGCCCATACGGCTGAAACCCACCGAAAAAACATCATGGCGAAACTCAAGTTCAAGAATAAAGCCGAGATGACGCTCTACGCCAAAGAAAACGGATACCTTGACCTGCCGGGTACCATTGAAGACTAATACAAGTCCTTCTTAATATTTCATCTACTTAATTCCGTTGATTGAAAAATACCTGAAAACAGGGAGGTATTCGGAATTGTGTACTGCGAATTTTGAACTCAATTCACATATTAGTTCATCATGAAGAAGTTAAACTTGGAAAGTAAATGGCTGGTTAAAACACTTTCAATTACGTTGTTTTTGGTTATTGCATATATATTTCTTCATTCTTTTATATGCAAATATGATAAGTCTGAGATTGTTGGATTTTCTAAGAACCAAATTGATTTTATTGAAAATATTAAACTAGACACTGCTCTTGATACCACACAGCTAGATTCCATACTGTATTATTATTTAAGTTCAACAGGGTTTAGTAATCTAGATAAAAACAAGAGACATCTCCCCACAGACCTATCTCTTGCTTTTCATGAGTTAGATGCATCAAAACTTAGATTTTTTCTTACAGAATACCGATATGAGAGGCCAGCGCCTTTTTGGTTGACTGGTGAAATGATGTACTTAGAGATTATTTTTTGGTCACTCTTTGGCGTACTTGCCAGTTTACTTTATCATGGTACTGAGGCAATAAGGCAGCAGAAGTTTGATGCTAGAGAATTATCAATTCATTGGGCCAAACTTATATACACACCTCTAATTACGGTAATTCTGATTATTTCTGTAGATACGCTGATTGAGGGTGGCAATCTCAATCTTCAAGGTCTTAATCATTGGCTGATAGTAGTGTCATTTATTCTAGGTTTTTATTCAAGAAGATCCATAGATCTTTTGGATCGGATTAAGGAAATCATTTTTAGATCTAGTGCTACAGCCGAAGACATAAAACTGCAAAGTCTCGAGGGAGGATCATTTGAAAATTTAAGTAACGAGGAACAAAAAACAGTCTTACATCAAGCCAAAAAGGTCTTGATGTTAGAATGGGCGGAAACATATGATGGAATCCAGTCGGTGACTACTGGCAAGAAGGAAATGAACGGAGTTGCAACCAATCGGAATTGTTTGATCTTTCAAGTTGATTCAAAAAAAGAAGAGTCGGACCTATCCAATCCAATCCCTCCATACATAAGTTTTGATAGCGGCAATATTTCATATGAACTTCCAACCGATGTAGAGGAAGTTGGTCAAACCAGGGATGATAGCTACAAACCTGGTAAACCGAAGATAATTTGTACCAGTGGATATCAGCCTGGGTGTAGTGTTGGCCGAGGGAAAAGTACAGATTCATTTCAAAATACCGGAACCCTTGGACTTAAAGTACACAAAGTGGATGATCCAACTACCTACTACTTACTTAGCTGTTACCATGTACTTTGCTCTAAGGAGCTACAATCAAAGCAATATGAAGTAAACGGAAATGCAACCAGTGATTCTATTTACGTTCCAGGTCCTGCAGATGGAACTGGGTATAAAATTGCGAAAGTTCAAGAAGGTTATTTGAATTCAACTTTAGACATTGGAATAGCTGAACTTATAGATTCTAATGATTTAAGTAGTGGCGTTCATTCAATTCCAAATGCTCCATCCGGTATTCGAGAGGTTACAAAAAATGATGAAAAGAAGCTTATTGTCAAAATGGCTGGTAGAAGTTCTAACCTTCAGTTAGGAAAAGTGATTGACAGCTATACTTTCACTAAAATCAAGTATGACGGGAAACAAGAATTACACACAATCTATGGTGTCATTGAGGCTTCCAAGATTTCAACCAAAGGAGATTCCGGAGCAGCTGTTGTGGATAAGTTTGGCAGTGTGGTAGGCATTTTAGTCTCTTCAAATAGCAAGTACAGTTATATAATTCCTATTGAAAAAATTAAGAGAAAATTAAACATTGAGATATGCACAGATTAAACACCACTATCGTCATAAGCCTTCTAATTGTATCTAACAATTTGTTTGGACAGAATGGCGTTCGAATTGATTTGGCAGCGGCTGAAGCAGCTGTTGCAGCCGCAAATGCAGCAGTGGCGGCAGGAAGCCCTGCTACTCCACTTGTCAACCAGCCACTGTCAATTGATTATGATAATGAGGAGATATATTGGCAAGCAGATGCTTTGATTGAATTGACCAAAGGCACAGATATTAGCTCTCATACAAAATATACTGTTAGAAACGTAAAAACTAAGACTGTTGTGAAGTCTATTTCTAGCACCAAAAGGAGAATACTGTTTGATTTGGTACTGGATTTTGATAATTCTGATTTCCAAGATGACTTGAATGACCTTAGTTATGAGGTTTTGGACCCAAACAATGTCAAAATTGCCGATGTGGTATTTTCATTTAATGATCAAAGCACAAACCCAGGGTTAAAATCTAGACCTCTAACTGTATCGTTAGAGGAATTTATCAATGAAAATTATCCTGATCTTAAGTACAATAGAAGGAGAAATATTTTAACAGATGGTAACACGATACATATTTTCATTGATCAGGATGGAAACTTTGTTAAAAGTGGACTTCCAACTACCGCTAAAGAAGAGAATACGTATCAATTTCATGTCCTCTTTTGGGATGATCTTGATTTTAGATTAACCTCAAATGGTGTTTTTAAACCTGCGACTTTAAATATTCAAAATACATCGGAAGCTAATTCATTATCTGGAGTAACGACTGAGGTGAAGGAAAAGAAATTTGGTGTTATCGGTCCATTTACCGATAAGTTCGATGTAGAAATAAAGAAAATTGGAGATAGAGATCCAATCCTAAAAAGTAATGTTCCTATTGCTAAACTTTACCATGTGTCAATATCTACAGGGTTATTTAAGACAACCTTAAAAAACCCACAGAATGTCGAGATTTCGAATAGAGTTGAAAACGGCCTCTTAACTGGAGATTCAACTTTGATTGCGGATGATCCAGGAATGCGAGGTGTAATAACTGTTATGGCAACATATTATCCAAGGGGAAGAAGCTTCCTATTTCCTCCAAGAGGAGGAGCCTTTGACCCAAGTCGTATTGGAATTTTGGTGGGAGCTCAATTAGACGATGATTTAAGTGAAAATTTTTTCTTGGGAATTTCGTCTGATTTTGCACGAGGTGGAGCTTTTGCAATTGGAATTCACTGTGGTAGAAGAAATTACATTGCGGGAAATCAATATGATGATTTTGATTTTGGGACACAACAGTTCACTGGAGAATTAAATGTGAAACGAGAATGGGATCTTGGAATATTTTTTGGAGCAGTCATCGATACTCGTATTGCCGGACAATTGTTTAAAAGACTAAGCGATGATAACTAATACCCAATTACCAAAGAACAGGAATATTCTGTTTATAGGATTCCTATTGGTTTTTACAATAATTCATAGTCAGCCTAAGATTAAATTTGGAGTAGGCTCAGGATTTTCCTTCAGTCCTGACTCCGAGATTACAGAAGCCTTCTTAGATCCAGCTGATTCGACACTACAACTTGATAACAAGAAAGAGTTTCGCTATAATTTGTCAATAAATCTTGTGGTTTATCCATTTGATTTTAAACCCAGAAAAAAAGATCGATGGGAGGATGCCGAGTGGTTGCTTAACAGGATAGGGGTAATTAGCAGTATTAAGTTGGTGGAATTAAGTGGTGATTCCGATTTGTTAATTTCTGAAGAAAAAATACAGGGAGGAATGGGAATTGGGTTTAAGTTTAATAACAACCTTTTTCTTGCTTGGAGTTATGACTTGAGGAGAAGAAGAGAATTAAGAGACTTCTTCGAAGTTGGAAAGAAGATTCTCAAAGGGGGAACCCCACTTGAAAATCTTGATTTAGATGACGATACACTTTTTACTTCAAAAGTGAGAGGCATTCATTCACTCAATTTAATTTTTACGCTTTAACACGCTCTGGCGCGGAAGTTACTTCCGTGCCGATACTTCAATCGATAAGTAATCGCTCCTCCAATCGAGTAGAGCCGATTGCCATGGAAAAGGAATATCCCTGTCAGCAATGGCGGGGGTTTTTGTTTCATCTTACTACAAGCAGCTTTTAATCCTTCAATCTGCTATTCAAATCCTTCAATAAACGGTTAAAATACCCAATCTCAGGTATTGCAATTGATGGAAATGATATTAAACTTTAATAAACAGATTTTACCACCAAAAATTAATTTTCAATTATGCCTTCCAGAATGAATTCAAATCTTCCGTCTCGCAAAGTAGGAGTCAGTGCCCTTGCTGCGGCTTTGTCAACAGTCTTCTTGAGCTTTGTACCAATACAGGGAGACTCACCGACTCCCGGACTCGAGGCAGCAATCGTAACAATCGTAACTTTCGCTCTCGGTTATTTAGTGCCACCTTCTTCTAATGATGTAGCCGTATCGAATAGTAGTGGCGGGAGTGACGTTTAGTTGTCATGACTACCAAGGAAAAACAACTAATTGAAGAAGCCAATCAAAAAGAAGAGTTAGTCGATTCAGCTTTTTTTGAATTTCTAATCCATCGAAAGTTTGACAATTTTTTTTCTTCCAAAGTAGCCGTGTATAGAGGCTGGATCATTTTTTTCGGTTCTACTCTCATTGGGGCATTTTCTTTTCTTGGCATTGATTCATATAGTACAGCCCAGGAATTACGAGTTAAAAATCAGCATGTTGATTCTTTAGAGCTCAAATTAGAGATGGTAAGAGTTGGCTTTCGTGATATCGAAGAAAGAACGAATCAAATTGTGAGAAGTATGGATGAGAAAGTAAGAAGGAAGTATGACTCCATTGGTATTTTACATGACTTTGTTAAAGACCAGGCCAGGCAGGTAACAGGTCAAAGTGGTTTAGTGGCAAGTAATTTTGGGAATATCAGTTCCTCTATGAATACATTAGGTGAACAATGGGAAAACCTAAATGTTAGGTCGGAGGAGATAAAAAGGATTCAGAGCTCAATTGATAATAAATTGGGAGAAACGAATGGTGTTCTTGAAGCTGCCCAGAAAAAACTGGAAGAATTAGATAAAGATGATCTGCTAAGAAGAATAGACCTACTCGAGAAATCAACAGACAGAGTATTTGCTTTATACGCTGATGATGAAGAAGCCAGGCATATCATGCTCGGGAACTCTTACGAATTCAAATTAACTGCAATTGATGACCAAACATGCACGATTAAGGTAGGCAGTGAAGATAGGACACTTACTTTTCAGTCTGATGGAGTACTTCTTGACTCTCTGACCAATACTTATTTGGAACTTCTTCTTGTTTCCTCCAGGAAGAGATCAGGTTTATTTGCTGGCAGAGGGCAGTGGGTTACACTTCGTCTATACATAAAACAAGAAGTCCCGGATAATTCCTAATAGGCAGGTCTTTTTTAAGATCCTTAGAAAGATTCACCTGTTTTAACGGGATCTGAAGTGCGCGGAGTCTGACTATCTTTACCCTCAATGAAACGTCGCAAATTCCTCACAAAGGCTGCTCTGGCTACAGCCGGAGTCTCAAGCTTGGTGGCTTGTGCTTCCAAAGAAGAATCATCTAAAGGCCCTTACATTAATTTCAACAACACGTACCGTTGGAAAATGACCACCACCTGGCCACCAAACTTCCCTGTTGTTGGAGAAGGATGCAAGCACCTGGCAGGTTGGGTGAAAGAAATGTCAGGAGGACGCATGGAGATCACGGTTTATGGAGGAGGAGAGCTGATTCCAGCACTGGAGGGCTTTGATGCAGTGAGCAATGGCGCTGTAGAGATGAATCATGGAGCAGCTTATTATTGGGCTGGAAAAGTTCCGGCAGCTCAGTTTTTTGCGGCCGTACCTTTTGGTATGAATGCTTCGCAGATGGGCTCATGGATCATCTCCGGGGGAGGAAGTCAATTGTGGGAGGAGTTGTATGAGCCGTTCAACATTACACCAATTCTATGTGGAAATACTGGCATCCAGATGGGTGGATGGTACAACAAAGAGATCAACTCCATTGCTGATCTACAAGGCCTTAAGATGCGTATTCCCGGGCTTGGCGGTAAGGTGTTGGCAAAGGCGGGGGGTACACCTGTGTTGGTTTCCGGTGGCGAGATCTATACCAACCTGGAACGTGGAGTGATCGATGCGACCGAATGGATTGGCCCTTTTCATGATTATTTGATGGGATTTCATGAAGTGGCCAAACACTATTACTATCCTGGCTGGCACGAACCGGGAGCTGCCCTGGAAATGGTGATTAGCAAACCAAAATTTGATGCGTTACCTTCTGACCTTAAAGAGATCATACGAACAGCCTGCTATCGTCTTAACCGATGGATGGGTGCCGAGTTTGATGCGAGAAATGGTGTGTACCTTAAAAAGATCATGGAGGAAACAGAAGTGAGTGTAAAACCTTTCCCCAAAGAAGTTCTTGAACCATTGAAAGGATTTGCAAAAGAGGCACTTAGAGAACTTACAGAACAGGACCCACAAAGCAAAAAGGTTTTTGATGCCTTTAATGTATTTCGGGAAAACGTGGGTGGATGGATGAATGTAAGCGAGCGGATCTACTATGAAAGCTTAATGTAGCCGTTCACGTAATATTTACAATTTCCAAAACAACCTTCCTTCTATATTTAGGCCTTAAACATTTTAAGCCATGAAGGAACTCATTTTACTTGCCGCAACATTCGTTGCGACTTCACTGTTTTCACAACCGCTGATCATGAAACCTGCAATCAGTCCTGACGGAAGTCAGATCGCCTTTTCTTACCAGGGAGATATCTGGAAAGTTCCGGTAGCCGGTGGCAGAGCTGATCGTCTAACCATTCACGAAGGATACGATGGCAGTCCGGTCTGGCTTGGTTCTGATCAGATCGCATTTCAGTCTGACAGATATGGGAACAATGACGTTTTTTTGATGAGCTCAAATGGAGGAGCTCCAAAGAGACTAACCTACAACAGTTCCTCAGATCAACTATACAGTGCAACATCAGGTTCATTGCTGTTCACTACACGAAGAATTTACCGCGAAGTTGAACGAACCTCTGAGATATACGAAGTGAAGCCAGATGGAAGTACTCCCACCAGGTTCATGGATGCCTTAGGATCAGAGCCAGTTGTTTCACCTGATGGAAGTAAAGTCGCTTTCGTGAGAGGAAGTTGTAGGATTGCCCGTGAAGCATATAGAGGTCCTGCAAACAGGGATGTTTGGGTCTGGGATAGAAATTCCGATACCTATACTCAACTTACAACATTTGATGGAAATGATTTTAATCCCCAGTGGATTGATGACGACAATATTGCATATCTCAGTGCCAGCAGCGGCAGATATAACATTCACCGAATTGATCTGAATGGTCAAAGTTCACCGCTAACCAATGAGACGGAATGGGGAATTAATTCATTTAGCCTGGCATCAGGTACCGCCGTTTATCAATATGGTGATAAAGTGTCTTTGTTGAATATTCAAAATCAGCAAAATACTGATTTGACTGTGGATGTAAGTAGTGATTTTCGCTTTGATCCGGTTGTATCGAAGAAAGTTTCCAATCGGGTTTCTGAATTTGCTGTTTCTCCAAATGGAAAGCTGATCGCCTATGTACATCGTGGTGAACTTTTTGTCACAAGAAACGATAAGGAGGAAAATCGCAGTGTAAGAATTACCACCACCTCTTCGAGAGAGCGTGATGTTACCTGGCTAAGTGATGACCGTCTACTCTTTGTTTCGGATGAAAATGGTCAAAATGACCTGTTCACAGCATTTTCAGATTCGGAGGAGAAAAACTTGTTCAAAACACTCAAATACAAAGTAGCGCTTGTTAAGAAAACAGATGAGGAGGAATTCAACCCTCAAATTTCACCAGATGGAAACAAAGTGGCGTTTAGAAGAGGGCGCGGAAAATTGGTAGTCGCGGACATCAATGAAACCGGAAAAATTTCCAATGAGAAGATCTTACAAGATCAATGGGATACTCCCGGAGGTGTGAGCTGGTCTCCGGATAGCAAATGGCTGGCCTATTCACTTTCTGATTTGACATTCAACGAGGAAGTATATATCCATGCGTCAGATAATTCCTCAAGACCGGTGAATGTAACAATGCACCCAAAATATGATGGCAACCCGGTTTGGAGTCAGGACGGTTCTAAGTTAGGCTTTACTTCACTTCGTAATAATGGAGACAGTGACGTCTGGTTTGTCTGGCTGAAGAAGTCGGATTGGGAGAAATCAAAGGAAAAGAGAAAGCGTGAAGAAATAGATGAAGACGAAGGTGATGAAGACGATGTAACTGTACAGATAGATTTCGAAAACATTTACATGCGTTTGGTACAGGTGACAAACTATGCCGGCAATGAGTCTGATTTGGTGTTTGATAATGATGGAGAGAATATCTATTATTCCATCGGAGGCGCAGGGAGACAGAATTTTGAGATAGATCAAAACTTGTACAAGATCAAATGGGATGGATCCGATAAGAAAGAGGTACTTGGCGGAGACAAGAGCCCCGGAGGACTTGAGATGACAGCCAAAGGCGATCAACTGTTCATGTTGACTTCTGGCGGAAGAATAACCAAGGTCAAAACCAAGGATGATAAATCCGAAAACATTTCCACTTCATCTCAATTGAAGATAAACTATCCCGAAGAGCGATCACAGGTCTTCGAAGAAGGATGGCGTGCGTTGAATGCAGGTTTCTATGATCCCAATTTCCATGGACAGGACTGGGAAGCACTTAAGAACAAGTACAAACCAATCGCAATGAAAGCATCCACCTCAGAGGACTTTAGTTTCATATTCAACTCCATGTTGGGACAACTGAATTCCAGTCACATGGGATTAAGAGGAGGTGATAATCCAAAAGAAACACAAAGGCAACGATCCGGATTGATTGGGGTTGAAGGAGAACATGTGAGAAATGGATTTAAGATAAATGCAGTGCTGGCGGAGAGCCCGGCGGACAAAGATGAAAGCAAGTTGAATGTCGGGGATGTCGTTACCTCAGTTAATCAAACTCCAATCACAAGTACAACAAACTTCTTTTCAACACTTCTTGATCAGTCGGACAATCCGGTCTTGCTTGAAGTGAACAGGGCTTCAGGAGGATCAGAGGAGTTGGTAATCTGGCCTAAAACTTCGTTGAGTAGCGAGCTATATGATGCATGGGTAAATGATCGACGAAGATTGGTCAATCAGTACTCAAATGGCCGTCTCGGATACTTACATATCAGAGGGATGAACTGGACAAGCTTCGAACGTTTTGAGCGAGAGCTGACAGCAGCCGGTTACGGAAAAGAAGGTATTGTGATTGATGTACGTTACAATGGCGGTGGATGGACGACTGACTACTTAATGGCAGTTTTAACAGTCAGGCAACATGCGTACACGGTTCCTAGAGGAGCTGCAGAAAATCTTGCATCAGAGCATTTGAAATTCAAGGAGACCTACCCCTTCAGTGAACGACTTCCGTTGGCTTCATGGACCAAGCCATCAATCGCGCTTTGTAATGAAACCAGTTATTCCAATGCGGAGATTTTTTCTCATGCCTATAAAAACCTCGGACTTGGAACACTAGTAGGAAAAGCCACATTCGGAGCGGTGATCTCTACTGGTGGTTGGGGCCTGATGGACGGTTCTTTTGTCAGGATGCCATATCGAGGATGGTATGTGAAAGCAACTGAGCAGAACATGGAGCATGGACCAGCGGTTCCTGATATTGAAGTTGAAAATGTTCCGGCATACAAGGCTAAGAATGTTGATGATCAATTGAAAAGGTCAGTTGATGAACTGTTAAGACAAATCGATAATTAAACCAATTCCCTTCCCTGGAGGGGTTAGGGTGGGTTATAACAAGGTTATAAAAAAAGGCGGCTCCTTGAGCCGCCCAAATCGCTATAGTTCCCGGAAGTCCCGATAGCTTATCGGGATCGGGACTAAAAGCCGCCTTAGTTTATCTTGATGAATCGCTTTGTTGTTGTGACACCCTCTCCTGTTATTTGAAGTAGGTAGGTTCCCTGGCTTAGTGATCGAACGTCAATCCTAACGCTACTGCCCGTTACTGGCCTGGTCATTGACGCGCCCTTTAAGTCCATCACTTTTACAGACAATGCTTGATCTGAGATTACTCGAACAAAATCAGAAGTTGGATTCGGGTAAACATCAATCTGAACTTCGTCTTCAAATCCTAGCGGAGGTTCAACAGTTATGGTAACCGTCCAATCTTGAGTAGTGGTACCGTCTTCAGCTGTCACAGTATAGGTTACCGCATTCGTGAAATCCTGCACGCCATCAGGGGAGGCAGATGCTCCTTCTGATAGAGAAATCGTAGGAGCTAAACTGGTGATATCAGTTCCGCTTTCCACTTCAACACTCACCGTGTGGTTTACGGCATCAATGTTCGCAGCTTCTGTCTGTGCGGCTAAAACAAACGTCAGGATGTCAGTTTCGCTATTTAGTTCAATGGTTACTGTTACGGTCCAGTCCTGGGTCGTTACTCCATCTTCTGCAGTAACTGTATACACCAATGTGCCATTTGCAAAATTCTGACCACCCGTCGGAGCATATGACGCACCAACAGAAACTTCAACCGTCGGATTGAGATTGGTGACAACAGTGCCTCGTGCAACTTCAATACTGATCGTATGATTTGAAGCGTCTATTGTTGCCGGTCCGGTTTGCTCTGTCAAACTGAAAGCTGTAATATCTGTTTCCGTACCAAACACTTCATTAACGGTAACTACAAATTCATCCGAAGTAGTAATGCCTGACCCATCATCAGCAGTAACCGTGATAGTGGATGTTCCGAAACCACCAACCTCTGATATGGTTACATCGGCACCTGAATTTGTGACGGTAACTATCGAGGTGTTTGAGCTTAACACACTGTAAGTAAGCATATCCCCGTCCTGGTCTGAGAAAACCCCAGAAACATCCAGGTTCTGTGAACCAAATCCTTCATTGAGATTCAGATCACTGATCGGGTTCACCAATAGAATGCTCTCATTTTCGTCAATTATTGTGATGCTGAAGGTTTTTTCGAATTGACCGCCATTGCCATCATCGGTTTGTACTCGTATGGAATAGCTGGACTTCGTTTCGAAATCAAACACTTCACTGGCTAGCAAGTTATCATTGCTGATATCAAAGGATGCATTATCAGCATCTCCCGTTCCCGATACGAGGGTATATGTGTAGGATTCTCCTGCATCAACGTCAGTTGTAGTGAATGATCCAATTACATCATTGATCGAGTTGTTTTCAACCAGGGATGATACATCCAAAGAAATATCTGTGGGAGCTTCAGAAACATCATTGATCAAGATTGTCAACTCAAATGCTTCAACATTACCTGTCCCATCATCTGATTGAACCCGGACACTATAGCTATTCTTGGTTTCAAAGTCGAAACTTTCCGTTGTGATCAGTTCAGATCCCGAAATGTCAAAAGAGGTATTGTCGGTATCACCTGTTCCGGCTACCAATGTATAGGTAAAGCTGCCAGACAGATCTTCACCCGTGGTTAACAGCATTCCTACGGTAGTTCCTGGAACGGCATTTTCATTCACTGTATTGTCGGAAAGGTCAACAGATGTAACTGAAGCAGGAAGGTCATTGATGCTTATAGCAAATGCTTCCTCGTACATTCCCCCATTTTGATCATCCGTCTGGATTCTCACAGTATAGCTGGTCTTGGTTTCATAATCAAAGACCTCATTGCTCACTAGTTGATTTCCTGAAATATCGAATGAAGCATTGTCGTCGGAACCAGTTCCTGCAACCAAAGAATATATATAGGATTGACCTTGATCTTCATCTGTTGTTGTCAAAGTCCCAATTGGAGTTCCGATAGGGTTACTTTCATCAACAGAAGAATTATCAAGTGAAATGTCTGTTGGAACTTCATTTACATCATTTATGGTGATTGTAAATGCTTTATCAAACAATCCACCATTACCATCATCGGTTTGAATACGAACAAAGTAAGTATCCTTCGTCTCGAAATCAAATGTTGTGGTTGATTGAAGCTGATTGCCAACAGTAGTAAATGAGGAATTATCAGTGTCTCCAGCTCCGGCAACCATCGTATATGTATGGCTGTCATTGAAGCTTGCATCAGTTGATGATAGTGTACCCACAGCAGTTCCTGAGGAGGTATTTTCGTCGATAGTTGGATCTGATAACGAGATATCTGTTGGAGTGGCAAGGGCTTCTGTGATTGTTACTGCCCAAACTTGTGGCGTTCCATCTTCAGCAGTGACGGTGTAATTGACTGTTGCCGAAAAATCCTGTTCGACTCCACTATTTGGTGTGATGTTAGCTTCAGTTGAAACCGAGATGGTAGGAGTTATTGCAGAGATATCTGTACCCGCTACCGCTGAGGCATCTACGGTATGGTTTGCTGCATCCAAGGTGGCACTTCCACCTATCTCACCAAAAGTGAATGAAACAATGTCGTTAGCCGTATAGGGTAGGAAGTCAATTCCAATGTTAGTGGAATGATTGTTTGTATTTCCAACCTCACTTGCCAGATGGTTGCTAAATGCAGAATTTGTGAAGTTAAACACCAGTCCATCAAGGTCCGCTGCGTTTCCATGATTTGTTACAGAACCTGATATAGTTAATGTTGCTGAGTAACCGTCTGCCGCAACTGATAGCGTAGGTGTCAGACCAGCAGGAAGGTTTGTGATACTATAGTCTATACCATTGGCCAGCGTCCCTCCAGCATTCGTAAAGGTATCGTCCAGCATGTAAATGCTTGCAGACCCATCGAGAGAACCATCATTGGCTACATTCTCAGTGAATCCACCAATATTCACATTGTATTCATGAATTTCACCATTATCAGATCCTGCAAGAAATATTTTAGCACCATCAGGGCTGATGGCAACTCCACCGGCACCGCCTTCCTGAAGCGAAACATCAAGAGAAGCGTCTGATACCAACCCCTGGGTTACATCGAATGGAACGTTCAATAAATATCTTGAAGCTTCATCGCTGCTGACAGCAAGTAAATACCGGCCACTTGTTGAAAGAATCAGCCCGTCAGACTTACTGATAGATCCGGATTTACCCTCATAAGAAACACCGGACATATCAAAGGGTGTGGACAAAGCATATTGGTATACTTCCTCATTGTTGCCTAATACATACATCCTGGTTCCATCCGCATTGAATGCAAGCCCATATGGAGTATTTTCCTGAGCTGAAACAATGTAGGTGACTCCGCTGTTGGTTGCCGTAGAAAGGTCGAAAGGTGTGGTGAGGTTAAACTGAACCACTCCTTGTTCCATATCACTCAGAAGGAAAAGTCGAAGGCCGTCGTTTGAAAACCTAAGATCCTCAAGATTATCTGCCTGCCCGAAGACATCCAGTGAGCTTCCAGTGTACATGATGGTTCCTGAGAGGCTGTAAGGCACTGACAGGCTATACTCATAGATTGCCGTGTTGTTGCTTCCGGCGATGTACACCCTGGTTCCGTCGTTGTTGAATGCCACTCCGTAAGGAGAATCATCTTCTGTAGCTACACTAAAAGAATTTCCGGAGTAACTCGTTTTAGTGGGGTCAATAACGTCTCCGTAAAAAACAGCAGGGTTATTGTCTCGAAAATCAATGTTTCTGGCACTTTGAGCACCTGTTGAATTAGCTACATTCCCGGCATTTCCACCTTCGAATGCAGAATTATTGAATGTAAATTCAAGCTCAATATCATCACTGTCCTGGTGTTCTGTTGCTTTTCCTGAAAGTGTCAGCGTTACGGATTGCCCGTCAGCGGCAACACTCATAGTCGGCGTGAGCCCTGCTGGCAGGTTGTCAATCGTATATTCAGAACCGTGTGTCATGTTGCTTCCTGCGTTGGTGAATTGCTCATCAACTATATCTATATTCAACGACCCTTCAATTCCGCCATCGTTCAATTGCACCTCATTGAATCCATCAACCGGCAGATTAAATTGATATATCTGATCATTTTGAGCTCCAAGCACCAAAAGGGTTTTTCTGTCCGGACTGACTTTAAAAGCTGTAGGGCCGTTATCGATTTCATGGAAGTAAAAATCATGGCTTGCTGAAATGCCGCCTGAGATATCAAATGGTGTCGTTAAGTCATACTGTTGTATTCTTGATGGTCCCGGGAATGCACTATTGGAAACGAATATCTTACTTCCGTCTTCAGAGATTTGAATGTCGGTGTAGTTCCTGCTTGTTATGGTTGCTTCCACTCCATCATATGTAACTCCCGAGGTAATGTCATATGGTGTAGCCAGTGTGTATTGATAGATTTTGTCATTTGAAGAACCTGCCATGTACATTTTTCTTCCATTAGGGCTAAAGGCGATTCCTGCTGGCTGGATGTCCTGAGAACCAACATCAAAAAACCCCTGATGCATGATGGTTGATGACAAGTCAAAACCAACTGAAAGACTATATTGTTCTATTTCATCTCCACTGCCGTCCATAAAATACATAATCGTTCCATCTGGGTTGAAAAGAAGATCAGAAGGGGAAGGAACCTGTCCTGAAACATCATAAGAGATTCCGCTGTAGGTAACTCCTGACGATACATCAAATGCATTGGTCAGATGGTATTCATAAACATGCTGGTTATCGTAACCTACATAAAACATTTTCATTCCATCATTACTGAAAGCCATTCCACCTGGAGAGGCATCTTCACCAGCCACGCTAAAAGTCGCTAATTGTGCCGACTCATCACCGAAAAGGTCGAACTGGTTACCATATATGAGCCTGGGGTTGTTGTCGTCAAAGGCAATCCCAATTCCTGAACTGTAATTAATAGCATTGAAAACATTCACTGCATCAGTGGTAGAAAACGCCGTGTTTTCGAAGGTGAAAATCAGGTCGCTGACATCATTGATACTTTGATGATCATTCACCGACCCGGTGAACGTTAAAGTGGCAGAAAGTCCGTCTGCTGCTACAGAAAGTTGAGGAGTCAGTCCGGATGGTACTCCGGAGATGGAAAAATCAACTCCCTCCGTTAAGGATCCACTGGCGTTAGTGAATGTTTCGTTTGTAATGCTGATCACTACAGAGCCTTCAACGGATCCGTCGTTTTTATGTGATTCGTACAGAAGGCCATTGTATGAAAGTGTTCCATTATCATCGAAATCAATGTTCGTGTTGATGATAAAGTTGGAGTTGATTACTGCTGTGGCATCTCCCGATGCAAAAGCAGAATTGGTGAAGTTCAGGGCGAGACCAGAGACATCATTAGCATTCTGGTGGTCGTCCGCGTTGCCACTGAGCGAAAGAGTCGCTGAAAGACCATTGGCTGCCACGGCCAGAGAAGAACTCATTCCTGCAGGCAAACCAGGTATCGTGTAATCAACCCCTTGTGTAAGGTTTCCTCCGGCATTTGTGAACAGGTCGGAGTTAACATTCAAAGTAAACGAGCCTGTTACGGATCCATCGTTTGAAGTCGACTCTGTGAAATCATCCAGACTGATCTCGTACTGATTTACTTCGTCGCTAATGCCGACCACAAAAAGCCTTGATCCGTCCGGACTAAAGGCAAGATCGAGTGGCTGGAGTTCCTGAGAACCCACGTAGAATGTAGATAAGGTGCTTACACCACCCGAAATATCAAATGGCTCACCAACTGAAAGCCGGTAAATTCTGTCATTCTGACCTCTAATGCCAAATAGTTCCATGCCATCAGGCGAGAACACCATCCCTCCGGCTATCGTAAGTGAGTGAAAGGTACTACCTGTCTCCTCGGTTTCCGAGGTAATATCAAACGGAATACTCAGGTCATATTGGAAATATTGCGTTCCAAAAAGTGTGAAGAGGCGAGATCCATCAATGCTAAAAGTAAATTTGGTGCCATCTATTGACTTACTTCCGTCTAACGTCACTCCAGATGAAAGATCAAACGGTGATGACAGTGAGTATTGAAACATCCCATTTGCGGGGTGGATGATGTACATCTTAGTGCCATCTGAATTAAAGCCTACATCCTGTACATCAACAGTCTCTCCTGAGACATCATAAGTTCCGGAGAGGGATGCGGATGAGACATCGAATGGAATACTTAAATCATAAATGGTAATATCATCTCCATCCTGTCCGGAGATAAATAGCTTCGATCCATCGTTGCTAAAAGCTACCCCATTTCCGGTCATTTCTTGGCTTGAAAAATTGAGAGTTTTCCCGGAATAGGATTGTTGCGCCAGGTCAAAACCGTCGGAAAGGGTGAGAATTGCGTCTACTTCCTTAAAATCGATATTATAATGGCTGCTAGCGCCGATTGCGTTTACAACGTCCACAGCATTGGAGGCTGCGAAAGCATTGTCATTAAAAGTGAACTGAATATCGGATACATCATCCGAAGTGTCGTTCCCGGACGCGTTTCCACCCAGTGAAAAAGAT
>JANQEC010000239.1 GCA_028278585.1 Cyclobacteriaceae bacterium | reverse complement strand
GAATACCTGGAAAGAGACTGGTATTTGGCCTCCGCATTTTGATCTTTCACTGACTCTCCTCCTCTTAATTCTTTAATAGCAACGATCAATTGTTTCTTTTCGAAACCTCCATTTTTTAAAAGCTGGGCCACTTTCTCTGTTCCATCAAGCAACCCAAGTATGATATGCTCGACAGCTACAAATTCATCTCCAAATTCTTTCAAATGTTTTTCTGCATTTTGCAGTGCTTTCGCCGCATCGTTGGATAAATAGGGTTGTCCTCCGGTAACAACCGGATAGCTATCAATAACCTCATCAATTTGTTTTTCAATTGAATTTTTATTCGCTCCAAGCTTCTTTAACAAAAATGAAATTAAGCTTTCATCTGATTCGAGGATCGCTTTGAGCAGGTGACCGGTCTCTATTACCTGGTGCTGGTTTCCTGACGCAATTTCGGTAGCTTTTTGAAGTGCTTCCTGTGATTTGATTGTATAATTATTAAAGTTCATAGCTGCCACTTTTCGTACGCTCGAAAAATATCAAAAGCTGTTCCATTAGCTTTTTTGGACTGTTTACCGACAAACTGTCATTTTTGCTTGCATTAAAAGTGTGATTTGCTGCCAAATTGGCGCTTGATTAATTGCCCTTATCCTTATCAGACTTAGACGTTTCCTCTTCTTCCCGTTTGCCCAAAAGTTTTTCTTTCTTGGCTTTTAAACTTTCATTGGCTTCTTCCAGGTTAAGACGAGCCTTTAATCGGTTCAATATCCCCTTACCTATGGACAATGCTCTGTCGCCAAATGTTAAGTCCTCCGGTTTAGCAGGCTGGGTAGGGGCTTCATCTGCAACTTCTCTTTTTATAATATATTTATTAGTGGAGGCAGTATCTACCACGATCCTTTGAGCTGAGGAAGCAAAAGATAATGCCACGGCGAATACACATATAAGACTAGATTTGATCCTCAACGCAACGAACTTCTTTCAAAAGTTATCAATAATACCATAAAGAGAAGAAATTGGAAAGGATTTGCAAAAACTGTGAAATGAATCTCGATCAGAGCTTCAAGTTCTGTCCGACCTGTGGTCAGGAACATAAAGAAAGGGTGGTTCATTTCAAACAATTTATGCTAGACTTTCTAGGTGACTATTTCACTTTTGATTCATTGATTATCCGGAGTGTGCGCCCATTATTATTCAATCCGGGATTTTTAACCAACGAATTTTTAGCTGGCAGACGGGTACGATACATACCTCCTCTACGCATGTTCATCTTCATTAGTATTATTTTCTTTCTTGTTCTGGGTCCTGTTGATTCATCTGTCGCTATCGAAAAAAGTGATGAGGGAGAATTCCTGGATTCCTTTTTTAATATCTGGTTTCCCCGGTTGTTTTTCTTGTTACTTCCCTTGTTTGCGTTTTTCCTTTTTCTCATGTTTAGAAAATCGGAAAAGATCTACTTATCACATTTCATTTTCTCAGTACACTTTCATGCATTCATTTTTGCCCTTTCAACAATCTTTGTGGTCCTGATCGATTATATCTTCCCAACAAGTGTTTTCCTTAGTCAATGGGCTTTTTTCATAACAATAGTCATCCTGCAGCTTTATCTTCTAATCGCTCTCCGGAAAGTTTATCAACAGCGGTGGTTCGTTACTTTCTTTAAGTTGCTGCTTATTAATACAATGTATTCGATCTGTGCAATGATCATTTTTGCCGGGGTGGGTACGTTGATCTTCCTTATGTAAATTGACATTCTCTGTCCATGAATCGCAACCTATTACGTCACTTGATTGTTAGTTGCGTAACTTAGACTATGAGCACAGTTTCCCAACATCAGTACCCACTTAATTGTCCAACCGGAAGATGGACACTTGTATCGACAATTCTTGCCTCGAGTATGGCGTTTATTGACGGGACTGCTTTAAACGTAATTTTGCCTTCGCTACAAAGAGATCTCGGCGCATCAGGCTCAGATCTTTTTTGGGTTCTGAATGGCTACCTACTAATGTTGGCTGCTTTGATCATTGTTGGCGGAAGCCTTGGGGACAAATTAGGTCGAGTTAAGGTATTCAAATTTGGTATACTGGTCTTCACCATCGGTTCAATCTTATGCGGAATCTCTCCAAGCATAACACTTCTGATAATTTTCAGAATGATCCAGGGAATTGGCGGGGCATTAATGATTCCGGGGAGTCTGGCAATTATTTCAGCCATCTTCAGCAAGGAAGAAAAGGGAAAAGCAATCGGCTCATGGTCAGCGGCTACAACTATTGTTACCATCTGTGGTCCTGTTCTGGGTGGAGCGCTCGCTGACATTGGCTTGTGGAGGTTTATCTTCTTCATTAATGTGCCATTGGGACTCTTTTCAATTTTCGTACTTCATTTCAAAGTGCCTGAAAGTAAGGAGCCAGGAAGTTCCAAAGTAGATATTTGGGGCGCAGTTTTGCTAGTACTCAGTCTTGCATTGATCACTTTTGGTTTTTTAGAAATGCCTGAGATTGGCTATAACCACCCAATAGTTCTGTCTAGCTTGATCGGAGGAGCGTTTTTATTGGGAGTCTTTATAGTTGTTGAAAAAAGAGTGGATCAGCCAATGATCCCATTGAACTTATTCAAAAGCAAAACTTTTTCTGGCGTTAACCTTCTCAGCTTCTTCCTTTACGCCGGACTTGGAGCCATCATGCTTTTCCTTTCGTTGAACATCATTCAAATACAAGGATATTCACAACTTCAGGCCGGACTAACGTTTCTTCCGTTTTCATTTACCATGGTCTTGCTTGCAAGAAAAATGGGTTCTTTGTCCGACAAATACGGTTTTAGAAATTTCCTGATAATAGGACCCACTCTAACAGGGTTGGGGATGTTATGGATGGCAATGATTGGAATAACCGCTGGACCATCTGATTATTGGACCACATTTTTTCCACCGTTTCTAATATTTGCGATAGGAATGTCTATAACGGTAGTTCCTCTTACAACTGCAGTAATGAGTTGCGTGGATGACAGTAAATCAGGGATTGCTTCCGGAATTAACAACAGTGTTACAAGAATTTCCGGAACTTTTATCAATGCAATACTAGGGGCGGTTGCGATTCTGCTTTTCACCAATTACTCAATGAAGGAAATAGGTATGCTTGGCCTGTCAAACGAACAGTCAAACGAGTTACTCATCGAGACAACTAAATTGGGCGAAGCTCGTGCACCAATTGCGTATGAAAGTGGTTTACAGTCAGAAGTGAATACAATTTTTCAAGACGGATTTATTGTTACATACAAGTGGGTGGGATTGTTAAGCTCAGCTCTAGCATTCCTTTCTGCAGGCATTGCTTTTTTTATGGTTGAAGAGAAACGAACTGAGTAATGGGAAAGCGGCAA
>JANQEC010000226.1 GCA_028278585.1 Cyclobacteriaceae bacterium | reverse complement strand
ACACTTCATTTTCATAGGTAGTTGGGGTCGTTTTATATCCAGTTCTTACCCCTAATGAATCATCAACATAATGGCCTGAATAATATAAGTTTTTGTACACATTTTTTATTCGTTGATTCAAAGACGGAGATCGTGGATCGGAAATATCGAAAACCAAAAGGTCAGTAAATGAATCTGCATAAAGTTTATCTCCTCTTGCGGTTAAACCATTGATCCCGGGAACGTTGACAAATGCGACATGAACCGGAGAGGATGGATTGGTATCATCAATTACATGAATGCCGGTTTCATTTAATCGCAGGTTATAATTGAAAGAGCCATCTTCAAAATATTCGTACAAGTATTCTTCTTCTCCAAGTTCCAGGATATAGACAAAGCCATCTTTATAGTATAGCCCACCTGGTCTTTCAACTTCTCTTGGAGGGAGAGTCTTTACCATTCCTTCTAATGAATCCACGTCAATATAGATAGGGTTATAAATATACGTTTCATAGGTTTCTAAGTGACAATCCTCACAGCTAAACAGGAATGGAAGGATGTAAAGGATGAAAACTACTGGTTTCAACTGGAAATGTGTACGCAGATCTCTCATAGGACTATGTGTTGATGTACTATTTGTACATCAAGTCGATCGAAAACCCTACTGATCAACGCATGTGTTGCTTCTAATTTTGAGAAAGCGAATTTCTCTTCTCAACCCTAATTTCAGCGATATAGTCGGATTGTGGGATTTTATCGCTTGACTCTGGATAAGGTTGAAGTGCAATGACTTCAATTCTATAGTCGGAAATGATCGTGTCATTCTTCATTTCCAGGTGGGTTATTTTCGAGACATACAATTCGAAAGGTACTATTTGTCTGCGCTTATTCATTGCTAGTGTAAACTTGATTTTCGCATTTCCTTCCCATGCACAATTAGCGTTTGCGGGACATCTTGAATCTTCGGCCACCTCATCGAAACGAATGCTGATTTCTGAATTGCGTAGTGTTTCCAGATGCCGAATTTTGTTGACTTCATTCACCTCCAACGGGCCTTTTAGTCCAGAATCGTCTTTGCAGGAAATGGAAAGGATGAGTACCAGGCAAAGCGGAATTAGTTGTTTCATGTTTGTTGAGTGAATTGACTAATCGAATTACAAATCTTAGTAGAAAGACCCTACCGTGATGCAACAAAAAAGCCATCCTAATTTCTTAAGATGGCTTTAGTTATTATGCGTAGCGTTATTAGCTGCCAGCTCCAGCCGTCACCAATTTTACCTCCAGCTTAAATTCATCACTAATGGCTTTGTCACCAAGGTTATCAAAGAATGATCCTGATCCGTACCTCACATCAAATTTTGATCGATCGATAGTTATGGAAGCAGATGCTTCATAGCCGTCACCAGCTTCAATGAGGGTTGTTGAAAATGAGATTGATTCGGTTTTTCCTTTAATGGTGATGTCTCCATTAACATCATATGTTCCATTGTCAGTGGATTTCACTTTCGTTATGGTAAACTCCGCAGTTGGAAATTTTTCAACACCGAAGAAATCATCTGATTTCAGATGTCCTTCTAGTTTTCCTTTCCATTCACCGGTAAGATCAGTATCCTCCAAGGTTGTCATGTCAACAACGAATGATCCACCTTTTAAAACTCCTTTAGAGATATCAAGTGATCCGCTTGCCAATTGAAGAGTGCCAGAGTGTGTCTTGCCAACTACCTTAGACCCAGTCCACTCAATGGTACTGGCCTTGGTGTTAACTTTTACATCTTTAGCTTCTCCGCTAAAAAATGCTGCTAGAATGATAAATGCTTTAATCATGTTTTCAAATGTTTATTAAATGTATGTACCTACATCAATTTAGGTGTAAAGAAAACGTGAGTTAGTGAAAATGGTTCACTTTTTTTTCAAAAATTTGTGCAATGATTGAAATTGGAAAAACCTTAATCTCTGATGATGTGATAGAAGAGGCTTTTGTCTGTGATTTACAGAAGTGCAAAGGTGCTTGTTGTGTTGAGGGAGATCTTGGGGCACCTCTTTCCAAAGAAGAACTTCCGCTGATAGAAAATGTGATCGACACTGTAAAACCCTACCTGGCTCAGAACGCCATCAGTGTCCTGGAGAAAGAAGGTGGATACATTCTTGATGAAGATGGTGAATATTCAACTACAACGATTGACAATAAAGAATGCGCATTCGCTTTTTATGATGATCATGGTGTTTTAAAATGTAGCATTGAACAAGCTCATAAGGATGGAAAAACAGATTTCAAAAAACCCATCTCGTGTCATTTGTATCCAATTAGAATTTCAAAACTTCCTGAATTCGAAGCGCTGAACTATGATCGTTGGAGCATATGTTCTCCGGCATGTGATCTTGGTAAAGAACTCAAAGTTCCTGTTTTCAAATTCCTGAAGGAAGCATTGATTAGAAAATTTGGAGAAGACTGGTACAATGCGTTAGACGAAAAAGTGAATTCCTAATACGATTTGATTACCGATCTTTTTCGTTTTTTGGTATCCAATAAAGATTGATATTCCAATAGGCTAACCTGAACTGTCGGGTAGAATCTGAGAGTTTAGTCAGGTCAATTACTCTTTGTTTATAAGCAAAATCTGATTCCCTTTCATCTGGTTCACTAACGACGACCCTGGGTTTCAAATCCCCGATTGGATTATCAGTCCAAAGAAATTCGTGCCAAACAGGAATAGCAAAATTCTTGGATTTCCAATTGAAGGATGTTGCCCAGGTACCTATTAGCACGTCCTCTGGAGTGGTACAGAAAGATATGTACTCATTGATATTGGCGATAGAATATGCTCGATTGGTAAAAGATCTGCGATAATGGTAGGAGTTGACAATTAACAATGCCAGCAGTGTTAATCCGGCTATTAACCTGGCTGGCCTAGTATTATTGGAAATCAGAATATCAGCGGTGACAATGGAAATGAGCAATCCCATCGAAAAGTACAGGCTTATCAGATACCTGACTGGCAAATAATCCATGGGAAGTTTATGTAATTCGACAAAAAACCAAATTATGCTGAATATGACCATACCCCTGGTGTGTTTTCCATATCTGTTTTTCACCAGATTCCTGATCGACCATAGCAATCCAATTAAAAACGAGGAAGTAAAAGGCAAATAACCTCTCACCAGGAAATTTCTTTGGATATTTTCTAACAGGCTATTTACCGAAATAGTGGTTCTCGTGAAAATTCCGGATTGTTGATCAACGATAGATGCCCATTCGTTTTGGAAAGGAAGATACCAGAGAAATATCATGACCAAAATGAGTAGAATTAGAATTGTTATGGATGCTAAAACCTCCTTACCTAAATTCCTGCGGCCGTTTAACAATGTCGATAAGAGAGTGCTTAGTACTGGAATTACCAACACATAAATGAATTGGATTTTAAAGAGCACTGCTAAAAACAGCGAAAGATAAGTGTAGTATAAGAATGACCGTCGCTGATCATTGATATAAACCGAAAAGAACATGCTGGCATTTAATAGCAGGAGAGTTCCGTAAATCTCTGCCATTCCAATGTGAGAATATTGGTGAATGGGGTAAAACAAGAAGGTTGTAAGTATGAGTATGCTACCTGCACTGTAAAGCTCCCTCCTGCGAGCGAAAATGAACATTGAGATAAGTAAGAATGTCACAGTAGCTACTCGCGCTACCTCGAGGCTAGTTCCAAAACCAATAAAGGGAAGGTAGAGATAAGCAGAAAGGAGAGGGGTCTTTAATACAGCATCACTCTCCAACAAGTCAAATAATCCGTGGTTGATGTAGTTTCTTACCTGACTGGTGTATAAACCTTCATCGGACCAAGATCCTCTGCTGCCTCCTGTTCTGATATGAATATCAGCATCAGCCGATAGAAATGGAATGTGGGAAAGAAACCACCCTAGAACAACAGCAAAAAACAATAGCCGCTTAACACCATTTTCCTTTAATCCCATTCTCTTAGATATACAGAGCGTAGATCACGAAGGTAGTCAAAGAGAGAGTGGTGAGAATGTATATTTAAGTTACCGGGCTACAAATCGCTCAAATCGAACGTATCCATGAAAGCAGTCGTGAACATACCAGACTTGAATTTCTCATCATCCATCAATTTCAAATGGAAAGGAATCGTGGTTTTGATTCCCTCAATCACCGTTTCACTCAATGCTCGTTTCATTTTAATGATTGCTTCCTCCCTGGTTTGAGCAGTTACGATCAACTTCGCAATCATTGAATCATAATACGGCGGAATGGTGTAGCCGGCATAAACATGACTGTCGACCCGAATACCGTGCCCCCCGGGCAAGTGCAAATTTGTGATTTTACCTGGACTAGGTCTGAAATCATTGGTCGGGTCTTCAGCATTGATCCTGCATTCGATTGAACAAAGCTGGGGATAGTAATTGCGACCTGAGATCAATTCACCAGCAGCGACTTTGATCTGTTCTTTGATCAAGTCATAGTCGGTCACTTCTTCGGTAATCGGATGCTCTACCTGAATTCTGGTATTCATTTCCATGAAGTAGAAGTCTCCGTGCTTGTCTACCAGGAATTCAACCGTACCAGCTCCTTCATACTTTATAGCTTCTGCCCCTTTTACCGCGGCCTGTCCCATTTTTTCTCTCAACTCCTGGGTTACAATAGGGGATGGAGTCTCTTCCAGTAGTTTTTGGTGTCTTCTCTGAATGGAACAATCTCTTTCGGAGAGATGACATGCTTTTCCCTTTTTATCTCCAACGATCTGAATTTCAACATGTCTTGGCTCTTCTACGAATTTCTCCATGTAAAGGCCATCATTACCAAATGCTGCTCCGGACTCTTGTTTGGCATCATCCCATGCTTTTTTGAATTCGCCTTCTTTTTTTACCAGGCGCATTCCTTTTCCTCCGCCTCCGGCAGTTGCTTTTAACATAACCGGATATCCTATTTTTTTTGCCAGTTTCTTTCCTTCTTCCACAGTATCAAGAAGCCCATCTGATCCAGGGATCGTTGGCACGCCGGCTTTTTGCATGGTGGCTTTGGCTGTTGCCTTGTCTCCCATGTCATTGATCATTTGCTCGCTGGCGCCGATAAACTTGATCTTATATTCATCGCAAACACGAGAGAACTCAGCATTTTCTGCCAAGAACCCATATCCTGGGTGGATGGCGTCTGCATTTGTTACTTCTGCAGCAGAAATTATGTTGGGAATGTTTAGATAAGAATCTTTTCCCTGGGGTGGCCCAATGCAAACAGCTTCATCCGCAAAGCGTACATGAAGGCTTTCTGCATCAGCAGTAGAGTAGACTGCCACTGTTTTGATACCCATCTCTTTGCACGTTCGAATGATACGTAGTGCAATTTCACCTCGGTTGGCAATTAATATTTTGTTGAACATCTATAAGAAGTTTAAGAAGGATCAACTAGGAAAAGTGGCTGATCGAACTCAACCGGTTGTGAATTGTCGATGAGGACTTTCACAATCTTACCTGAAATTTCAGATTCAATTTCATTGAATAGCTTCATAGCTTCTACAATGCACACAGTATCTCCAGGTTTGATCGTGCTTCCAACTTCCACAAATGCTGGAGAATCAGGATTTGATGATCGATAGAATGTGCCGATCATTGGAGATTTGATCTCAATAAGATTTGAATCAGATCCACTACTTCCTTCTGCCGGACTTGCCGGTTGAGGAGTTGCAGGAGCTGCTGCTTGAGGGGCTGGAGCGGGAGCTGCCTGAACCGCCGCTGGAGCTGCTGCAACTACATGCTGCTCTGCCGACCGCTTGATGCTTACTTTGAAATCTGCGGTTTCTATGTTCACTTCTTCCAGACCCGAATCTGATAGAAAATTTATGAGTTCTTGAATTTCTTTGGCCTTCATAGGTTAGTTGTTGATAGAATTCTCTTAGTAACTAAGGTATTATAAAAAATCTTATAGGTTGAATCAGTTAGACAAAAATTGAGGGCAATTATTTCACTCTTTCAATGTACGAACCATCCTCGGTGTTGATCTTGATTAGTTCGTCCTGTTCAATAAATAATGGTACCTGTATGGTAGCCCCCGTCTCAATTTCAGCATTTTTTGTGGCATTTGTCGAGGTATTGCCTTTAACCGCTGGTTCGGAGTACGTCACCTTTACAACTACATGTTGAGGTAGCTCGCATCCCAATACTTTTTCTTCTTCAGCATGAAAAAGAACTTCTACTTCCTGACCATCTTTCAAAAATTTGGGTGCATTGATCATGGATTCCTCAATAGAAATCTGTTCATAGGTATTTGTATCCATAAAGTGGTAACCCATATCATCCTTATATAGGTATTGATAGTGACGCCTTTCTATACGGGCTGTGGTTATTTTATGTCCAGCAGAAAAAGTATTATCAATAACTTTTCCTGTGGTTATACTCTTTAACTTGGTTCTAACGAATGCAGGGCCTTTTCCAGGCTTCACATGCTGAAATTCTACAATACTGAATAAGTCATTGTTGAATTCAATGACAAGACCATTTTTTATATCTGCTGTAGTTGCCATGCTGTTAATTTTTTAATGTCCATCTATATGAGGTTTGGCTTTAGAAAAAACAAATAACAAGGACCAAATTTCAATTAAATTTCAAATTACAATTTTCAAAATCAAAAACGACTGGCGTGTTGGTTATTGTCTTGTCTTCCGGTTTGATTTTTGATGCTTTGAACACTGATGCTTTATTTGATATTTGTGATTTGACTTTTTGATTATTTAGGGTCATACGCCCATTTTACCCAGATGGCTCCCCATGTGAAGCCTCCGCCAAATGCTGCTAATATAAGGTTGTCACCTTTTTTCAATTGATGCTCATAGTCATGGAGGCATAGCGGTATAGTTCCACTTGTGGTGTTCCCATATTTATGAATGTTGAGCATCACCTTGTCATCACCGATTCCCATCCTTCTGGCAGTGGCATCTATAATTCGCTTGTTGGCCTGGTGGGGGACGAGGTATGCTATATCATCACTAGACAAACCATTTTTTTCCATTACTTCTGCTGCAATGTCTGCCATGTTTTTTACAGCGAACTTGAATACCATGGCGCCTTCCTGGCGTGCGAAATGCTCCCCGTTGTTTACGGTGTCTACTGTGGCTGGCCTTCTACTTCCACCTGCCTTCATATGAAGATACGGTTCCCCTGAACCATCCGACCTAAGAATAGAATCTTTGATTCCAAAATCTTGCTCAGTCGGTTCAAGCATAAGAGCACCTCCACCATCTCCAAAAATGATACAAGTAGTACGATCAGTATAATCGACAATGGAAGACATTTTGTCCGCACCGATTACAACCACCTTTTTGTATTTTCCGGTTTCGATAAATTGAGAACCTGTAGTCAATGCATAAATGAAACCAGAACAAGCGGCCTGGAGATCATATCCAAAGGCATTTACTGCTCCAATTTTATTAGCTATAACATTAGCAGTTGCCGGGAATACCATATCCGGCGTGGTGGTGGCACAGATGATTAAATCTATTTCTTCTGCCTTGGTATTCGTTTTTCTTAAAAGTCCCTCCAGTGCCTTTACCGCCATTACAGAAGTACCCTGGTCTTCGCCTTTTAGAATACGACGCTCTTTAATACCGGTCCTGGTAGTGATCCATTCATCGTTGGTATCAACCATTGATTCCAGATCCTTGTTCGTGAGAACATCTTCTGGAACATAGCCATGGATTCCGGTAATAGCGGCTTGAATTCGCGACATAAAAGATTAGCTTAAGCTAATACTTCCTTTTCCATCACTACTTTTCCCTTGTAGTATAGTTTTCCCTCGTGCCAGAATGCCCGATGGGGTAAATGTGGCTCACCAGTTGTGGGGCAGATCACGTAATTCTTAGGTGTTGCCTTATAATGGGTTCTTCTTTTATCCCTTCTGGTCTTCGAAATTTTGCGTTTTGGATGCGCCATTTTATTTCCTTTGTCTTAAAACGTAAATACTCTTCTATTTCAATTTTTTCAAGGCTTCCCACCTGGGATCAACCTCATCTTTATTGGTTTCCTCTTCATTAGAGGAATAAATTAATTCATCATTTTCACTATCATCCTTAAATCTTGGATGAAGTTTTTTCATCGGTATTTCAAGCGAGATAGACTCATATAAAAAATCACTAATGTTGATTTCTTGTGTGTCTTTTGTTATTACAAATACGTTCTCACTCAATTCTACATCTTCATCACCATATTTGTAGATAACTTCCTGACTTACAGAAATTGGATGATTGAATTTTTCAAGACTTCTATCGCAAACCAGCTCCACAATTCCCTCAATTTTCAAATTCAAATCCAACATTGAATCAGACTTCACCAAGTCAACATTACAAGAGCCTTTGCCCTCGCTTATCAGACTGTTTTCAAATTCCGAGAAGAACTCATTGTCATACTCAAATTCAAAATTATGAGCATCGTTACTAAGGCCAAAAATCTCAATTTTATAACGCCTTGAATTCTTCATTTTACTCACCTTCCGATAAAGAACCGCAAATTTAGATAGATTGGGGGGACTACAAAACATTTGACTAGATCATTTCTGCATTTAATTCCTGGTCCCTCTCCGTGATTTCAGGACAACTTATGATTTTCTTACAAAACCCTAAGGAAAACTTTAGTTTTTATCCCTTTAAGCCAGTTTTTAAGTCATTTTTTTTGATGAAAAACGAATGATGAAAAAAACAACTATCAAGACCTGGGCATTTTCGGTTTTTGCCTTCTTATGTATGGGGGTGGCCAATGTTTCAAATCATGGGTTGAGAATGCTCCAAAAGCCTGAAGTCAAGACTTCAACAGCCAAATTCAAGTACAATCAAAATTCAATAGTTGCCAGCGTTTATATAAATGACGAGGGGCCATATAATTTTTTTGTAGATACAGGTATATACCCCTCACAGATATCTTTACAACTTGCGAAGAAATTAGAATTGAAGCTTGGAAAAAGTGGAGGAAATGTTCTCGGTTTCGGAAGTAAAAATATTCCTTTTTATCCGACGACCATTGAGCGTCTGAAAATTGGAGATTTATTAGTGATGGACTTAGAAGCCATCTCATCTGATATGTCTCATTTTGAAGAATCAGGTGTAGATGTAGATGGAATCCTGGGTTATAGTTTTTTAAAAGATAGGATTACTTCAATTGACTACAAGGATGAAAATTTAACTTTTTATACTTCACTGCCAGACGATTTTCTGTCTGGAAAATCAGCAAACACCTATGTGAAGTTTCCGCTGAAACTTGCTGGAGGCAAGATCCCAACGATCCCCAACCTCACGATAAAGGGTAAAAAAGTATCTGCCTGGCTTGATACGGGAGCTAATGTAGCTATTGGACTAAAGGATAACGATGCAAGACGTTTGGATCTTAAAGAGGTAAATCTTCCAAATGCAAAGGTTAGTGCCAGTGGGGCAAGGGGAAAATTTTCAATTAAACTCGTTCACGTGGAAGATATGTCCATTGGAATTTTCAGCAAAGATTCGGTTCTGGGATTCACTCACAATCAGGGAATGCACAATGCGGTTGGAAATGCTTTTTTTGATGATTACCTCCTAACACTTGATTACGTAAACAGAATGGTTTACCTGGAGTCCAATGAATAGAAAAGGCGCCCCTGCATAAACCTAAAGTTGGGCGCCTAATCGAACAAAAAACTAACTCATGCTAGTTCGCTAACCAATCATCAACATTCAAATTCAGAGATTTTATCAGAAAAGCTATTTCGTCTGTGAAAGTGTCAATAGGTGAATGAGTTTGAGATCCAAAACTTGAATGCATTGACCCCCAGGCCATCTGCAGCAGGTATTCATTGGTGCATTTTGGATTTAGATTCTGAAGGGCTGCTATGAATCTGTAGCTGTCCGTATCCAAAGGTGTGTCCGCATCGCTGGTAAGTGCTAAAACTGGTGGATAACATGTTTCTTTAGTCAATTTCTGATACGGCGAGTATTGTTTCAACACTTCAAAATCATCTTTGTTTGAGGCGGTGCCTAATTCCGGGATCATGTACGCATGGTTCGCATCATCAGAAAATGTTTCTGCATAGGATACCATGTCCATCATTCCGTAGTGAAGTACTGCAGCTCCTACTATTTCGGGTTTTTGAGTTAGTACAGCGGCGACAGGAATGGCGCCAGCGCTAACCCCATTGATGACGATTTTATCTGGACTAGCGTATTTCTCCTTTGAAACATACTCAATGGCTGAAATGTAATCATCGATACCGTTTTGTTTATTCCTTGCAATTCCGGACTGATGCCAACCTGATCCAAGGGCACCACCACCCCTTATATGTGCTACACCATGAATTCCACCCATTTCAAGCCAGGTGATGTAGTCGCCTTGGAAGTACGGATAGTTAGTGAAGGCGATTGCTCCATACACTTGCATGATCAATGGTGCTTTTCCGTTCTTTTTTAATCCTTTCTTGTAGGTGAGAGAAATAGGGATTTTGGTTCCGTCTTTGCTGCTGCTAAACACAATTTCGCTCACATATTGAGATGCATCAAAATTTGTATTTGCCCTGCTAAAAGGCCGAATTTCACCAGAAACAATATCGATCTCAAGAATGGTGTTTGGTTCGGTGATACCTATGAAACGAGTTAAAACTTTGTTAGAATCCCGAATTCCACTCAATGCATTTAAGCCATTGGTATTAAAATAAAGTCCACCGCTTGGGAGCTCGATTTCCTTTTCCCTTTTCCCGGAAAGATTGAATACTCCAAGGTATTGTTTTAAGTTTTCCTGGTAGGGGATCACGAATTTGTTCCCAGCCATCAGAGGTAAAAAAGTACCACCTGCAGATTGATAGCCCATTACCGGTTTTTGTTGTTCGGGAATAAGCTCTCTCCAATTGGAAGAGGCAGAGCGATCAATATTGATGCTTATTACGCGCCCTTTGGGCGCGTTATGGTCTGTCTGGAAGTAAAAATTTTTCCCATCGTTGCCTAAGAAAATAAAGGAAGCTGTTGCATCGCTGATCAACGGAACTACTTTATCAGACTTAGTGATCATGTAATGGATCTTTGAAGCAGTGGCTGCACCTTCTCTTTCGGCAATAACCAGGTAATCGCCTCCTCTGCAGACTGCTAATTCTAGTTTTGATCCATCAGAACCCGGAGTGAATACTACTTTGTCTTCTGTTGCGGGTTGTCCTGGTATGTGGCGCTTTACGACGTACCCGGATCGTGATCCATCTTCAGCTGTTTTTGTATTGCCTATATAATAAAATGATTTGCTGTCTCTGCTCCAGGCAAGCCTGGTACCCCCTAGATTATTACCGGGGAGTGTTTCGTTAAGAAGCTTTCCCGTTTCAACATCCAGAACTTTCCAATCGAAGTATTGGCCTGCTACGGCCATTGCAACATATTTTCCATCCGGGCTTGGCAAATGAAAATAGAAGGCTCTGGGATTAATTGGTGGAGTATCTCCAAAGACGCTCCGCTCCTCGTCATTTTCCTTTATATAAAGATCCCACGTTCTTTTTTCGCTGTCTTTGAGATAAAAAGTCTTGCCTCCGGCGATCATAGGTAATTCCGACCTCCCGCTGACGGTCAATAATGTTTGAACCTTGTTTTTTAACTTATTATACTCAGACCATGACCTGGTATAACTCCTCATCAACGTATCCTGGTCTGATGCCCATTTTTTTGTTTTACTTGTGGTGGCATCAACTAACCATGAGAATTCATCAGTAATCTCCTCTCCATGATAGGTTTTGGTTTCTACTTCTTTTACAGTAACAGGGTATTTCAGTCGTTCTTTTTTTTGCGGATAGCAGCTGAAACAGCCCAGGCTAAGTATTAGTATTAAGCCTTTTTCAAGAATTGATCTTTTGTATTTCATTGTTTTTAGCCCTAAAAGAATGGGACCATCAATAGAAATACCTTATGGGAATGGAAGGAAAAGATATAGATATTATTAGTGCAAATAAGGCCATTGAAAATCCTTAGGTTTTCCTTAGGTTTTCATAATGGATTAACTTGAAAAGTATGCATACGTTAGCCTTGTATTGATCTTGAAACAAGATGAGCCATTCTTTTTATATTAATGATGTTCGAATTGATCCTAAAATCAATACGATAACCAGGAATGGGAAAAGCGTGAAAATAGAACCCAAGATCATGCAAGTTCTCATGTGCCTGGTGGAGGCAAAAGGTGAAGTGGTTTCGAAGCAGTACTTGTTTGAAACCGTGTGGGCAGAGACTATTGTGGTTGAAATGGTTCTCACACGTGCGATCTCTGAGTTAAGACGGGTGTTTGAGGATAAACCAACAGATCCAAAATTCATTGATACAATTTCTAAGTCAGGATATCGGTTGGTAGCAACCATAACGAGGAAGCGTCCTGAAAATACCGGCAGAAGAATTATGCGAGTAGTAATTCCAGTCGCTGCAGCCATAACACTAATAATTGTCTTGTTCGGATTTCTTCAATCGGACCCTGCACCCCCGGTGACTAGTACTCCGATGACGGCAGACAAAGGATGGGAGTATCATCCGTCTTTATCTGGGAGTGGTGGTTGGGTTGCGTATATCAGTAGCAAAGCGAACAAAAATTTCTCAGACATTTTATTAAAATCGACTTCAGGTGATTCTTCTGTACAGCTGACGAGTTCCGATGGTTATTTCCTCAAACCGGTATGGTCACCTGATGAAGAATCGGTTGCGGCATTTGGTGTTAGAAATAAGAAAAATGGTATTCATATTTTTTCAGTGAAGGATAAGTCACTTCTTAATGTTGTTGAGATCAATACTCAATATGTAGGTATGGCCTGGTCACCGGATGGAGAGGAGATCTCATATGTAGCATATGATTCGAGTAAGGCCAGGCATTCAGTGTATAAATACTCATTGAAAGAAGACACTTCTGAACTCCAGGTGGTATCAGCCCTGGACACATGGGGAGATTCTAATCCACGCTATAGCCCGGATGGAAAATCACTGGCTTTTGTAAGAACAGTGTCGGAAGGTGATCAGGACATCTATAACCTTGATCTTTCGTCTTCAACACTGAGTCGACTCACACAGATTAATCGAAATATCCTGGGATTTGACTGGGAAGATGAATCCACACTTTTGATTTCATCAGATATGGACGGGGGAGAGAACCTTTGGAAGCTGAATGTTAGCAGTAAGAAAAATCCGGCAACTCCAGAGCGAATAATAAAAATACCTTATGGAGAAAGTATTCAAAACCCAACGGTGCAGAATGGACTTATCATTGGTGAAAAATGGATGAAAGACACGGATCTGATCATTTCTAATTTGAATGGACAACCTTTAGAGGATTCTATGGTATTGACTTCTTCGCAATGGGAACTGCATCCGGATGTTTCGAAAGATGGACGTGAAATTGTCTTTAGTTCCAATCGCTCGGGGAATTATGAAATATGGAAGTATCGATTTGGAGATCGATCCCTGCACCAATTGACGCATTTGGAAAAAGGATTCAGCGGAAAACCCAAATGGTCTCCCGATGGGAAACTGGTAGCCTTTGAGTCCAATGCAAGTGGAAGTCATCAAGTATATATAGTGGATAAGGATGGGAATGAAATTAAACAAGTTACTGACAGTGATGGCGACTACATCAACCCATCCTGGTCTCGTGATGGAAGTTTTGTGTATTGTTCCTCCAATATTGACGGAGACTGGAACATTTGGGCTCAGTCACTTTCTAATGGAAGACTAAGGAAGATACATAGTTCCGGTGGATATTTCTTGCAAGAAGCCTATGGTTTTGGAAGAGCGTTCATAACAAGGCTACACCGGGATGGGATTTGGGAGATTAAAATGGATGGTACTGAAGAAAAGATCATCGAAGACCTTAATTCCGGTGATTGGGGTAGTTGGAAAGTCGGGCGGGAGGGTATCTACTATTTCAGTAGAGAGAAGGCCCAAATTTGTTATTTTGATTTTGGAACCAAAGAGTTAACTGATTTGTACCCGGTATACGGAAGTGTACCTAGAAACGATCCCGCATTCACTATTTGGGAAGATGGAGGCATGTTACTTTACGGACAGCTCAAGAGCTACAGCGGTGATCTGATCGCAATTAGGAACTACTGATCTTTCAGGGTCCAGACAAAATTTCCCCGGGGCTTCCATTCATCTCCAAGTACATCAAAAGAGTTTGAAATGATCTTATTATCTCTATATTCGGATTTATGACCCACTTTGAAAGTAGATCCATCATTTTTGAATGATTCTACTATGGATTCGTCCCTGGTGGGATCGCCGCTATCAAATCCTTCTCCAATGGCGATGTTTCCCAGCCTGGGATTATTCCCATATTGAATTTGGATCAATCGTTTTTCTCCGGGATGCCAGTAATTGACGAATTTCCAAAGGGTTTTTACTTCTTTTCCATTTTTAATCCCATATAGTTTTCCCGTGATAACCATGCCGCCGGTCGCCACTTCAAATCGCATACCATACGAATCAAAAGGAATGGCCTCACTCTGATAGGGATTAGGAGCTATCCATTCACCTTGGGTAACATAGTCCCAATGATCTTGAACCCATTCAGGGACTATGCTTGACTCTTTCTGGGAGAAGGATTGAAAACCGATGATAGTGAATAACATAAAGATCGTATTTCTGAACATTGCTCTATTCATGTCCTTAGTTTTTTTGATTTGGTAAAGTTTATATCATATCCGTTCAAAAAATCAGGCAAATTCAAAACCTAACAAAAACATTAGAATTGGGAATATTGAAAACCTGGAAGATCAGCCCAGGTAGATGTCAAACGTAACTTGATCCAGGTCATCCGCTCTTTCTATTTTCATGGCCCTTCTATGACCTTTACTTCTTATGGCTGTACGGTCGGTCTTTAGAAACTTATCATTCTCAAAGTAAAGTTGAGTGGTGAGTTCCTGGTGGTTGGCATGTCTCACTTTATAATGGATATGTCGTGGTCTCGATTGGTAAACTCCTGGTTTGATGGTTCTAAATTCATAGTATCCCTCAGAATCGGTTGAAACTTTACCGCGGAAGAGGAATTTGTTACTTCGATTGTCATACATACCCTCCGGTGATGCGTGCCAGATATCTACCACAGCGTTGGCTAATGGACTATTACAATCTTTTGCATAAACCCTTCCCTTCACTACCAATGTTTCTTTTTGACCATCATAGCCTTTGGTTATATCCTTTCTTGATGGAGCATTTTTTCTGTAAAACGGACCTTCAACATCAGCCCCGGTCCGGCAACTTAAGTCCTTTTCTTTACTGATCCCTTTTGATGGATACAATAGGGAACCTAGTGAAAGAGCAAGTAATCTTTTTATGAATTTTCTACGCATTGTCTAATCAAATTTTCAAACGGTGTATAACCCAGGTAGGTTAACTTCCAGCGCCTTTTACCAGTCTAAGTTTACGTGAAATTTCAGGGTCGTTTACGAGAAAATAGAAACCTAAGAAAAACATAAGGATTCGCTTCTTATGAGAGCTACTTTCCAAACTTACATTTGAAGCCAGCAAGCTTTTATTACAGAAGACATGAACTACGTACGAAATCAATCAATGGGATCGATCTTAGCAATTATCCTCTTAATAAGTATACTTGGATGTGGAACTGAGAATTCACGCATGGTTTCGCTGAAATCAATTTACGGAGAGATCAATTCTAATGCGCCTAAAGAAACTCTTCAGTTTGGTCAGCTTGTCGGGAAATGGAATGTGACTTCAAGTGATTCTATTCCCAATGAGGGTTGGCATGAAAGTAAGGCTACCTGGATTTTCAAGTATAGTTTGGATGGATATGCAATAGAAGATACCTGGTTTGAAAAATTCTCAGATTACACGAATAATACAAAAGGGATAGGGAGAGATTATATGGGAAAGAATATAAGAATCTTCGATCCAAAAATGAATCAGTGGAACATTTCCTGGATTGAAAATGGCAAGAACACGATGCTGACCGGTATTAAAGGAAAGGAGGAAGGAAAAAATCTTGTATTAAATTCAGCTGGTGGAGCCGAAATAACCTTTTACAACATAACTCAGAAAAGTTTTGAATGGAAGTATGAATTAGTAAGTGGTGATCAGAGAACCTTGTTTTCAAAGATGTTTGCTAAAAGAGTGGAATAGCTATTCCACACCATTTTCATTTCTCTGCTTTACTATATCATCTGCCATATAAAGCGCATTCCGGAATGAAGTTGGATCCGCTTCGTTTTTACCAGCAATCGCGAATGCAGTGCCATGATCGGGAGAAGTTCTGACAAATGAAAGACCAGCAGTGTAATTCACTCCACTTTCGAAAGCCAACGTTTTGAATGGCACCAACCCCTGATCGTGGTACATAGCTAAGATCCCATCAAAATTTTTGTAACTCGCCATTCCGAAAAATCCGTCAGCCGGGAATGGACCGAAAACAAGATGATGCTCATTTTTGAATTGGGTGATGACCGGATTAATGATCTTTTCTTCTTCATCACCGAGCAAGCCATTTTCTCCGGCATGGGGATTTATACCCAACACTGCAACTCTTGGTTTTTTGATCCCGAAATCCTTTTGCAAGGATTTGATCATGATTTTGAGTTTAGACGTGATTTTCTCCTGACTGATCTTACCACTGACCTCCTTGAGCGGCACATGTCCGGTTACAACCCCAACACGAATGTCCTCATGTACCAAAAACATCAGGCTGTCTTTGGCATCCGCTTCCTGAGTGAGGTATTCGGTATGACCAGGAAATTTGAAATTCTCATCTTGTACCAGCTCTTTGCTCAATGGGGCAGTTGCAATCGCCTGGATTTTTCCTTCCTTCAGATCCTCAGTCGCTTTTTGAAGGGCCAGCCGTGCATATTTTCCACCCTTTTCATTGGCCTGACCGGGCTTAATTTCTACTTCGTCATTCCATACGTTCAGAATATTCACTTTTTTATGATGGATCTTATCAAGCGATGGGATTTGATGGTAGTTGAAATCCTCTTTATTAAGTGCTTTCCTGTAAAAAGAAATGATTTTTGAAGATCCGTAAACAACAGGTGTGAACTGTTTGATGATCCTGGGGTCTTCAAGCGATTTAAT
>JANQEC010000222.1 GCA_028278585.1 Cyclobacteriaceae bacterium | reverse complement strand
AACTGGTGCATTAATTGATGTTGCTTTGCCTTGAGTAAGTCCTGACAATGTGAACTTATCATCAATTCGGGATGAACTCATATCCACTTTATCGAAATGCTCAACAATAGACACATCCGGAACATTCAAAACAAACTCTTTCTGCTGCTTGATCATATGCATAGCTACATGCTCATCTCCAACACTGACCCCTATTTGCGGTGGGTTCCCATTGACTACAAAAGTCCAGACAACAGATATTTCCGCCGGATTTTGATCAATACCATTCACCGTCAACAGCGTTGCCGGAACAGGTGGCAACATCGGTCCTGCCTCTTTTAGTTTCTCTCTTTTCCCAAGATCAGATTTTTTTCTGCCCTCACATCCATACATTCCGATTGGTAAGGAAAGGATTGGCAATACACTTAGTTGCTGAATGAAAACTCGTCGGTTACTCATGACTTGTTGATTTGGCAATCAAAAAGATACCGAATTTCCAGGTATTGCATAGTTGGAATTGAAGTTCTTAAGATTTAGTAGCCATTCTGTACTTTGATGGTGCACATCCAAATTGCTTCTTAAAACAGTTTGAAAAATTGGCGACATCATTGAAAGAGCATTCATACGCAATTTCAGAAATGGAAAGATGTGATGAAGAAGTCAGGAGTTCCGCCGCATGATCCAATCGTTGCTTTCTTATATATCTGGCAGGACTCGTACCGAATACCTCCTTAAACATTCGCTTAAATCCGGAGAGACTTTGTCCGGCAATATTAGCCAATTGATCGACGGTTAAGTTGGAGAAAAGATGCCCTTGAATAACGGATCTGAATTCGTGCACTTGAGGGGCAAAAAGGCTTGATAAAATATGATGAAGCTTATCAGACTCTTTGGTGTTGTCCAGTAGTAATAGTAATTCCTTTAACTTCAGAATGATCAGTTCTTCATTTACAAGCTCTGGATTGGAAAAATAATAGAAAATACCTTCGAAGAACTTCTGGAATAAATTGTCAACAGGTACCTTGACAGAGGGTTTGTCTGGTAAGTTTTCAGTTGAATTCTTTAAAAAGGCTGGTAAACCTTCGTCATATATCTTGAATAAAACTTCCGGATAGAAATGCACAGCAATTGCCTCGAAAACGTCCTCTTGCCCGTTGGCAAGCATCCTGTTCAAATAGCTTCCACATTTCATCAATATTGACTCATTTTCCTGAAGAACGCTCGAATCAATTTCTGAGAAAGCTTCACCCACCCCTTTTCTTACGTAAAGAAAACATGCTTCATTCGGCATTGGGTTCGGAACGGAAAACGGAGCTTTGATAATGGCTTTCTCAAAAACCATTTTTCCATATAGATCGAATGTTTTGTGGTCGATGATCATTGCAAATCACAATATAAAGAGGGATCATTTAAGTAACGACCCCTCATAATTTTCAAATCAGGCCACGCGCTGCTTGATCAATGTCTCAATACCGGCAATACCCATGCCTCCAACCATCTGGAGTGCGCCTTTTGCAGTTTCTTCATTTTCCTCCATTACATCATATTCCCATTTCCATGTAATATTGGCCTGGCCCCCTGTATTGACCACCTTCATTTGACCTTTGATATTCTCCACAGGCATCATGTGCTGCTGTGGTATCAGGTAATCCAACGTTTTGTTATCGTGATCCACATTGAGAATTTCTTCTTCAAACGTGCCTTCCTCAGTACCACAAATTCGTTTGTTGTCTTCAACGACACAGCTGGTAATCGGTCCCAGCCATTCGTCTACACCAGAAACTGCACCAATAACCTCCCAAGCTTCTTCAGGAGTTACATCAATGGTTTGCGAAATTTTAAAACTTGATCTTTTCATTTTAGTTGTTGTTAAATGATCGATCAAAAATGTGAAGGACTTGAAGGACTCTTTTTTAGCTAAAGTCCAAAGGCTTGTAAAATTGGTTCAAGAAATCAGAATGGATAATAAGCAATTATGTATGCAACTATTAGGGAAGAACTCCATCCTTCAATCATACATAGTATTTTAGTAAAGCTGTGATATCTCTTTCACTTCCATCGGTTAATTCCGGAAATAAAGTCCAACTGGATCTTAAGAATCCCGTTATTTTTTTGTCACACGTATCCACAACGGTTGGAGTTCTTTTTTTTCTACTCTTTCTCACTCATTTCACTTTCTATGGTGGGTCCTTCTTTTCGTTTCCTCCATCTGTTTCAGTATCACTACTTGTATGCCTTTCTCTTGTATTTTTAGCAGCTACCTATGCTTTTTTTCTTCTGTCAGGAAAAAATATTCGTCTAAGTAAAAACTACCTGATACAAGGGTTATTTGCCTTCACGTTGACCCTCATTTTATATGTCTATGGAGAACAGGATCGCTTTTTGCTAAATGATAACCCCGCTGAGGATCTAGCTGATTTTGGATTCATTCTCTTCCTTGTGGTATGCTTTTGGATGATCATTTCATTCGTATTTGGCTTTTCCAAAAGCAACTTCAAACACATCAACAAGCCTGCTTTTTTGATTACGAGGGGAATCCTCCTGCTTTTTCTAATCATTCCTCTCGATGTTCTATTTAATCATTTCTATCTAAAAATGGCCTACGGATTGCCCTTGTATGAAGACTATTGGGTGTTGGAAATACCACTAAAAATTACACTTATCCTCTTCATAAATTTCCTCGAAGAGGTGAATCTAATCAGTAGGATATCCAGCTACAGACCGACCTCAATGAAAGTTAAGAGTGGCAACCAATATCGATTTATCGAATTTGACACCATTGCATATTTCATGGTACAAAATCAAACATCTTACCTCTACACCACAGAAGGGAAAAAATTTATGGTGGATCAACCGCTTAGCAAACTTGAAAAAGATTTCCACAGTCGTGATTTTTTTAGAGCTGGTCGACAGTTATTAGTATCGCGTAAGTCTGTCAGAGGATATAAGTCAGCTCAAGGAAAAAAAATTGAGCTTAGCCTAGTCAGCCATAGAGGCTTTCCTGAAAAATTCGTAATCAGTAGACTAACTGCCCCTGATTTCAGAAGGTGGATCAAAACAAAAACGGGTACAACTCAACTATAAAAAAGGCTCAGTTCGCCTATTTGGTTTAAAATTCTCCATTCCTGATGAATCAACCTTCGTAACCTGCATTACGAAATAAAACACATATGCTCTTACATAAACATAGTCTCATTTGCCTTGCAATCCTTATGAGTTGTGGTAACACCGGAAATTTAGAGAACAAGGCTGACGAACCTTTCGAAAACCGGCTGGATGGCTTTATTGAAAATATGACTGCCGATTATACAATAGGAGGTGGCATAGGAATAGGCATTGTAAAGAATGGAAATATCATTCTTGAAAAAGCGTATGGATATAGTGACTATAACCTGAGAGTATCGGCGACATCTACTACCCCATTTTACATTGCTTCAATAACCAAGTCCTTTGTTGGAACACTGGCAACCATCCTCCACGAGAACGCAGAAATTGATCTTGAAGAACCACTCGACAAACATCTTCCTTTCACACTTTCTGAAAAAATAGATATCAGTGAGAAATTAGTGGAAGACCTCTTTACTCATACTTCAGGCGTTGGAAACACTGTTGTCGCAATCAAGACCGCCTACACCGGAAATTTTACAAAGGAAGAAATATTGCAGGACCTTGAGAAACTTAGTTATCCAGTAACTCCGGGGTACCGATATTCCAATCTTGGCTATATCATTGGGTCAATCATTTTTGAACAGAGACTTGGTGTGGGTTGGAAAGAACTACTCCATGTCCGAGTACTCGATCCGTTAGGAATGTTGAATACCTCCGCCGATGTTTCTTACTATCGAGAAAAAGAAATTGCTAAACCACACACATTATCCAATGGAGTGATAAGCGTTGGTGATTTTCTTAAGAAAGACGATACCATGCATGCTGCTGGTGGTTTATTTACAACAGTTGAGGATATGAATAAATGGATGAATTTCCATTTGAACAGAAATTCCACGATCCTATCAGCAGAAGCTTTTGAATACATTCATTCTGACCTTGTCGGATATTATGGTAAATCCGGTCCTTTCAACAACTATGGTTACGGGATGGGATGGAATCAGGCAGATTGGGATGAGTACGAGATATCCTGGCATGGAGGCGGCTACCCCGGGTACAGATCACTTTGCATCCTTGTTCCAGAAGAGAAATTGGGCATCACCATCCTGATGAATCAAGCAACACCGGCAATGGTCCTACTTACAGATTTTCTGCTGGGAAATTTCCTGGAAGTCCCCGATTTCGACACGTATTTCTCCAAAAAGGAAAAATGGGTTTGGAACCAATGGAACAGGTATCAATTTGTGCGAGACAGTACATTGGAAGCTGGCTCAAAAAAAGTCGACAATAAACGAGCACTTCTAGATTATGAAGGCCTGTATTTCAATGATGAGTACGGTGAAATTATTGTAAAGTCTGATAATGGCTCACTAGGTGTTTTTTTGGGAAACCTGACATTCAATACCAATTACATCGGAGATGATCAATTTTTCTTCTTCAATGATGCTGATCAAATGTACGGCTCGATCGATTTCTATTTTCATCACCCGGATAACCAACAAGCCAGCTCATTGGATTTTTCTGGCATAGAATACAAAAAGGTTTATAAAACAGGTCAAAACAAATAACTCATGATTCAAAGAACTAAAACGATTACGTTGATTATTACACTTCTTTTCTGCCTTAAAAGCTACGGTCAATCTCACGTTAAGCTCTTCGGAGAAGTAGTCACTACTTCAGGAGAGCCTGCATCATTTGCCCACGTTTTTATCAAAGACAAAAATATGGGAGGGATCACAGACATTGATGGCGTCTTCAAGTACTTCATTTCCGAAGATTATTATAATGATCAGCTTCTTATTTCCCTGGTAGGATACAAGCCACTTGAAATTCTGGTTAAAGACCTGGTGGAAAATCCTGGTCAAGTACTGACATTGGAAGAAAACATCATACAATTGGAAAATGTGACTGTTTATGCTCCTCATAAGATCATGAAGGAAGCCTTGAAAGAGACATTCCAGTACCATGATCCGACTCAGTATTATTCAAAATCCGGTGTCATTACGATCGTCAGGCAAGAAGACGAAGACTTTACTCTTTTTGAAGAAATAGGATTCAACTCATACTATCGCGGAATGAAGGATCAAAGGCCATTGATCGGTTATGAACCACTTGCACAAAGAAGATCAATTGATCATTCATCGTTCCCGTATATTTTGGCCAGAGGTACTAAAAGATCATATGGCATTGCCTATTTCTTTGGGGCTTCAACTGAATCTTTACTTTACAGAACTGCCGCTGAACTAGATAGTTTAGATCTGGATATCACAGATATAGTGGAAGAGGACGGTCGAAAGTCTTACGTTGTGACGAGCGTTCGTGAAAGTGGTGCATTGATCAATTATTACATTGATATTGAGCAATCATTATTAAGAAAAATAGAATTTATCTCCAACCAAAATCAAGTTTCGCGGTATGTAGGTGGGTCTCCATTCAACAGTTCCAAACACAATCGTTTCCGTTACTTCTATACCGATACGTATTATTTTGATCAAATCGATAATAACCTTACGGTAACCAAAGCAACCCACGAAGTAAGAACCCAGTACATCGAACGATTAACCGGATATATATATAAAGTGTATAAAGACCAGATTCAGGTTCAATTTTTTAACTATACGCCCCTTTTGGAACAACCAAAAAAATACAGAAATGAATTTCAGCTTCCAATTTCTATAGGTTACGATCCTGCTTTTTGGAAGAATTTTGAAAAAGAAAACGATCACAAGATCAATGAAGAACTAATCACCTCCTTGAGTAGAAACCAACCGCTTGAACAACAATTTGAACAAACCGGGGGCAAAGTGATTAGAGATCAGATTTCCACAAAATCTTCCTTCTCCAAAAAAGATCAAAAGAAGCAGACGAAGGTCGACGATGTGGAACTCTTCATTGAACAACTAATCTCCAACAATTACAAAGCTGATTATCCACCAGATCTTAATTGGGAGGATATCCCAAAACTGTTGGAAATTGCTAATTCCAATGTAGTCATTGACCGGTTTCCAAGAAACATACTTAGCAGACTTTACCTACAAGATTGCCAGGTTGGGATTGTCGCCATGTGGCTCATTGATTCTATTCGAAAGAATCATGGCAAAAGGGCGAGAAAAGCCTGGTATATATCTCCAATGGCTCTTTTGCAAGATGAAGACGACAGACAAACCTCAAAGGAGCGCGGAGGAGGCAATGAATACATTCCAGTAAACAGTGATGAGAAACTTGAAGAGGCCTACGCAGCCTTTTCCACCTGGTGGCAAAATGCACAAAATATCAGTATCAGCAAGTCAAAAAGAGTGAATCCTCTGAGTGGGTCCGGGTTGAATTGGATTTGGAGGTAGGAAAATGAAAAGTTAAATAATGAAACCCATAACAGAATTGGCAGGTTAAACCCCTCAAATAAACCTGCCCCATGAAATTCCTGACATCAACAATTCTTCTTTTTCTTACAATTACTTCAATTGCTCAGATCGATCTAACACAACTAGATGGAAGCATTTCAGAAGATGAAAACACTCAGTTTGGCAAGCTTGGCGAAAACGGATCAAGTGTACTTTCAGCGGTCGTTGATGGAGATTATATAAAAATCAATGTCAAGTCCGACACGATGTACGTAGCGAGTCTTTGTCTCTGTTCTGATAATTCAAAAATGATGATTTTACACGCTTCAGCTGCACTCGGTCAAGTCATCTACTCAGCTAAAGATGGTAGTTGGAGATCTGATGAGCAATTCGATTGGAAAGTTCGGGAGACTGACATGACTGAAAAAACCATTAAAAAGAGAAGAGAATACTTAGAGAAGTATGGATGGGTTGCCAACACTTTATCAATGGGACAAATAGGAGAAGTAGAATTTATCATTAAAAAGAGTCTATTTGCTGAAAAAGAGGTATTCTTAGCTGCGGGCTTAATGTCACAAGCAAACCCCGAAGAAATAATTCCATTGCCAACCAAAACTTCTGGTGATTGTGCAGCTTATTCATTGGTGGTTGGTGACCCGGAAAGTAGCTATCAATTTGAACCGAAGACCTGGTTCAGGATTGGTCTGTAACTTCCGGTGATTCCTCACTCCTCTCTCAGCGTAACTGCCGGATTGGTCTTTGATACATTAAGTGATTTAACACTGACCGTCAACAAGGCAATCACAACTACAAAGAAACCACCTATAAAAAAGATCCCTGCACCAATCGTTGTTTGATAGGCAAAATCTTCCAGCCATTTAGTCATCAGCCAAAAAGACAATGGAAATGCAATAATCATCGCTCCTACAATCAGCTTTGCATAGTCTCGGGCAAGCAAAAGCATAATTCTTGAAACAGAGGCTCCCAGGACCTTGCGGATTCCGATCTCTTTCCTTGCCTGTTCCACTGTGAATGAAACAAGACCAAAAAGTCCAAGACAGGCAACAAAAATGGCGAGGCCCGCAAATGAAACAAACACAGCATTAAATTGAACATCACTTTTATACTGTCGGTTAAAGAACTCATCCAGGAAAAAGAAATCAAACGGGTTGTCCGGATAAATCTCATCCCACTTGTCTTCAATTGAAGATATCACAGCCGGGTAATCGTCGGTATTGAGCTTTATAGAGAAAAAATCATTCGCCCGCCAATTAAGAAAGAATGCCATTGGATCAAGTTCATCTCGTAAAGTCGCTTGATGGTAATTGTCCACAACTCCGACAATCTTCCATTCTCTTCTTCTTCCAGGGTTCAAAACTTCCCCAAGGGCCGCCTCCGGCGAACTGAATCCAAATAGCTTCAATGCTTCTTTATTCAATACGACACTGGCGGTATCTGTTTGAAGATCTCTGTTTAGATTCCTTCCAGCAACAAGGTCAATTTCAAATTGATTGAAGAAATTATCATCGATGGAAATAATGTAGCATGACAGCAATGCACCTTCACTTTGCCTTGTGGAAAACCCGGATATCCAAAAATTTTCTTCACCCGGAATGTTGCTTGATACCGTAAATCCCTTTACAACAGAATTCTGTTCAAGCTGATTCCGAAATAACTCTTGGCGGTTATCCAGATCATTATCTCCCCTCGATGAAGATGGGCCCCTTAATATCAACGTTTGATCTACATTCAACCCTAAGCTTTGGTTTTGCATAAACCTCAGTTGTTTTACGACCAGTATCGTTCCCAATATAAGAATGATGGAAACTGTAAATTGAAATATGACCAATAGTTGCCTGAATCCAAATGAAGATTTCCGACTATAAAAACCACCCTTTAAAACACTCACAGGCTTAAAGGAAGTAAGTACAAATGCAGGGTATAACCCCGACAGAATTGACCCGCCAACTATGAGAATCACAATCCCAATAAGAATTTTCTGGCTTAAAAGAAAATAAGGATCAATGGAAAGGTCGATTGCACTTGAAATAAGAGGGATTGCTATCAAAACAACGCCTATCGCGATAAGCACTCCAAAGAAATTGTATAAAAAGGCCTCTGTCAGAAATTGAATGATCAACTGCTTCTTTTCCACCCCCACCACTTTTCGGATCCCCACTTCTTTTGAGCGCTTCACTGCTCGAGCTGTGGACAGATTGACAAAATTGACCCAGGCAATAATTAAGATCAAAAAAGCAACGGCACTTAAAAAGTATACCTGCGCAGAACCTCCATTCTCACCCATATCCCAACTCATACCCTCAGAATACAAATGAATGTCAGGTACATGCTGCAGCCACAGATGCTCTCTTGATCCAAATTCCTCATTGATATCTTTCTTTTTTTCCAGGAGAAAACCATCAAGCTTCTCTGATAAGAGAGTTATATCAGTCTGCCTATCCACCCGGATATATGTGTAGAAGTCATACCAGCCCCAATTCTGTGGCCAGTCGTCAAAATTATCGTACGACTTGAGAGAGGTGATCATGTCAAACTGCATGTGAGAGTTCTTTGGGTAATCTTGCATTACTCCCGTCACAACGAGTGTATGCTCTCCACGAAAGCTGATGTTTTTTCCAATTGGATCTGAATCCCCAAAATACCTTTTAGCAGCTGATTCTGATAGCACAATCTGATCCGGCTGACTCAAAACCTCTTCAGGATTTCCCTTGACCAAGTCAAATCCAAACATGCTGAAGAAGTTCTCATCTGCATACACCCCTTTGTCCTCATTGAACCTGATCAATTGGCCAGCCTCGGTTTCTACACTATATACACCTCCCCCAAAAGGTAGAATCCGGGTAAAATCCTCCACCTCTGGAAAATCCTCATTTAAAGAGATGCCAACGGCCGGATACACCGGTGTACTACGTGCTGAAAGCTCATTCTTCTTGTACATGTCCATCACTACGCGATACGTATTTTCAGGATGAAAATCATCATAGGATAATTCACCGATTACGTGAAGTGATATTAAGAGGCAGCAAGCAATACCTAACACAAGGCCCGATAAATTGATGGAGCTATAAATCTTGTTTCTTCGAAAAATTCGAAATCCGAGTTTGATATGATCCTTAAACATTTTGAGTTGATTTGAGTTGATTTGATATTTTGAAAAAGAAGAAGGCCGAAAAAATCTGATCACGTCCCAGACAAACCACCATCCGGCCTTGGTAGAACCATGCTCTTTCTGTCTGTGAAAGTGTGCTTCATGAAGGTCCCCCTGAATTTCATCCACCAAATGATTGGCACAGTACCATTCAAGAAACCGATTAGCCCAACGTGGAGGTGGCTTATGCATTTTTACGAAATGTGATATTTTGGCATCATTCCCCAAAGTTTCATTCTTGCCGCCTGGATAGATTCCAGGGTAGTAAAACCAAGTTTGGTCACTTTATAGATCCGTTTCTTTCGACCCCCACGTTCTTGAGTCGCCCCGCCCATCTCTGAATGGATGTAGCCTTTTTTCTCCAGGCGTTTGAGTACCGTATGAATAGCACTGATGGAAATTCGCTGGCCGATGTTCTTAAAATACTCTTCGGATACGGTATAGCCATAAGCATCCTTTTCGATGACTGCTACGATGAGTAAAACCGTTTCCTCAAGTGTTCCCAGGTTTTTAGACATATTTCTACAACTTTTGTAGAACAAACGTAAACAACAATTTTTAATTTCTACAACTTTTGTAAATCAAATCGGTTAAAGGTAGGACTATGAACTACAAACTACTTTGGATATTGATCATCCTTTTTTCCTTAATCAACCGGGTTTCAGCTCAATCACTAACCCAACAACAGGTCCTTGAAGATTTAGCGGAGTTGCAAACTCAACTTGAAAAATTTCACGCAGGGTATACCCGGTATACCTACAAGGAGCAGTTAGACGACCTCTTTGATGAGATTCAAAGCAAGGATAATGGGGTATATGTGTTGGACCTCTACAAAGAAGTGACACGAATTACAAGTAAGATACGCTGTGGACATACGCGAGCTTCTCTACCTGAGGGAATAAATCTCGAATTCAAAAGTTCGACAGTCTTTCTCCCTATTACAGTTAATATTTTAGATAACAAATTGTATGTGCATCGCACACTGGTTTCGTCCTTGGAACCTGGTGACGAAATAGCAGCAATCAATGGCCAACAAATCCCAGACATCCTGGGAGTCATCTTTGAACATCTCTCCTCTGATGGTTTTATTCGTTCCGGAAAAACCCGATTAACCGAGCTTTATTTTCATTATTACTTCCAGCTATATCTAGCCAATGGATCGCAATCTTATCAATTACTATTAGCAGATAATGAAAAGACGATCACCGTTTCTGGGAAAAACTGGGATGAAATAGAGAAAATCAGCCATGTTCCGCCACGAAGAGTCACACTGGATCTTGAGCATAAAGATGACTACAGTTACATGAAAATTGGAAGCTTTGGAGCCTCATCGTTACGAAACAATGGATTCAACTACGAAGCTTTTTTGGCCGATAGCTTTAAAGACTTAAGAGATCGAAATGCGAAAAATCTGATCCTGGATCTACGTGGAAATGGCGGTGGAAGAGATGAATTTGGGGCATTATTGGTCTCATATCTACTGATTCAACCTTTCGGCTACTTTGAGAGAATAGAAGTTACAGACAATTACGAAGGCTACGGTAACATCAAAAAAACCGAAAAATTCAACCTTATGACCTCTCACTCGGGACTATCTGAACAATCCATCCAGGAAAATAGCTTTCAGGGAAAACTCTTCCTCCTGACAGATGGTTGGACTTTCTCAACTGCTGCTGATGTTGTATCGGTGATAGACAATGCCAACCGAGCTTTGATTATAGGAGAAGAAACGGGTGGTGGAAGATTTGGAAACACAAGCGGCGTATCAAAAAGGGTTGTGCTATCCAATTCGAAGATTAGGATCAATCTCCCCATGTGGAAGTATACCACGGCACTCAATGATGAAGTTGATGATGGTAGAGGTGTAATTCCAGATGTTGAAATTGTCCCAACCATTCAACAGCAACTTAACGGAGAAGACATTCCGTTAAATTATTGTCTCAACGTGATACGGAATCTAGGACGATAGCCATTAAACCAATAGATTTGAGATAGTAGCAATTGCTATCTGATCATGAAAAGACGAGCATTTGTCAAAAAAACGGCACTTTCGTCTCTTGCTGGTTTAGTAGGAGCACCCATTGTTTTTGGCAGAAAAATGCCGACAAACTATTTCCCTGTTGTCCTTCAAGATGCCGACCCCTATCAATTGTTTAGATTGGATCAGGAAATGGTTGTTTTGAACAATCGTCCATGGAATATAGAAGCTAAAGCTCATTTGCTCAATGAAGACATTACCAGTGCTGAAAATATGTTCATTCGAAACAATGGTATCATTCCAAAAGATATTGATGCAAGCACCTGGTCGCTAACCATCGATGGGGAATCTGTCAAACGAGAGAAAACATTTACGCTAGAAGAATTAAAAAAAAGATTTAAACACTACACCTACCAAATCACTCTGGAATGCGGAGGCAATGGACGTAGCGAATTTGACCCACCAGCAAAAGGAAATCAATGGACCGTCGGAGCTGTATCGTGTGCGCAATGGACCGGTGTCCGGTTGAGAGATGTATTGGAGGATGTGGGGATTGAAAATGATGCTGTTTACATTGGCTATCATGCAACGGACACACATCTCAGCGGAGACCCCAACAAAGAGCCAATCTCACGAGGTGTTCCCATTGAAAAGGCGCTCCAGGACGAAACATTGCTCGCCTTTCAAATGAATGGGACAGATATTCCGCTGGTCCATGGCAACCCATTGCGGCTGATTGCAGGGGGGTGGCCGGCATCTGCTTCGGGAAAATGGATTAACAGAATTAGCGTAAGAGACAGGGTGCATGATGGAGCTAAAATGATGGGAAGTTCCTACCGTGTGCCATGCAAGCCTGTCGGGCCTGGAGAAAAAGTGAAAGATGAGGACATGTGCATCATCGAATCCATGCCTGTAAAATCATTGATTACCTACCCCAAATCCGGCGCGATCATCGGATTAGAAGATAAACTCAATATTCGTGGGCACGCCTGGGCTGGCGAACTCGAAGTAAGCAAACTTGAATATTCCATTGATTTTGGATCGACCTGGCAGCGGGCCAACCTTGATCAACCAGTGAACCGTCTTGCCTGGCAACATTTTTCCGCTTCTATCGAATTTCCACAAAGAGGGTATTTCGAAATCTGGGCGAAAGCCACAGATACTGAGGGCAATAACCAGCCGATGGTATTACCTGGGTGGAACCCTAAAGGATACCTCAATAATGCTTGTCATCGAATTGCTATCAAAGTTGAATAATGAATGAGCATGACGAAATAAGAAGGATTATTAAGGCAATATCCAGACTAACCATTGGGATAGTGATGGTAACGGGTTTGATTGTGACTTTGCTCATTTATTATATGATGGATCCGAATGTTCCTGCCATTACGGAGTGGCTAACGAAAACTGAAACCACAAACAATGAAGATCCCGACAAAGTCGAAAATGGCATTCATGTCCGTACGGGCCTGATTGAAGCCGAAGGATTAATGTCGGTGATAAACAATTGTACCAACTGCCACTCAGCCAAACTGGTCATTCAAAATCGTATGAATGAAGAACGATGGATCTCTACCATCAGATGGATGCAACGAACACAGAATTTGTGGGATCTTGGTGACCAGGAAGAGATCATCGTCAACTACCTTGTCAACAACTACCCTCCGCTAAAAAAAGGTCGTCGGCAAGCATTAAGCGACATCCAGTGGTATAAGCTTGAAAACTAGCTTTCCGGGAAGGTTCTCAATACGATCAACTATCTAAAAGAACTTAAATGCATATTTCCCGTATAAACATTTTACATTAGTCTTACATTTACAACACTAATAGAAAATGAAAGGGACTCATCTTGGCGAATTCGAAGAATTGGTTTTGCTAACAACAGCAGTTGTCGATGGCAATGCTTACACGGTATCAATAGTAGCAGAGATCGAAAAAAATACCGGACGGAAATTAACGTTAAGCACCGTCCATACTGCATTGGTAAGACTTGAGAAAAAAGGATTCGTCCATTCATATATGGGAGGTACCACCAAAGAAAGAGGTGGGAGAAGGCGCAGGCTTTATAAAATCACAGCACCTGGCTATTCAGCATTAAACAAGGCTCGTGAAACACGAACAAAAATGTGGGAAATGATACCTGAGCTAAGCTTTGATTTTAAAGGACTAACATGAAAGAAAAATATCCACCCAGATGGGCCGATAAGATCCTCGAATGGTACTGCCTTGAATATTACCTGGAAGAAGTGCAAGGTGACCTGCATGAATGGTATTTTGAGAAATTGAAGCATTCATCCAGGTTTCTAAACCTTAGATACTTCTTACTTGTCCTGCGCTACTTTTCACTTGTCCGTTCAAAATCCTTTCAAAAACTCATTTCCAATCCAAATTACTTATCCATGAAAAAGATTCTACTTATCACCTATCGAAACCTTAAGAAGGACAAAATTTCAGGTTTCATGAGATTGACGAACCTGGCCTTTGGTATCAGTGTATTTCTTCTCGCGTTGGTATATGCCAACTATGAATTGAACTACGATCGCTTTCATGAAAAAGGCAATAACATTTATCGTATTGGTCAGGATGGTGGAGGAACAAGGGCCTGGGCCGCCGGACCTATTGGACTCGGACCTTTTGCCTTAGAAAATGTTCCGGATGTAAAAAGTATGGCACGGTTCATTCCTGTCAGAGAAACCTGGATGAAAGCTGGTGAAAAAAAGTTGTACGAAAATGGGGTCTTTTACGTCGATTCATCAGCCCTCACTCTATTTTCTTATGAGATGGTCCAGGGAGACAAACGGACAGCTCTATCAGATCCCTGGTCTATCGTATTGACAGAAAGCATGGCAAAAAAGTATTTTGGTGATGAAGACCCAATGGGAAAAACGATGCAATTGTTAGTAGATAGAGGTGAGAGTAGAAAAGTGACCGGTGTAATCAAAGATGTTCCACCCCAGTCCCATTTACAGTTCGATTTCCTATGCTCCATCTACTCTTATGGTGATGAAAACTATCAGCGAAGCTGGAGAAACTACTTTGTCTATACCTACATTGAAGCTGATGAAGAAGATCTGAGCAATATAAGTGAGCAACTCAAAACAGAATTTCTTACACGTTACAATGGAAGTGAGGATGACTATTTTGTCTCGGTTCTCACTCCCATTCACAAGGTTCATCTATTTACCAACCAGGAAAAAGACAACGCGGATCATGGCAATGCCTATTATGTCTACATACTCTTTTCTATTGGGGCCTTCGTGTTGATTATTTCATGTATCAATTTTATCAACCTGACAGTGATCAAAGGGCTTGATCGTGCAAAAGAGGTAGGATTGCGTAAGACAGTAGGTGCATTTCGTCCTCAGCTGATTGCTCAATTTATGAGTGAAAATATGGTACTTCTTGTGTTCGCCGGTATGTGTAGCCTACTCATATTATTGATGGTAGAACCATTTTTTAAAGAATTGTCAGGCTTAGATCTCCCATTAAATTTCATCTCTAACCCTCAAATACTATTAACATTGACAGCAATCGTTTTAGGACTAGAATTGATCAGTGGGATCTATCCAGCAGTAGTTCTTTCAAATTTTAAGCCAGCAGAAATCATTAAGCCTCTTGGATCTACCTCCATGAAATTGAAAAAAATAGGAGTTATCCGAAAAATCCTTATCATCGCTCAATTCAGTCTTTCTGTCATCCTCGTTATTGGATCAATCGTTGTTTACAGCCAGTTATCCTATTTAAAAGAACAAGATCTCGGCTTTGAAAAAGATCAGATACTACTGGTAAAATTGAACTGGTCGCTGAGTCAGAAGTTGGAGGCTTTGAAAGAAGAGTTGGCAAAAATCCCAGGTATTAATAATGTAAGCCTCTCCGAAGATGTCCCTGGCTACAGGATCAGCATGGAAACTGTCCAAACATTGGGAAATCCAGAGGGGGTAATGAGTCGAATAACGGCATCCGATGAAAACTTCCTGGACACCTACAACATGGAATTGTCAGCAGGTGAGAATTTTTTAACATCAAGTCCGGATCAAAGACAATTCATTATAAATGAAACGATGGCCGCCTTAAGTTTTGGTGATAGGGACCCAATCGGTCAAAAATTGATCTGGAGGGACACAGGACAAGTGGTTGGAGTGGTAAAAGATTTTAATTTTCAGTCTCTACACTCAGAGGTAGAGCCACTAACCATTATTAGAAATCTCGACATTAATTGGGGATATGTTTCCATTCAATTCGAGCCCCAGTCGGTTGACAGAGTTCTTTCCCGAATTAATGAATCCAGCCAGGAAATTTACCCTGATCTGCCAAGAATGGAAACCACTTTCCTGGATGATCGATTTGGTCAACTATATCTCGCGGAGAACAGACTCCAGTCTATTGTATGGGCTTTTTGTCTCATAACTATTGTATTGACAATTTCGGGAATATTTGGGGTTGCCAGCTACAATGCACACAAACGTGCCAAAGAAATTGCTATCCGAAAAGTTCTCGGTGCCGGCTCTTCAGAAATGATCTGGCAATTACTAAAAGGATTTGTTGTCTTACTTGGATCTGCGCTGCTAATCGGCCTTCCCGGAGCCTATTATTTGGCAACATGGTGGCTTCAGGATTTTGCTTATCAAGTAAGCATAAATCCGATCATATTTGTAGGAGCAGCCATGGTTATGCTCATATTGATCTTTGCAAGTTCGGGGCTCGTCACATTCAAAGCCACCAATACAAATCCAGCGACAATATTGAAAAACGAGTAATAACAAAATTCAATTTTTAAATTCATCGTTTTAAGATCAACCAAAAAGGCATAATTTCGTTTGTTGTACAAATATTCAACATATGAAAAAGATCCTTTTCTCACTTTTATATTCTTCTCTGATAATTAGGGGTATCGCACAGGATGAGATCAATTACCCGGATATATCAGAAGTGATAGATGATCTTGTGGTTTCGGATAAAAAGTTAGACTTCAAGGGCTCTGTTCTGATTGCGAAAGGGGATCAAATCATGCATCACAAAAATTATGGATTGGATCGATCCAGAGACTATTCGTTTTGGATCGGATCCCTCTCCAAACAATTTTGTGCAGCTGCAATATTGAGGCTTCAGGATGAAGGACTATTGTCAGTGAGTGATCCAATATCAAAATTCATAGAGGTCCCTGAACCATGGCAGAGTATTACACTACATCAATTGCTGACCCACACTTCAGGCCTTCCGGACAACTATGCTGCTGATGGCATCTCTAACCAAAAGGAAGCGCTAAATGCCTTGTTAGCTAACAAAGTTGATCCATCTAAAAAATATAGCTATTCCAATGACGGCTATCAATTGTTGGCTATCCTGATTGAGATGATAAGTGGCAAAACGTATGATGAGTTTTTGCAAGAGGTCTTTTTTCAACCACTTGAAATGACTGCTACCGGAATTTCCGGTGATGGAAAAAAATGGGGATTACTCAACATTCCCTCTTCAAGAAAATCCAAAGATTCCAGTCCACAGGATTGGTCATCCAACTATGGATACAAAGGCTCAACCGGGATTCTTTCGTCAACCGGTGATCTGATGAAATGGAAGAAAGCACTTTTTAGTAACCAGGTGTTGAGTGATAAAGCCACCTCGCTTCTATTCACAAAACATGTTCAAAAAACCGAAGAGGTTTTCTATGGTTATGGATGGAATGTATTTGATACTTCAAACGGTGAAATCATCGTACATTCAGGCGCTGATGATTTCATTGATCATAATTCAACTTTTCGCCATTACAAGGATAAAGATGTAACAATAATAGTCCTGAGCAATGATGGGATTCACAAGGGGACAGAAAAATCGAGAGTGATTGCATCAAAGCTAATTCCAATTCTATTTTCCAGATAAGAGATTTCTGATTTGTCAATTCAAGATTTTATTCATTAAAAACTAATAAATAACTTGAGGTCTATATACCAGGCGGGTACTATCATTGAAATTGCAAAAGCTTAGCATGATAAGAAAAGAGAAAGGTCTGTCACAAGAACAGCTGGCTGAAGCTTCAGGTATTTCTCTAAGAACCATTCAACGGATTGAAAAGGGAAGAGTAACTCCACAACCATATACCTTAAAAACACTTGCAGAATCACTTGATCTAGAACCGTCAACATTTATTACACAAGTGGATAATGCATCTGATGAAAGTCATTCTAAAATTCGATTGATCATTTTGTTTTCAATTCTCATGATCTTGCCACCTCTAAACAATATCATTATTCCCGCAATCATTTGGTTTAGAAACAGGCAATCAGAGGACATGAGAAACTTTGGAAGTAAGATCATCAGTTTCGAGATTTTATGGACCATTGCCACATTTGTCTTGCTCGTACTAACTCCCAATATCACCTACATACTTGTTGGGTCAAGTACCCCAGGAAGCTTCTCGCCTTTAGTCGTGGTGTATGTTATCATGATTGCATTTAATCTTATAGTCATGTTTAAAGCAGCAAATCAACTATCAAAACATGATCATAATTTCCTTCCAATGATTCCTCGGTTATTTTAGTGATTCCCTAATTCTGACGCAGGAGTGTCATAAGAATGCCTCTGATTTGTCGTAATTTCTGAAGTTCCTTCAATCTACGTTTGCCCTAAACTCAAAAGAAGGAATTATGAAATTAAAATTCTGGTCAATTGGCCGTTTGGCTCTTTTAATCCTCTTGTCATTCACCTGCTGTAAGGAGCCTCAAACATTGGAGGAGCTTATGACTATGTATGAGGAGAAGGGTCATCGTAACAAAATTAAAAGCCCATTTAGCGGAGCAGTGTTAGTAGCTAAAGATGGAAAGGTTGTATACAAACAAGCATTAGGTTTTGCAGACAGGAATACAAAAGTTCCAAACACCACAGAAACTATCTTCCCAATTGCTTCCGTAACAAAGCAGTTTACCTCTTTTTTGGTCATGAAAATGGTTGAGGAAGGCAGATTGGAACTTGATGACACCATTTCCGAACATCTTGGTTATTTCCCAAAGGATCCAGGTGATCAAATTACAATACATCAACTTCTGTCTCATACTTCCGGACTCCAACATTATGAAGGTTTATTGGAAACCGGAATGGACCGTCAAACTTTTTTAACAACTGAATATTCGCCCAAAGAACTTGTCACTTTGGTTGGCAAAACAAGGCTGTCAAACCCACCTGGTACAACCTATTCGTACAGCAGCCTGGGTTATATGATCTTAGGTGCAATAGTAGAAAAGGTATCAGGAATGAGCTACAAGGAGTTGATAAATGAAAAAATCGTTAAGCCACTGGGATTAAAGAACACTGGATTCGAGAGTAACACTTTCGTTGAAGACCATGTTGCAACAGGCTATGAGTATGAGGAAGTTTACGGGCTGGATTGGTGGTTTCAGAAATACGGAGGTACCATTAATGAGGCCTCATTCAGAGATCAATCCAATAAGTACGCTACGGGAGGAATGCATTCAACGATTGAAGATCTATTCACCTGGAGTGAAGCCATTAGAAATAGCACATTGTTAGAAGCTGAACTCACAAGAAAAATGCTCAACCCCAATCTTGCAGGCTACTGTTACGGCTGGATCAGAAATTGGAGTGATCTGGTGGAAAGGAATACAA
>JANQEC010000205.1 GCA_028278585.1 Cyclobacteriaceae bacterium | reverse complement strand
TACCTTCTGTTCGATATATCTTCCTAAAAGACCACCATCACCGCCATCATATATATCAAGATATTGTCCCGTCGTAAATTCACCGTCCTCATCAATATTCAATACCTGAACACCATTGTATTCATAATCACCTGAATCATAATTACTCACGGCTACATCTAATAGACCATCGCCATTAAAATCACCAACAACTATTTCATCAATTTCATCGAACCTTCCAACGAATGTGTTACCAAAGAAATTCCCATCGTCATTTTCCCATATTCTTAGCTGCCCACTCCAATACGAAAGAACATCAAGATCTCCATCATTGTCATGATCCAGGAATATGGCTTTATTTGAGTCGTATTTGAAGAAATCTATGGGTTCGCTTGAAAAACTGGCACCGTTTTGCTGAAAAATACTCATAGAAGGGAAAAAACTGGAAGAAGTGAACAGGTCTGCGTCACCGTCCTGATCATAATCGCCGGGTTCAAATACCATAGCATCATTTGATCCAAAGATCCGCAGCGGTTCGGGATCAAAAATTCCATGTCCCTCTTCAGTCAGGTTGTTAATTTTCAATTGTCCCTTCTCGATCCTTGAATTCCCCTGATCATCTTCTACTTCAATCTCAACTTTCAAGTCGCTGCCAAGTGTTTCCCAATCCAGTTCACTATTCACAGTAACATTCCCGGAAGCATCCATTAGGAATAGGTCATTGTCATTGTCTCCATCCGCAAATGAAATGGAGCTCACACCATCACCATTAAGATCATCAACCGAAAGTTGACCGAGGAATGTGCCTTGCGGCGTGTTTTCATCTATAATCGTACGTCCGCTAAAACCTGTGATGTATGGAGCGATATTGGTATTTTCCAGTACCTGCCTTTCATTATTGGAAGACACTATTAAATCCAGATCATCGTCCCCGTCAATATCTCCCAGAGCGAGGCCCCTGAATATAGCATATTCATTATCCTCCGATACCGGCAAGCCTTGTTTTAGAGAAAAGGAGTTCGCGCCATCGTTGAGCATTACTGCAATATTTTCACCACCTTCCCCTTCGTCAGTTACGAAAGCTACATCAAGTAATCCATCAGCGTCCATGTCGCCCACCACTACATCACTTTCCGGAATAATATAATATCCGTCTGTACTGTAGGTAGAAAAACTTCCTGTGCCTTGACCATCCAGCAGATGGATGTCATCATTACCAGGGATAAGAATATCAAGATCGCCATCTCCATCCATATCTGCTACTCTTATATCTCTTGGTTCACTAAAACTATATGATCCAGTTTGACTAAAAGTGGCACCTCCATCATTCATATATATATGTGAATCATTTTGATATCCCCAAATAAAATCTGGCTGACCATCTCCATCAAAGTCACCAACCTCTACATGATCGGAGCTGTTATAGTTAATTGGATTTCGCCCCGTAATGCCCTGGTTGTTGTCATTGAACTCTAAGTATACCCCATTGGATGTTGCTGCAAGGAAATCCTTGTCACCATCGCAATCAAAATCTGCAATTCCTACATCACTGATAGAGCCGGGTAGTGTCTGTCCGAAGGCATAGGAAAAACTGCCAGCGTCATTTGTATAAATCCTGAGTTCATCCTGTTCACCAACTATCAAATCAAGATCACCATCATCATCAAAATCTGAAACCGAAAATGTGCCGCCATAGGCAACAACTGTTCCGCCGCTAACACCCAGGTCATCCCGCACAAGAATATCAGAATACCCCGTGTCATCTTTAAAGATTAGCTCATCATCACCGTCTCCATCGATATCGGCCGTGATCGGGAAGTGGGTACGGGAATTGTCAACAGGAGCTGCAATTGCTGCAAACGTTCCATTTCCAGTTTCTGATGAATTTTGAAGGTAAAGCTCAAATTCGAATTCCCTGTTTACACCTGAAGCCAAGCCATTGATAAGAATTCTATACGTTGATTGAGTTTCGTAATCCAGGTCTGTGACCCCTACTTCTAGTTTGGCTGTACTTCCAGATCCGGAAATTACAAACCTCCCGTTATCTGCATCATTGGTTCCATCACCAGCTGCCAGCGTGAAAACAGTTCCGCCATCTGTATCTCCAATGTCATTTCCATCTCGATCAAAGGCAATCAATGCACCTATTTCTGCATTGGCAACAGCTCTTCTTTCAGTAAAATCATCCGGGGTAATTACTATCTTTTGAACTCCGGAAACGTCTAAATAAGCATAGTTTGTATTGCTGTTCTCTCCCACCAGGTCCAAATTTCCGTCCCCATCCAGATCACCAAGGAATATATTGTCAAAATTTTCACTAACATTTCCAACCTGTGATCCCAAATTGCCATTAGTAGCGCTCAGGTCCGTACCATCGAATCTGAACAATCTGCTGTAACCTCCCCCTACAAGAATTAGATCGTCATCTCCGTCGTTGTCGAAATCGGAAACCACCGCATCTGAAATAGCACCCGATGATGAATGAGTGGTCGCATTTACACTCGTAAAAGTAAAAGGTGTGGTCTGATGTTCATTTCGACTCACATAGGTATACCCAAACTCATGAAAGAAAATGTCCAAGTCTCCGTCTCCATCCATATCCAACACTTCGATGCCCTCGAACACCGTAGAATATCTATCGTAAGCGACTACTGGATCAGCAAATACAGGAACACCGGGAGTATCACGAGTATTTTCGCGTACAACAATTTGTCCATCGAAAGGACCACCTATGTTATATTCACCCAGATGAACCAAATCCATATCTCCATCCCCATCCATATCGGCAAACTCCAGGTTCGTGACATTGTCAGTGCTTAAATAGATATTAGACCCATAATCAGAAAAATTACCATCTCCGTCATTGACGAAGACATTGAAATAATCATTTCCACTCGTTGCTACTATATCTAAATCTCCATCCGAATCCCAATCAACCAAGTCCACATCACTTCTATGATCTGGTGCATCCCCAATATAATTAGTTGCCGTGAAGTTGCCCTCTCCGTCTTCGTTGACTGCCTTATGGATATAAGTGCCATCTCCTGTTGAAGTGAAAATTAAATCCAGGTCAGTATCTCCGTCGATATCTCCAACAAGTATGTCCTGCTCCATATAAGTGAATGCAGCTGGATTACTAGTTGCAAAACCATTGTCAATGTCTCCACTAAGCATTCCTCCGCCTCCGATTGTAGAAAAGAAGAATTCTAGTTCTGGATCAGAGTTGACATTAGCCATCACGAAATCATTCGTGCCCACATCCAATGGAATGGCAACCCCTGTTTTTCTTAAATAAACTCCCTGACTCTGGCCGTTGACGATATTTGGAAGTATTGCTCCTGCTGCTACTGAGCCGGCAACTGCAGCACCCTTCATGGAAAGACCCATGTTTTCAAGACGGGCCCTGAATTTTTCTACCCGGGCAATGAGCGTATTCTTTTTCCTCCTGCTCAGTGAATCAAACGTTCCATTTGAGATTTTTTTCTCGAGGCGGGATTTAAATTTATAATACTTTGATTGAGTAGGCGACAGTAGTTGGTGTGGGTGGCTCATGAATAATTCAGTTCTGTGGCATATTAAGTGACTACTTAAAGTTACTAAAAGCATCGAACTTTAGTGAAGATTTTACAATTAAATCTTCGTATTGTCCTGTTTTTTTGTAGTGCATCAAGGCCAACTGAAACGCCTTTTCCAGGAACCTAACCTGCATTTCAGTATCAAAAAGTGATATTTTGCTATTCTGGGATAATTTCAATTCAATTTCCTTTAGTTCACCGGAATTTCCGTAGAGTTCTATTGCTCGATCAACATAGGTTTTGCTTGACTCAGTAATGAGCTCATCCAAGCCGGCATAATGCAACAAACTCGAACAAAGTCTACTGTTGTGATTCCCTCCACGAAGCGTAAGTATGGGTTTTCCTGACCTAAGTATTTCAATAGCTGTGAAGTGGGCATTATAGTTGAATGTATCCAAAAACAGATCAGCGTGTTTGAGCCTTTCCAAGTGTTGATCCGTTTTTATTGGTCCAGCGAAAATGATTCGCTCCTGATCAACGCCACCTTTAATTACATATGACAAGATGTTTTTCCGCATAATTTCAGAACCACCATCATATAGCCACAGAACCGAATCAGGGACTTTTTTTAAGATTTCAATCCAACAGTCAAGAGTTTCCGGGTCATTTTTCTTAGGGTGGTTAAATGAGGAAAAAACAAATTTATCCGGTGGAAGATTATGAGACGACTTACTGGTTTCTATTGAATCAACCTTCACCAATTCGCTATTTAACAATAAAGAAATTGGAAGAGTGATGACATTTTCTGAGAAATGAGATCTCAGTTTTTTATCCATCATATAGGCATCTGAAAATACGTAATTAACGAAAGGTGCTCCGGAAGTCTGATGTGACCCGATCATCATCATTTGGATAGGAGCTGGACGCATCGCCAACACGTCCATATTCAGGTGTGCATTGTATCCGCCAAGTGAAACCAGAATATCAATTCCAAGTCTATTGATCAAATTAGCAATTTCCAATGTGTGCAAATTGGAAACATCGTGAAAGTAGTCCACAGACTCCTGAATTTCCATGCTCACTGAATCATCTGTCTTTACCAGCGAAAAAGCATGGATTTCAAACTCCAAACTGTTATGGTACTCGAAAAATTTTCTTACCAAATAACCTCCGGGGTGTTGCCTGAAGTTTGGCGAGTAATATCCTATTTTAATTTTCCCCTCGCTTAATGAGTGATTGTAAGAGAGCGTTGGAAATTGATTTTCAATTTTTTTGGTGATTAGCTTAGCATGGTTTTCAGCTATTTTTTTGTAGTCAGAGTTGTCAATTTTCAGATGGCTAAGGTCATATGGTACGACCTCAAAAACTGGCTTAGGATCATTCAGGTAGTTCCTGATGATCTCCTTTAAATCCTTTTGATCCTTTTCATACGCTGTCCAATCACTCACCTTTTGACGCATGAATATTTGCAAATATCTAAGACCTGCTAAAAAAGGTCCTTTAACCTTTTCTAATCCTTTTGAACAAATTTCCAAGGCCTTTTCCTGGTCGAACTCTCTTGTGGAAAAAAGGTGTGCGAGGTTGTACCAGGCAATTCCCAATGTTGCATCTAGTGCTAACGCTTTTTGATACAATTGGATCGACTTATCTGTCTCATCTAGTTTTTCATATAGTCCAGCGAGATTATTGTAGCCCATCGCCTCTTTCGGATGATGGCTAATGAGATCTTTGTAAAGAGGAATTGCCTTTTGATATTCCTGGCTCTTTTGATAGATATTCGCCAGGTTATTGAGCGCTCCCTGATATTTTGGGTTGATTGACAGACACCTTCTGTAAGCATCAATACTCTCATTAATTCTATTTACTTGCTGAAAGGACCTGGCGCAATAGAATAGTGCTTTTTCACTTTCAATATTGTTTATACCCAGGGATTCAAACGTAGCAATGGCATCATTCGGCTTGTCTGCCTGGCTTTGAACTATTCCGAGATTTAATTTTAACTGAGGATTCCCGGTTTTTTCGATGCCTTTTTCAAGGATTTTTATTGCCTCCTCCGGTTGGTTAATCTTAACATATGAAGCGGCCAATTGAATCTGTAAGTTCAGCCCTTCCGGTTTTACCTTCAACCCTTCTTTATAGTGCTTGATCGCTTCTTCGTAATTTCCATTTTCAAAGAACGTCTGAGCAAGCATAAATCGACTCTCCAGGTGTCCCGGACTTAATTTCAAGATTTCCAGGTATAGCTTTCTGGCTTCCTCAAATTTGCCGGATTGATGAAGGCTTTGGGCCGTCTTGTAATAAGTGGTAAGATTAACCCGGACCATTTTCAGTCCTTCTTAGCTTCAACTTTATCGTAAGACGATTCCACCCCATTTTTCTTTTTTGGTTCCTGCCAAAAAATTCTATTGGGAGTAATGATCGCCCGTGAATGCATTTCATTAAGTGTATTCAGAATATTTGGCCGAGTAACTCCTGGTAGGATATGAACATCATACAACTCCTTGACAACATTTTTATATTCCAAAATTGCCTCTACATTCTTGGTTCTCAGATTGACAATTGCAACTCCTGCAATGGGATTTTTTGAAGCGATCGGCATTTTGCCAAAGTCTTTACTGTCTTCTCGTATCCTGGAGAGTCCGATGAACAAATAGTTTTGATAAAAAGACATTCCCCGTGCAAAACCCGGAACTTCGCAGATTTTTTCATTGGATTTAGAAGGAACATGGTATTTCCATAGCTCTCCCAATGCGGACTGCAAATAGAAAACATCATCTCCTATCAATCTTGGGCTATGGGGCATTGCCAACCCATCCAATAAGACCTCATTGGAATCAACATCCATTAAAATCCCTCCGTTCAACTTGTTTTCTCTCCAACCTCCAGGTTCATCCGCTTTTCCAAGTGCCGTGACATATTTCGGGACGCCGTCTTTTAAGGTCATTCCATTGAGGTGACACCGATCACCAGGTCTTAATTCTGAAATGAAATTTGGCTTCCATTTTGGTGCGAAACTAAATCGTGGATCAAGTTGTGCTATACATGAAAACTGTGTTATCACAGCCCACAATCCACCTTTTCCATAGCTTATGTCATGTGTATCTACCGCCCCTGTATACCATGATGATCGTGGTAGATAGATGGCGTCATACACATTTGGTCTATTGGGATATGACTTACCTGCATTGTTTGATCTGTGTGTCAGAATGATCTCTGACATACAAGCGATGGCTAAATGTGTTTCATGAGAGGCCACTCCCATCGGTTTTTTAAAATTTCTTGGGAGCTGAATCATTTTTGTCTCATCCTTTGGGCTGAACATAACCACCTTTCCAGTCTGGTAAGTGCTTAACACAAGGCTACTCTTCAGTGCGTGAAGGATCTTGGCAAATGATGCGGTATGTACGTAATTGAAAGGGTTCTCCTTGTCTATTTCTTCGGTATCGTTTACTAGCGGTGCATCCATATTGAAGGTGAATTTAAGGTCTTTTTAAGAGGAATAAATCTGGAATAAGCAGGTTTTAGTAATATTAACCATGGATCAATCACTGAAGATAGAGTTTGTTTGGGGAAACGTGTCAGACAATCTAAAACAGGAAGTTCTTGACTTTTGGAAGTCTGAAGCTGCCATCCATGATGAAGAAAGAGCAAAGAAACGTGCCAATGAACTGGTTGCTATTTGCAGAAAATCAGGTGAACTGGTTGGGGTTGTCACTCATATGAAATATTTCCACCAACCGCTTCAAAACCATTTCCATGTAAGGAGGACATTTGTGAAAGAGAAATTCAGAAATCAAGGAATAATGAAAGCGATGTTCCAAAGCGTTTGGGATGCTTTCAACAAGCAGGAACTTTACAAAGAAGAAGGTATAGTAGGCATTATGGCAATATTGGAAAACCCAATTCTGAATAAGAGAAATGGTGCTTTATGGCCAGAATACGGCAATAGTGTTTTGGTAGGAATCGATAATAGGGGCTTTCAAATAAGAGCCAGTTATTTTGAAGGAGCTAAACTCTCCCTCCCAAAACGAGATTAAGGAGTCCCCGATTCTGTAATATGATGGGCCTTCACCCAATCAAAGGTGTTGAATTCCAGCAATTGTGTTTCCGTCTCATCATTGAAGATTTCTTCGATGACAACAAAATGTCTGTGCTTGTCTTCACCTCGATATCCCAAAAGGAAATACTCCCATTCGTTCCCATCCCACATAAATTTCAGGAAGTGAACTGAGATAATGTTTTTTCCTTGACCGTATTCCCTGATAAGGTCATTTCTTCTTTCCTCATCCTTTACAAATTCAGCGGTCATTTCCCATAGTTCATCCTTTTTGGAGCAGAAGGCATGCAATTCAATATCCCCTTCCACTTTGGTGGGATCCTTCTGCTGCTTCATTTTGAAATGATCAAACTCGTGAACTTGGGGGGCACTCACGTAGTAACCAGAATATTGCTGGCCAAACACA
>JANQEC010000202.1 GCA_028278585.1 Cyclobacteriaceae bacterium | reverse complement strand
ACCGAATCGAGAACTTGAGCTATGTCAGAGAAAAATAAAATCATTCAAGCTTTCACGAACATGGCATCCAGGTATGAGGAGGTTGTTGATTCAGAATTGCACAATTTTTGGGGGTGGAGCTATAAGGGAGTAGTCGATGTTTTATTCAAAGATTTACCTGTGAATAACAACGATAAAATATTGGATATCGCGACGGGAACAGGTGTTATTCCCGACCGGCTTATGAAAGATGGAGTCCTCAGTGACCACATTCATGGATTAGATATAACCATGGCAATGCTTGAGCAAGCTCAACGGCGATTTATCGGCGCAATTAAACAGGGACAAATAAACCTAGTGTGTGCTACAGCAATGAAAATGCCTTATGCGAATGAATCCTTCACCCTTGCCATATGTGGCCTTGCTACTCATCATATGTCCGTAGAAAAATTGCTACAGGAAATTCATCGGATTTTGCAGAAAGGGGGTAGGCTTACAATCGCCGATGCAGGGGGCATGCTCTATTGGAAGATACCTGGTGTTAAATTTCTATTAAAGTTGGCAGCATTCATATATTTTTCAATCACTGATGATCGTTCTCGTGCATGGTCGGAAGCTGATGCTGTTTCAAATGTGCGTTCCAGAGAAGAGTGGTTTTCACTTCTCTTACAAAATGGATTTGAAGATATTTCCATCGTCAAGCTGAAGTCTAAGTTTTCTTGGATTTCAGCACCTTTGATAATTAAAGCCGCAAATAGTTGAGGAAAATTACCATGGAGAATTCATATAAATTAATTGAAGAAGGCAGAAAGGATGAACTCTGGGATAAACATTGTGGGTATCTAAAACTAAGTCGAAGAGATTTTCGAGAAATTCAAGAGCGGCTGCTGCTTGAACAAATGAGACACCTTCGAAAATCCACATTTGGCATACAGATGATGGGAGAAAACGTTCCCAATACTATTGATGAATTTCGCAGTATTGTTCCACTAACAACATTTTCTAACTATTCAGATTTTCTAATGGAAAAGAAGGAAGAGGGTTTACCAATGGAGCCCTATGTCTGGGCCCGGACTTCAGGTCGAAGCTCAAACCAGGGGCCTAAATGGATTCCTTATACCAGGGCGATGTACGATCATCTTAGTGACCCAGTCATCGGGGCAATGCTG
>JANQEC010000198.1 GCA_028278585.1 Cyclobacteriaceae bacterium | reverse complement strand
TTGCTGTTCTGAACTCCAACATACTATAGGCTGTTGCGTGTTGCACCGCATGTCCACATTCATGGGCTGCCACTGCAGCAGCTGCGGCAGATCTCCCATTGTAAACTTCCTGGCTCAGGTTAACAGTCTTGTTAGCAGGATTGTAATGATCAGTAAGCTGTCCTCCTACCGAGGTTACACTAACGTCATGAATTCCATTATCTCTCAGCATTAGCTCAGCAATTTCTCTACCAGAAAGCCCTGATCCCAATTGTACTTGTGAATATTTTCTGAATTTACCTTTCAACCTGGAACTCACAGCCCAACTCAAAATCATAAAGGTTATAATTATTACAAAAAGCATTGTATGTATCGTTTAATTCTTAATCAATCTGTCTTATCTCGATTACGACATGAGCCGCATCGATGTTTCTAAATTTTAAAATCTTTTAGTACTGACAAAGGAATCAAATTTCCTACCAATCTCTAACTTGTAATCATTTCCTGCCATTTTGTCGGCCGTTCTTTCTTCGAATTAAAAATGATATAATAATTGCAATCGTTCCGAAAAGCGCAATAGCTACCAGCTGAGATGAGTGCATCAGAGTAGCTAAAAAGATCCCTGTGTTTTCTTCAATTGAATACAGTAAAAGCATTCCTGCTATCATTCCATGATACGTTCCAAATCCACTTTGTACAGGCAGAGATAACGCTATTCCTCCTGTGATTAGAAGCATAAGACCTGCCCCAAGTCCCAGATGAGCAGTTTCAGGTAAAGAGAAAACGATGATATAGGCCATGAAGTAATAGACTACCCAGATAATCACAGTTGAGACCAAAAATCCCATAGGATTCCGAATATCTTTCAACGAGAGAATTCCATTCATAAAACCCTTAATGATTTTTGATAGTTTACCCTCTAGCCTACTTTGATATTTTACAAAAACGGCTAGAGCAGTCAGTGCTAAAATTCCAAGAATAGGAATCATTATTAACGTCCATTTTGGCAATTCCAGGTAAGCAAAAGCTTCGATTAGAAATTGAGTAAGTCGATCATACTCAACAGCTAAGCTGATCATAATCAGAATGAAAAGTGAGAACACATCCACAAGTCTTTCCACCACCACTGTTCCCAGGGCCGCAGGAACCGAGACCTTGTCGTTCCGATTGAGTACCCCACAACGTGTTATTTCACCAAGTCGAGGAAGAGCCAAATTAGCGAGGTATCCAATCAATACCGCCAGAGTAGTTCTTGATGTTTTAAGATCATAGCCGAGTGGTTTCAATAAAACATTCCATCGGTAAGCTCTGGCAACGTAGGAAACAATTGAAAGTGCTATGGAAGCCATCACCCATAAATAATTTACCTCCTTTGCCCTCTGCCAGAAATCATCCCATTCGATATTTCTAAAAACAAGGAAAAGCAATGAAATGGCAACGCCTACGCTGACAACAATTTTTAAAAAGGAGGAAATGTTCTTCTTCATGGGGAATTCAGGCCGCAAATATAAGATTATCAATGAGGCGGACACCTTCCACATAACCGGCAAAGCATATGGCTATTTCCTGACTCTCTTCATATTTGTCAATCGATGTGAATTCAGTAAGGTCTATTATTTCCAGGTACTCAACCTCCAGCCCATCAATAGAAGAATAAAATGCATCCAGGTCGAACCTTACATCTTTAAGGTTTCTATTTTTTTGTATTCCCTCTTTTGCGGATAGTAGCCCTTTGTAGATGCTTGCTCCTATTAACTGGCCTGTATCACTTAGTCTTCGATTTCTCGAGGACATTGCCAGTCCGGATTCTTCCCTTACTGTTTCTACACCAATGATTTCGACCGGTATACTTAGGTCTTCTATCATTTTCCTGATGATCACATATTGCTGCAAGTCTTTTAATCCAAAATATGCTCTGCTTGGTTGAACAAGATTTAGAAGTTTGTTTACAACAATGCCCACTCCTGCAAAATGTCCAGGTCTATAAGCACCTTCAAATGCACTTTCCAATTCACCAAATGAAATATTCACTACTGGCTTTTTAACATATAGGTTTTCAGTAGATGGCTCAAAGAGAAAGTCAACTCCCAGCGACTGTAACCGATCTCTGTCTTCCTCAATACTTTTAGGGTAATTGATCAGATCTTCCTGATTGTTAAATTGAAGTGGATTGACAAATATGCTGACAATGGTATTGTCATTGTCTTCCAGACTCTTCTTCACCAGTGCCAAATGACCTTCATGAAGTGCACCCATAGTTGGTACAAGTCCAATACTCAGACCCTTTTTTTTCAGGTCTGAAGCTATTTCAAGGATTTCTTTCGGAGCTGTTATCGCTCGCATAGAAGGGATGGTTTTAATTCTTAACTTATTGAATACGTTGATATTGAACCAAAATTATCGTACTTTTGTCCTCATTTTTCAAATCCCCGAAAGAAATAATTTTTTAACTCATAGAATTTTATGTCAAATATTAGAATCCTTTATGTGGCGAGCGAAATCAATCCATTTCTCAGAACAACTGAGGTGGCTGAGTTTGTAAGAAGACTACCACAAGCGATGCAAGAAAGAGGTATGGAGATCAGGATTTTAGTTCCGCGCTTCGGCCTTATAAATGAAAGAAAAAATAGATTACATGAGGTAGTACGACTATCGGGAATCAACATTGCAGTTGGCGATGAAGAAAAACCATTGGTGATTAAAGTTGCTTCGATTCCTAATGCCAAGCTTCAGGTCTATTTTATTGATAATGAAGATTACTTCTATAGAAAATCAGTCTTTTTTGATAAAGAGGATAACTTCTTTGAAGACAATGATGAAAGAGCAATATTTTTCTGCAAAGGCGTTCTAGAAACGGTAAAGAAGTTAGGATGGTCGCCAGATATTATTCATTGCAATGATTGGATGACAAGTCTTATTCCACTTTACACAAAGACTACATACAAGAATGATCCGATTTATAAGAATGCGAAGACCGTATTTACAATGTACAACAACAAATTCACGTACAAGTTTGGATCGGATTTGTTAGAAAAAGTTAAAATGCTTGACATTGATGACGAGATGCTAACACCTTTGAAAACTGCGGACTATGAAGGATTCGTGAAAATGGGTGTTGAGTATGCCGATGCCGTTATCAATGGTCATGAGGAATCTACAGATAGTTTCAAAAAGCTGATTGCTGATCTTTCAAATGAAAAAGTAACAGAGACAATTGAGAAAGACGAAAACTTTGAAGAATCCTACTATAATCTATACAATGAACTTGTTGGATAGCATTAAAAAACTTATACGCTTTTTTAAGCCGGGATCAATTTTATTGATCCCGGTTTTTTTAGGCTGTGATGCTGCAAATGATCTTGGAACTCAATTTGATCTTGATACCAATATTGATGTGACATTGGTTGAATTAGATCTTCCAGCCACCAACGTATTCATTGACAGCTTAAGAACTGATGGAGAAGACAGACTCGTCGTTGGAACATTTGATGATCCACTGACGGGTCGGATCACTACTGAGACTTATTTTCAATATGCTTTCCAGCGCGGGTTTTTACCTGGAGATAGTCTTGAATTTGATTCGGTACAAATAACCCTATCAACAGTCAATATATTACCGATATTAGGTCCCTCTAACCTTGATATTGATATTTACGAGCTTGAAGATACACTGATCAATGGTGTGGTTTATCTCGCTACAAAGCAAGAAATGAAAGCTCGTAAAGTTGGCAATCTGACTACATCCATAAAATCTACAGATGAAGAAATTGCCTTTAAATTGGACGATTCCTACGGCAGAGAAATATTTGACATCCTAAACAATAAACCTGATACAGTTGGTACGGCCAACTTGTTTTTCAAAGGTTTGGCACTTTCAAGTGGAGTAACCAATGAAAGCCTGGTTTCCTTTGATGCGAGAGCTGACACTTCCAAGTTGAGAGTTTATATGACAGGAGATACAACGCAGTTTGCCGAGTTCAGTATTCAAACATCGTTACACACGTATGTGGTTAGAGATAGAAGCTCTTCACCTTTTAGTGGGATCGTTGAAAAAGAAGATTTTGATCTGGTTGGAGATGGAAGGACTGTCTTAGATCCACTGGCTGGAATAACCACTTCATTCAATATTGAAGCATTGAAGACTTTCTTTGATGACAATCCCAATGTGTTAATCAATACCACTATTCTTGATTTCGCAGCAGAAGACTTGGTTGCCAGGGATACATTGCAAGGGTTTCATATCTTCTTCCGAAAGCCCAATGGTGGAATTTTCGGGCCCGGAATTGTTCTGAATCCTTTTTCCAATGTGGTGATGACTGACCAGGGTTATCTAAGCCGAAATAGTATTCCAGCACCCATTGCATTCAATCCGAATACCGATCAATACATCGTTACTCCTACATTATTTTTCCAGTCCCTGTACAACAATTTTCAAAACTGGAAGGATGAAAATGATGGAATGGCACCAGAAGATCTATTTTATGTAGACCCTGTTCAGAGAGACACGGTAAAAATATCTGATATGATCCTGATAAACCCTAATGAAATGACTCTTCAACAGGCAATTTTTCAGGATTCAGGAATTAAATTGAGGGTATTCTATACTGATGTTAATTAAAAGCGACTAGAATGTGTGGAATTATTGGTTACCTGGGAAATAAGCCTGCGCACCCAATCCTTATCGGTGGTTTGAAAAGATTGGAGTACAGAGGCTATGATAGTGCAGGAATAGCAGTAATTGAAAACAATCAAATACACATAGAGAAAAAACAAGGAAAAGTCCTTGATCTCGAAAATCTCATCGGCAGTAAGAAATTTTCAAGCACGGTTGGGATTGGTCATACGAGATGGGCCACACATGGTGAACCCAACGATGTTAATGCGCATCCTCATCTTTCGAATAGCGGATCTCTGGTGGTAATCCACAATGGCATCATTGAAAACTATGGTGCACTAAAAGAAGATCTGACTCAAAAAGGTTACACTTTCAAAAGTGACACGGACACAGAGGTTTTTATCTCATTCATTGAGTACATTAAGGAAAGCGAAGGATTATCCCTTGAAGATGCTGTTAGAGTTGCTTTAACAAAAGTTGTTGGAGCTTACGCAATTGCTATACTTTCTTCAGATGAGCCGAATAAATTAATTGCTGCACGCAAAGGAAGTCCTTTAGTAATTGGCTTAGGTGATGGTGAATTCTTTGTCGCTTCAGATGCCTCTCCAATCATTGAGTACACCAATGAGGTTATCTACCTGCAAGACGAGGAAATTGCCATTATGGAAGGTGAAGAGTACCGAGTAGTTAACACGAGTGACCATTCACAGACACCCCAGATCCAAACACTTGATATGGAACTTGAAGCCATTGAAAAAGGTGGATACGAGCATTTCATGCTGAAAGAAATCTTCGAGCAGCCTAAATCAATTGCAGACTGCATGAGAGGACGCTTGAATGCAAGTTCAGGTCAACTGGTCTTAGGTGGAATTAGGAACTATAAGCAAGCGTTGATAAACGCTGAAAAAATTACGTTTGTGGCGTGCGGCACCTCATGGCATGCTGGATTGGTAGCTGAGTATATTTTCGAAGACTTGTGCAGAATTCCTGTAGAAGTTGAATATGCCTCTGAGTTTAGATATCGTAATCCAATTATTAAAGAAGGTGATATCATAGTTGCAATTTCCCAATCTGGAGAAACCGCTGATACATTAGCTGCAATAGAATTGGCTAAAAGTAAGGGTGCCATTGTCTTTGGAGTTGTAAACACTGTTGGATCATCCATTTCAAGAGTGACGCATGAGGGAGCCTATCTTCATGCCGGCCCTGAAATTGGTGTAGCTTCCACAAAGGCTTTCACTGCACAAATAACGGTACTTACCATGATAGCCTTAAGAATCGCACATTTAAAAGGCACAATAACTGAAAGAAAATACAAAGAACTCCTTGTGGAGCTTGAGAATGTTCCAGCTAAAGTTCAACAAGCATTGAATTTCAACGACAAAGTGGAGGCAATTTCAGACCTTTTCCAGAATGCTAAAAACTTTCTTTACCTGGGACGAGGATACAATTTTCCTGTGGCACTTGAAGGAGCGCTTAAGCTAAAAGAAATCTCATATATACATGCCGAAGGCTACCCGGCTGCTGAAATGAAACATGGACCAATTGCCTTGATAGACGAGAACATGCCTGTAGTTGTAATAGCCACCAGGGATAGCTCATATGAAAAGGTGGTTTCAAATATTCAGGAAGTAAAAGCCCGAAAAGGTGTAGTAATCGCGATTGTTACCGAAGGAGATGTTTTGATCCCCGATATGGCTGATTTCACTATTGAAGTACCATCAACGCATGAAGCGCTGATGCCGCTTATCTCCGTTATCCCATTGCAATTGCTGAGTTATCACATTGCCGTTCTGCGGGGAGCCAATGTTGATCAACCAAGAAATCTGGCAAAATCAGTTACCGTTGAATAACTTTCTGAGATGAAAGAAATAATTAACTCAAACCAGGCGCCAGCACCAATAGGCCCCTATTCACAAGCTGTCAAATTTGGAAATACACTTTATGTTTCAGGTCAAATACCAATTGATCAAGCTACAGGTGCGATGGTAGATGATACCATTGAAGCTGAAACAGAGCAAGTAATGCAAAATATTGAATACATTCTCAACGAGTCGGGGTTGACTTTTTCTGACGTTTTGAAATGTTCGATTTTTGTTAGCGATATGGGAAATTTTGGCAGGATCAATGAAGTTTATGGAAAATACTTCCAGGAAAATCCTCCGGCTCGGGAAACAGTTGAAGTCAGTGGCTTACCAAAGGGAGTGAATGTTGAGATCTCCTGTATCGCTGGTTTCAATCATTAGTATCATTTACAATTGTTCACTTCTTAATATTACAACTGACTCCTGATGGAAAATGTACGTGTACGATTTGCTCCCAGCCCCACTGGTGGACTTCATATT
>JANQEC010000178.1 GCA_028278585.1 Cyclobacteriaceae bacterium | reverse complement strand
CAACTGCTGAACGGACGCTATATACGAAGCTGAGTTGGGGTTGTAAACAACAGGTCCTTCAGCAACAGCGTCATCATCGGCAACTTCTGAAGCATCTTGACATCCTTGAATCAATGCGAAAGCCAATAAAAGGCTTGATAAAATGGTTATTTTTTTCATAATTGGTTGGTTTTCAGTGAGTATACAAGGTAAGCAGTATTCCGAACAAAATCAAACAGGTCCTGGTTGGCGGTTTTAAGGAATGTATTTTCCTTTCGCAACTTCAAGAGATAGCTAGATTATACGCGTTACAAAAACGAGCTAGCTAAGCTTAGAAGAAGAGTAAATTGTTAATCCTCCCCGTTTTCAAAGACGATGGGATTAGGAAACATGGAGGCCATTGCAAACCAGTAACCCATGTACGAAAAGGTCGGCTCCAATCGTTTTGCGGTTTCACCTGATATTACTTCTCCGAACAAGTTGTATTGATTTCCGTCAGCATCAACCATCACTACTCCTGAATCGGGATCAGGTGCAAGTTCAAGATGGACTGATGCTTTATAAGAGGTAATAAAATCAATGGACGGATCTGTGAGGAGAAGATTGGAGTTGTCAACAATAAGATCTATCTCTTCAGCAAACTGGTCGAAGGTATAAATGGTCGTAGTTGTTGAATCAATAACGATATGACCTCTTTCATAATTTGGCAACCTGGTATCTTTTGGATCATAAGGAAAAGTGGGTCGGCCATTCGGTGACAGTACACTGCTTTGTGGGATAAACTCATAGGATCTGGCTAATACTTCGTCACCAACCAAAACCAAAGCGTCTGGAAACCAGTTTTTTACTCCTTTCCAGGACATTTCCAGGACCGGTAAGTACGTAAGGTATTCACAAGACAAAGGACCATAGATGGCCTGAGTAGTCATTTGGGACCAGTTGGTGTCTGTATTTCTATCATAGAGAATCATATTACTATTATATAGTAATCCGGAAATCCCAAAAGTGGTTACGGTTCCGTTGATCTCTCTTTCAAAAGCTAAAGCTGTTCCGGTCAACGGACACCAGGTCACAGCTACAGCTAATTCATCAAAAAAATCATTTATGATTTCGTGTGGATCAAGGTATCTATGTGGATAGGCTTTGACAATATCTCCTACTTTCATCACTACTACCAACTCATCATCCTGCACAATGTCAACCTGATCCAGTGGAACAAATATTGGATTTTCCATTGCCACAAAACCATCCTTACCGCCAACTCCTCCATCTGCCAGGGTAATGATAGGAATGGTCCATCCACTTTCCCCAACTTCGCACATTTCATTAACCGAACTTATTGGGGGTACAAACTTCTTAAACTGATCATCTGAATCACAGCTTGAAAACTGCAGTATACAGCTGACAAAAAGTAAAACAACTATTGCTCGTTTGATCAACTTCATGGGGATGAAATCATTTCAAATTAAAGGTACGTTTTTTCAAAGCTGAAAAATTGAAAAGGAGCGATAACACCTCAAATGTCCGCTAGCGCACCATCTTTATTAGAAGGTAGATCAAATTGCACGCGTTGCAAATGCATTTTCCCGATTGCAGATGGACTTTCCTACCTGTAGATGCATTTTCCCCACTTGCAGACGTAATCCAAATCAGTTATCAATCATTACTTTTTCCGTCAATTCAGCATCATGATTCTTAATCTACGCATAGATTCCGCTTCGTGTGTTCTATATTGGTAACTTCAATAACTAAAACCAATCGTACGTATGAAAAAACTAAAGCTTTCTTATGTGGCAATTTTTGCCGGTATCTGCCTTATCGCTGCCTGTGGGGATGATGATGGTAATGACCAAATTTGTGCAGTCTGTTCTGACGAAACCAGCGAACAGGAGATCTGCGCCGGAACTCAAGCTGAACTGGATGAACTAACCGATGCATTTCTTGAAAGTGCACCGGGAAATGCAATTTGTATTGAGAACCAGTAAATAGCTACCAAACTGCACACTCAATACTGGACTGACAAAAGTTTGCCCTGCCAGCGTGTTTGCAACACCACGCGCGAACATATAGCTCGTGTCCATTCATAACATCACAACAAACCAAAACAAAATCCCGACCAAAATGGTCGGGATTTTTACTTTTTATAAGTCCGAGCTGCAAGCTCTAACTAGCATTATTTTCAATTTCCATTGGGGTCGATCAAAAAAGGAGCTTCACCGTCCGTGATAATGACCCGGGAGCCAGGCGATTTAGCTAGCTCTTTGAACGCCTCGATACTTTGCCACTGAATAATCTGGGGATTGATTCCTTCTTGTAGAATTTTCTGCGCATCACGGATGCCTTCTGCCTCAACTTTTCTACGTTGCGCTTCCATCCGTTCACGTTGTAGCACAAACTCCATACGCTGTGCTTCCTGCTCTGCTTCTAATTTGTCTTCTACAGCAAGCGCTAATCCGTTGGGCAGCTGAATGGTTTTCAGGAGTACAGCTTCTATCTCAAATCCTCTGGATGAAAGTAAGTTTTGCATTCGGTTTCTTATCTCTTCCTCTATTTCAGCTCGTTTCGACGTATGCATGTCTTTAGCAAAGAACCTGGAGCAAACATCGGCGGACGCTGATCTAAAAACACTTCTGATTACCACCCGTTCGTAGTTTGTACCGATATTCTCAATTATTTCAGCTGCGTCTTCCTGCTTAATGTGATAAAGAATGGAAATGACTGACTGCACATTCAAGCCTTCTTTAGATGGTAATTTGCTTTGAATTTCAACGTTAACCGTCCGTATAGGTAGTTTGATGATAGTAGTTGTAAGTGGATTAAACATACTGGCACCTGGCTTGATGATCTCGGGGTTTAAAACACC
>JANQEC010000154.1 GCA_028278585.1 Cyclobacteriaceae bacterium | reverse complement strand
TACCAGTGGCACGCTTGCTACCTTGGGTGGCACCGAGACGTTGAGTAACAAGACGATTAGCGGAGGATCTATTACTGGAATCACAGATCTTGCAGTAGCAGACGGGGGTACAGGAGCAGGAACCTTTACAACAAATGGAGTTCTCATTGGAAATGGTACAGGTGCGATAACAGCTACAGCAGAAGGTAGTACTGGTGAAGTGTTGCTGGGGGTTACGGGTGATGACCCAGCTTTTGGACAACTCGATCTTGCATCTGATAACGGCGTTACTGGAACGCTTGATGTAGCAAATGGGGGAACTGGTGCAACAACATTCACAAGTGGACAAGTGCTATATGGAAATGGTACGGGAGCTATTCAATCAGAAGCACAACTCAATGTTTCACGTGGGGGTACAGGGGTAAGCGGAAGCACAGCATCAAATGGACAACTATTGATAGGTAATGGTACAGGTTACTCGCTGAATACACTTACAGGGACTGCAAACCAAGTAAATGTTGTCAACTCAGCTGGAGGAATAACCCTATCAACCCCGCAGAACATTGACGCTGGAGCTTCACCGACTTTTGCATCTTTGACAATTACGGCACTCGCTGGCGGTGGTGCAAGAGTTTACAACGAAGCAGCTGCAGGAACAACATTAACTGTCAGTAACCTTGGGGTGTTTGGTAATAGTGATATCCGCTTAAAGGAGAATATTGATCCATTAGAAGAGTCACTCGAAACAATCTCCAAGATTGAGGGGCTTAAGTATAACTTCAAATCTGACGACGACAAGCAAATTCACTATGGAGTCATTGCTCAAGAACTCGAAAAAATATTGCCAACTCTTGTGATTGAAGATAACCGTGGATACAAGTCTGTTAACTACACGGAACTCATTCCTATCCTAATCGAAGCAATAAAAGAGCAGCAGCAAATCATTGATAAGTTGATGGCCGATATTGAGGATGAAAAAACAGACAAAGACATGCTCAAAGCTGCCTTAGACAAGCAAATGAAGCTCTCAACGATGCACATGGAAATGATGATGAAGATGCAGAACGAGAACACGCTAATGAAGAGCGACATAGAGCAAATCAAGAAAATGCTAGGTACTGGTAAAGCTTCCAACAAATAAGGATGAAGAAGGTAATCGTTTACATATCGTTTATTCTCTCCTTGACTTGTCAGGGACAGCAGCTTTATGTGTCTGGGGATGCTATCTTGTATATTTCTCCAGGAGCTAACGTTGAAGTTACCGGGGATCTTGAGAACGATGGGACCATTCTCAATACCGGAACCATTTCACTTTTTGGAAATTGGGAGATTAATAACATTTTCAATGGAAATGAAGGTGAACTGATCTTCTTGGGAGGTCAAAATCAAATGGTGTCCATCTCTACTCCCCTATTAATCAATTCTTTGGTTCTGGATCAGAGTGGTGAAGTTTTATTTGATATGGATGAAATGACCATTACAGATGATATTACATTCACAAATGGAGTAATAAAACCAGGCGAAAATACCCGCTTTGTCCTTGAAAATGATGTTAATGTAATTGGGGGTTCCGTAACCTCTTATTTTCAAGGCAAACTAACCTATAAGGGTAGTGGCATTCGCAAATTTCCAATGGGATATGAAGGCATTTATGCGCCAATAACTATGCTGGATGTGTTTGGAGCGGACCCGGAACTTACTGTCTTTTTCAAAACACCTAATGAGGAGCAGCCAATACCCGATGATGAGCTATTGGGTGTTTCAAGTAAAGGAATCTGGGAAGTAGAACTTTCAGCTGGAACTATGAATGGCACTCCGGTACAAATTGATTTTAGCGGTGAAGATCTTGAAAATTTTGAATTAGTAAATAACATCCGGCATAGAGTTAATTCTCCGGTAATTACAGTTTCAGATGCCCCTGGAGGTGTGTATTCATCTCTTGGTGTTGAGTCCCTGCTTGACACGGATTCACTGACAAGAGGCTCAATAACCTCTGAAATTGATTTCACTCCTCAGGAATTGGAAACTGCCTACTTTGCAATCGGTGTAGCACCAAGAATAGATCCCAGAGGATTGGTTTATATACCGGAAATATTTTCTCCGGTAGCAACTGATCCTGATAACCGTACTTTTAGGGTATTCGGGGAAAGAATCTTGAGAGAGAATTTTAGCATGCAGGTTTTCAACAAATTCGGATCCCTTGTTTATTCGACAGACTCGTTTGATGAAGCAAACCAGTTGGGTTGGGATGGAACAAATCAGCGGACAGGAAGTGAAGAGCCTTCGGGATTATATTATTATCAGGTTGTTTTGACAAGGATAAGTGGCGAAATTGAGGAATATACTGGTCCCTTTTATTTACAGAGATGAGAAAGACTGGATTATACATATTGATTCTTTTGATGTTCAGGGTTGTTGAGGCCCAGGACACCCAGTTTTCTCAATATTTTTCTGCATCTCTGTTTTTGAACCCTGCATTTGCCGGAGTATACAATGATCCTTCGCTGCATATGAACCATAAGAGGCAGCTCCAGGGTACGGATGTTCTCAATGAATTAACTCAGGTGTCTTTCATTTTTCCGATAAAACCTGGAGGAAATTATGAGCGATCAATTGGAGGGATAGGTCTGATGGCCTATAACGAACGAAGTGGCATAAATGGGGTTTTTCAAAATAGTGCTGCTTTTGTTACATATGCTCAGAATTTCAAATTCGGGATATTGAGTTCGGATATTGTGACTTTTGGCCTTCAGGTAGGCTACGAAAATAGAACCTTAAACTTCAGCAGTTTGGCCTGGGGATCACAATACAATCCTTTCTTTGGGTTTGACGATACCCTCCCAATTCCAGTGACAGTGTTTGATGGTCAAAAGGGGACCATTGTTGTGAATGCCGGGTTTATGTACTATTACAATCCTAATAGAAATTATTTGCTTTATACCTTTAGTGCCTTCTCTGGTTTTTCTGCAACCAACGTCAACAGACCCAATAAATCTTTAAATGTGGATAACAAAAGTGCCGAGCCGATGCTATTAAAATATAATGGTGGGGTTGAGGCTAAGTTTAACAAAATGTATGTCACCCCAAGTCTTTTGTTTCTCTACCTCCGAAAAAATGTTCAATTCAATGCCGGGATGAATTTCGCGTATTCTCCTAACGCAGATCGATATAGATCCAGAGGGAACCAGGTATTGTTTGGTGTTTGGTATCGATTTAAGGACTCCTATATTTTTATGGGCGGAATCAAATTCTCCTCAATGGCAATAAGAGCAAGCTATGATTTAAATAGTAATTTGTTCGTGTCTGATAGAGCAGTGAATATTTCTCAGCCCTCATTCGAAATCTCTATTCAATACCACATTTCAAAAAACTCCGGGTATAGAAAAATATCTAATCCTCTCTTCTAAACGCCTTATTGTTTCCCGGTGTATATCTGCAATTCCATTCCTTCAGTAAGCTGAGTACTTGTTAATTCATTCATTTCCATGATCAGCTCTTCCGGAACATTAAACCTTTTGGCTATATCTGCAATAGTTTCTCCTCTTTTCACAACATATATAACATTGGAAGCAAGGGAAGAATTGGACGGAACCAGGAGGTTTGGATCAACATTTAGTGCTTTAGTAGACTTTATCCTAATCGGTTGATAAGCCCGGACCTCTTGTGAAGTCAAGCCATTTGTTGTCATTATTTCATTGACACTAACTCCTAAACTTCTGGAAATAGCAGCCAGGGTAGCGTTTGGCCTTACCAGAAAATAGTTGCCAGTATTAAAGTTGATCTCACTGGTCCCAAGCATTCGGATATCCATTCTTCTATTAAGCTGTCTTCCGTATGGGTTATCGTTTGAGGCGATAGGTTTTTCAAAACCATGCCAAACGACTGAGAGATCTGATTTCCGGACGCCATTTGAAACGAGATAATTAAAAGAGGTGGTACCTCTTCTTCTACTAAGGTCACGGTTAAAATCTGCGTTCCCCACATTGTCCGTATGTGATTCAACTTCAATTCTTACCGGGTTTCTTTTATATACAGCAATCACCTCATCCAATAGTTTTCTTGCTTCGCTTCTCAATTGATCAGAGTTGGTGTCAAAATAGGCTATTGAACTCTTTTCAAAAGTCTTAGCAACATCTAATCTCTCCACAAGGAAATCTGAAACAGTGAATGTTGCAGTTTCTGCCCTTGCTTCTGTGATCATCTTGTACTCAGCAGCTGGGATTTTAAATTCAAATACCCCTTGATTGTCTGTATAGCTGGTAATGCTGGTCTCAGTATTATCCTGCTTGAGCAACGTCACAGCTTTGCCCGGGGAAGGCCTCCCCAGTCTATTCATAAGCTTGCCTTTGAGTGTCATACGCTGATAACCCTGGTATGCATAATTTGGGAGTTCAATTGGTATAATAAACAACCCATCTGAAGTCTTGGCTGTTTCAACTTCCGAAGGTCTTGCCAGGCTTATGGTATCTACTTTAGGTTGGGTATAGTCCAATGCTTCAACCTCTTGATTTTCGGTGATCACCCGGTCATTTTGAAATCTGAAACGTTGAAGCTGTTCACGTATATTTCTTTCTTCTTTGGTAAGATTTCTGTTTCTGTTGACGTCTTCAAAATCAAGTGAATACCTCTGGTTTCTTTTTAGGAATGTTCGACTTAAAACCAGCCTGTTAATCACTTTTTTCCGACTTTGAGCTAGATTATTGTAGTAAGCGAATGCTTCATTCACACGCATTTTCTCATTTTCCTTAGTAGGTTCTCCCCTGAAATTTTGGGAAAGTACTTCTACGAATACCTTTTCACGCTCATCTAAATCCCTGTATTCTTTTGGATCTTCTGATTCAACATCTGTTCCTTCATAAGCTTCTCTGATGTAATCAAGACCAATTAATCGGTCGATGATTCCTTTTTTCTCAGGCGAAAGGGCTGCGTACTGATCCAGGATCTCTTGCGACAGCACGAATGGCCTGTCGTCTTCATCAGCCTCAACCAACGCCTTGGTAGCTGCAGTACTGGAATAAAATGGCACTCTCTCCTGAATCGCAAATCCACCCGTATCTGAAGCTGGCTTTATAAAGACGGGCGCTACTTCCAGGTAAGCTTTATAAGTGGATCTGACAAACCTTTCGATTGCTTCCTTATCCGTATCTGTCATGCCTCGGTCCAGGCTAAAAAGTTTTTGAAGAGTCTCATCGGCAGATCCGGAATTAGCTGCAAGTAGTTCACCGGTTTCAAACAGCGTTTCCGCCTGGTAGGCATCGGCACTTGCCAGGTTGGAGATTAACTTCAAAATCAGCTTATTGACTTTCTGATTTGCTGCCGTCCCCATTCTGCTAAATGTGGTCAGGTCAGTTTGATCTACTGTTTGATCAAAAGTATTTAGGTCGGCAATTAGAAAAGCACTTGCAATATCCTTTAAACTCTCCTTTTGAGAGGCTGTTAGTTCTTCGTAAAATTCATTGTCCTCAAGGAGGAGTTTGTATTTATCCTCACGGCTTAACTCAAGCATCTTTTCTTTTATCGCTGAATTGACAGTTACAGATTTCTCATCTACCATGTCCCTCATAAATACTCGCTCTGCTACGGACAACCGAATGCCATTGATACTCCTTTTCTGATTCAGGTATTTTACAACGATTCCATCGACACTCTTTTTGTCCTGTGGTGTCAACTTTTCATAATTGATCGATCTTGGACGATAGTTAGCTGAAGTTCTCAACCTCTCGGAAATTAAAATGTCTAATTTCTCCCGGTCGTTCGGGTTTTCTTCGTTGTAAAACTGGTTGCTTTCATCTGATAAAGCGATGCTGAGGCCAAGTCCTTGTCCTTCTAAATAGGTAGTAACTACTTTGTCAACTTTCTTCCTCTTATCTGCATCAAGCTGTTGATAGTAATATTCATCTTCTGATCTTATTGACCGAAGACTTGAGCTTGTCATTTTTCTTATTCGTCCATTGACAATTTTATCAATCCGCTCCTTATCATCGCTGCCCAGAGAATTATAAACATTTAACTGTTCAGTTGTTAGGTAAACAGCAACCTGAGAAAATGAGGAAGAAAGCCTTCTGGAAATAATCTGGTTGATTATATCTGTTTCAGGGCTATCGAAATTGTAATCATCTGTGAAAAGAGAATTTCTTCCGGCTATTGTTTCAGATGTGGATACCTCGGATACAATACTTGCCTTCGATTCAATATCAAACTCAAAGATATCGAGTTGGCCTACTCCTCCATCTCGATTTGATGACAGAAATCCTTTTTTACTTCCAAGAAAAAAGAACATATCATCCCTTGATGAATTAAAAGGCATGCCTGCATTATGAATTTCAGCTTGCTTAAAGCTTCTTCCTTTAGCGATATAAATATCAAGTCCACCAAATCCTCGATGGCCATCTGAAGCAAAGAACAAAACCTTCTCCGTTGGTGAATAAAAAGGAGACATTTCCCTAAAGCTGGTGTTAATTTGATTGCCCAAATTCACAGCAGGACTCCAATTTTCTCCTCCTGCATTTATACTCATCCAAATGTCATCACCTCCCAGTGTACCTACCCGATCAGAGGCGAAAAACAATGTATCTCCACCTGGAGTTAGATTTGGGTGTTTGGAGGTATATCCGCTTTGATTAATGTTGGAGTTTAGTGCCACCGGGTCGGTCCACTTACCTCCTTGCAGGTATGAAACGAAAATATGACATACATCTCCTAAATCTTCATTACAATTCGTATAGTAGAACTTGGTTCGTTCTTTATTGAAAGAACCTGAACCTTCTCCCCACTTTGTATTTAAAACCGATTCAAATCTATCTTTTACTGTATATTCTGTCCATGTGCCTCCAACATCCTTTCGGAAGCGAAATAGATCAGTAAAGCTTTGGCCAAATGTATTATTCTGAAGTCCTCCTTTTCCTGATTTTCTGGCTGATGTAACACAAATGATATCATCAGAACCAAGCGAAAAAGCTGCGAAATCATTGAAAGGCGAATTGAGTTCACCCAGAACCGGGGCCAGGGAATGATCCGGATGTTCCATAGCCACTTGATTTATGGCTAATTGGCATCCATCTATTTCAACCTTTGACTGTTTATAGAAAGATCTGAAATTCTCATCTTCTACGAGATTCTGATCTTTCATTAATCTTTGGAAGATTTTGAAAGTGGTGAGCGCGTTAGCGTATTGCCCACGTAGTTTCTGCATTTGTCCATAGTAAAACCCGGCAAGTGGGTATCTGGAGTCATTGTTTTTGGCTATGTCCCCATAGTAGAACTGGGCACTTTCATAGTCAAAGGTGAATCGATAGCATTCGCCCAAACGATATTTAGCTTTGATATAATTCGGATTTTTTTCAAGGGCTGCTTTGTAAACAGGTATCGCTTTGATGTACTGAGCACTTTCAAACAGCTCATCTCCGTATGAGACGAATAATTCTGTCCTCTGGGCGAATACTGAAACTGCCAGGACATTCAAAACAAGAAATAGTATTTTTTTCATAACTTTTTTTGGATCAACTATCTATCCATTTCCTACAAGCATGAATGAACCCCAAATTCTTGGGTCATCATATTTAGTTCTTAGCTTTTGTTGAGCGAAACGCAGTGATTCACTAGCATCTTCCGTCTCAATAAATTTATGATAAAACAAAACGATCAATTCGCTCATTGCGTTTGCATTGGCCCTTGAAAAGTTGGTGAGAAGATTTCTTGCCCCCGCAACGATAAATGCTCTTTGCAGTCCATAGATCCCATCCCTGTTCTCGATTTGAGCGACGTTAGGTTCTGGTGCTGAAAGAACGACTAGCTTGGTTCTGTTCAAATCTAAGCCCATTGCTTCGTATGTTGTTAATATTCCGTCATTTAATTCATTTGGATTAAACCCATTAATGAATCCATCATAGCTTTTGGATGCGCCGGTGAGGAAAAGCCCTGAGTTGAACATTGGATCCTCAACTTTGCCCACCATTGAAAAAAATTCGTCATCTTTTGAAAAATATCCATGAGTAGCGATGTGTAGTAAAGTCGGATTATATGCAGACCGTATTCTTAACTCAGATGCATCTGCTTTTGAAAAAACCCTGGCATCCCAATTCTTTGGTTGCAATATTGCAGCTATTGAATTGATTTCAAGCTCTGAAGTTAGAAGTGGAGATAATCTTAACCGGTCAGTTGGTGCTGAACCTTTAAAATCCGGATTTCCAAAGAACATTGACTTTTTAGACAATGCTTCGCTCTCAGACCTAAACAGGTCTTTGCAGCTCGTTAAGTAAGTGACAAAATAATCGTCTATCAAAAATTTATCTGCTCCTGACTTAAAGGAATTCGGGTTGATTTGATGATAAATTCCGTCAGCTGTGACTCTTAGTCTGCTCACTTTTCCTAATTTATTATGTATAGGCGCCCAAAGCATATCAAATGCTTCATTTTCATTTCCTCGAGCTACTGAACCTTTGTAAACATCCAATTGATCATCTTCATACCTAAATCTATTTCCCAATACTGCATATGTTGGCTCTTGGATATCATCTTTAAATATTATAGCTAAATATTGCGTCAGGTTTGTGAAACCGAAGACAATCCCATCATCATTCGTTTGTGATTTGAATTCCCTGATTTTCACTATTTCCACAACGGCTTCTCCTGGGTTTACTTTTTTCTGAACTTCACTCCAGTTTTCATTTGTCTTTGGCAAAATGGAATTAAACGCTTCCATTTTGGAAATCAACGCTTGTTCTTTAGCAAGAACATCGCTTTCTACATCTTCGAGACTAATGTTATTTTCCTCTAGTCGCTGTTCCCCAATTCGGTAGTAGTTGGCAAGCAGTTGCTTATTATTTCGCCACTCAAAAAATTGGTTGCGTAAATCCTGATCATTCCCATTTACAATTCTGTTTTCAATTTTTTCAGAAGGGGTAAACAGAAGCGTGTTGGTTTTCAATTGATAGTCAAATATGTTCTTGATTAAATCAGGCTTCTGGTTCAGTAATCCGAAGGCAATGAAATTGTAACGATCAACATCGTCTCTTACCCTGGCATAAAAAATTTCCCTTTCTCGAAGTGGTAGAGCTGCAAAAACTGATTCAATTTGTCCTATTTGAATTTCAATCGCCTCTCTAAAATATTCTTCTGCTTCTACCATTTTGCCCTGGGTTATGGCATGTAAACCCACATTTTCCAAAGCTCTGTAGTAAGTGGGATGATTTACCCCAAGCACATTCTTACGGATGGCAAGAGCCTCAAGGTAAAATTTGTCAGCGTCCTCATCCCTTCCTGATGCGCTATAAAGAATAGCGAGGTTCATTAATGTGGTGGCATAATCAGGATGGTTTTTGCCATAGAGTTTTTCGTCGAGTTGAAGCACTCTTTTGTAATACTCTTCTGCTACATCATTTTCACCCAATTGCTTCTCAACCCTTGCGAGGTTGTTAAGTGTATTTGCTGAAAGGGGATGGTTTGGACCATACCTTTTGTCGTAAGTAGCTAGGGCCTCCTCCAGCAAAGTTTTTGCTTTCTCGTTTTCTCCCTTTTGCATTGCAATTGTTGCAAGGTTGTTTTTTGCTGTGGCATAAAATTGATGATCGGTAGTTAACTCCTCTTCACATTCCTTGACAACTTCAAGAAACATCTCTTCCGACCTAACATCATCACCCAAATGCCTATACAGGATCCCAAGATCATTTAGCGTCTCTATAATAAGGATGTTTGCTTCGTTGGGAATAGCCCTTTTTATTTCCAACGCCTCTAAAAGCGTTTTCTCTGCGTCTTCATACCTGCCTAGTTGTTCGTAGAAGTTTCCAAGCCCCTCAAGAGATTCGGCTCTTTCGACATCATAGTCGGTTCCAAGTTGTTTGTAGATTACTGTTCCTTCATTAATGTATTCTTCTGCTTTCGCAGGCTGTCCTTGACGAATAAGAATCCTACCAAGATGGTTACAAGCTTCAGCATATTCAGGTGAGAATGCGCCCAGGTTCTTCAGAGATTCATGGCTTTCCAGGAAAATACCATAAGCCAGGTCATAATAACCAATTTCCTCATAAACCTGTGCCAGATCGATTCTTGCGAGTGCGTATTCTGCACTTTCCCGCCCTCTATCATCTACTATCACTTGAATGGCCTGATCTATATATCCTTTTGCCAAATCGTACTGAATATTGGCAAGAAACAACTCACCCATGTGTTGTAGTGCCTGAGCATAGCCGCCTTTATCAGGTAGACCTGCTTCTTCATGGCCTAATATGGAGAGGTTCAAATGATACTCAGCCTCCGTCATGTTTAAAAGCCGTAAGCTTAAGTAACCCAGGTCATTATGGATATTGGCTTTTTGAAGTACAGTTAAACTACTGCCATATTTATCAAGAATAGACTTGAAATCATTGGTTGCTTGGATCCAATCATCGTGTTCCAGTCTTTCTTCAGCGGTTTTTATCAGAGCGTCGATCGACTGTCCTTTGAGTGGTTGGGCTCCCAAAACCACTAACCATAGAGTTAAAAAGGCGTATTTCATCCAGGCGGCTAATTATTTGGTTTAAAATTATGAGTATAATAACGGAAAAAAAACACTATTCGACGAACGGTCGATTTCTGAAAACAGAGACCTTAAATGTTACAATTTGATTTCCTTTGCGAATTATAACTAAATCCATGGTTGGCAAACTCAAAGTTTTTAATTCTTTAACCAGGAAAAAGGAGGATTTTCTGCCTTTAAATCCACCGTATGTTGGGATGTATGTTTGTGGACCAACGGTTTATAGTAATGTTCATTTGGGTAACGTTCGCACATTTCTAAGTTTCGATGTAATCAGCAGGTACCTGCGATTTTGTGGCTACAAGGTGAGATATGTTCGAAATATCACGGATGTGGGCCATTTGCTTGATTCCGGAGAAGACAAAATTTCAAAGAAGGCCAAGCTGGAAAACCTGGAACCCATGGAAATTGTTCAAATGTATGCAAATGATTTCCATGAAGTGATGGCTACTTTCAATGCTATGCCACCAGACATAGAGCCGTCCGCCATTGGCCATCTCATGGAGCAATTGGTTATGATCAAAGATTTGTTGAAAAACGGATTTGCCTATGAATCGAATGGTTCAGTTTATTTCGACGTAGAGGCTTATAACAAAAAGCATCCATATGGTATTTTGAGTGGCAGGAAGATAGAAGACCTTATTAGCGACACCCGAGATCTTGATGGACAAGAGGATAAAAGAAGCCCATTGGATTTTGCACTTTGGAAAAAAGCAGCTCCAGAGCATATTATGAGATGGGAAACCGAATGGAGTGATGGATTTCCCGGTTGGCATCTTGAGTGTTCGGTTATGAGTACGAAATACCTGGGAGAGGAATTCGATATTCATGGCGGTGGAATGGATTTGAAATTTCCACATCATGAATGTGAGATTGCTCAAAATGCCGGAACGCATGGTAAGCAGGGTGCAAAATATTGGCTTCACACCAACATGCTTACTGTGAATGGACAAAAGATGAGTAAGTCTCTGGGTAATTCTTTTCTGCCATGTGAATTGATTTCAGGGGATCATGAGCTGTTGGACAGAGGTTATAGTCCTATGACCATTCGTTTCTTCATGATGCAATCACATTATGCGAGTACACTGGATTTTTCGAATGATGCACTTGAAGCCTCAAGAAAAGGATATATCCGATTAGCTAACGGGATGAGGGTCCTGAAAGAAATGGAATGGGTGGAGGATGATGGACAAACCGACCAGGATCAGGTTGATCAAATCTTAAGGTTGTGTGATGACTGCTATCATGCGATGAACGATGACTTCAATACTGCGCTGACCATTGGTCATTTGTTCAATCTCGTGAAAAAGATCAACTCCCTTCATACAGGACATCTGAAATTCGGAGAGATCGGAAACGAAGTATTTGACAAGATGAAGCAAACGTTCATTGGATTTACGGAAGATGTGCTCGGGCTTAAGATCGAGTCTGATGTCAATTATGAACACTTGCTTCAGACCATTCTTGAGGAATACAAAACAGCCAAATTTAACCGCGACTTTGATAAAGTTGACAAACTCCGCGCTGAATTAAAATCCGAAGGTATTGTCGTCAAGGACATGAAGGACAAGGTAGAGTGGGCGTTTGAAGAGTAGGGGAGATTTATTCGATTGGAGGATTTCCGGGATTCTGGAATTGACCTTTCCCAAATTTAATTTCCTGGTGTAGAAAATTTTACGACTATATAATAGGGAAAATATAAATTGATTTAGATATAACTGTCTGATTTCAAGAACTTTCTAAACAGAAAGCCAAACTTAACGGGTTTGGCTTTTTTTATGTATAACGAATTGCTAGTTTATTTTCTTGAATTCTGCATATACCGGTTTATCGGTAGAGAAAAATGCCACTTTAACATGGGTTTATTTTTCTTGTTGGAAAAGAATTTTGGATTTAAAACTATTTATATGTCAACTACAGATGAAGAAAAGCATAAGAACTTTCTAGTAAGTGTACTTAAGAAAGTCGGCAAGAGTATCCTTCAACGAAAATATGTCAATACTATAGGATTGATTTGGGTTGAGGAGCTGGATGGTAGCAATACGGTTTTCAAGTATAAAATCCGTGTCAAAGTTTCTGATGAAATTACTCCTGAAGAAAAGAAAGTGATAAGAGATCTTTTAAGATATGATTATAGTGTTTGGAAAGATCGAATTGTTATTGACGATTCTGATTTAAGAAGATCCTTAAATCAAGAAGGACTGACTAAGTCTCCTACCGGAGGTAGCAATCCTCCAATGATACAGAGCGCTGAAAGTGCTGGAAACCTACAGTGGGCTACAAAAGGAACAATTTCTGGAGTGCTAACTATAAAAGGCAATGAGCATTTGCTTTCATTGGAACATGTCTTGGTTGGAGATGGGGGACATGTAGGAGATGATGTTGTCTGTCAATGCCTTCGCGACATACCTGATTTTGATTTCAATAAATTCAAGGTTGGAAAGGTTAAGCATGTTCAGGTGCCTAAAGATGGTGTTGAGTGGTGCCTTTCCAGTTTGGATACAGGTAGAAAAACCTCATCATATATAA
>JANQEC010000143.1 GCA_028278585.1 Cyclobacteriaceae bacterium | reverse complement strand
ATAAAGCTATTTAGTTGTAGATCAGGAGTTGCATTGAATCTTACCCGTAAACCAACAAGGGTCTGATCGAAATCTCCAAATGGTAGTTCTGCTACATTGCGCCTTCCTGAAAATTCGAAAGTTAAAATTGTTGTTGGATTCCAGTTAATCGTTGTTTGGTATTCATTCAGATTCCCATCGAAAAAGGGGCCAAACCACCACGTAAAACGTCCATTAAGCCTTCGTTTTGCCGCTACATCACCCTCAATCCGGTAGCGAATAAAGTTGTATTCTGCTACAGGAATCGTTACGTCATCTGCTATTTCAAATGGCTCGATAATACGCTCTCCTTGTGGTACAATGTTGAATTCGAATCGCTCACCGCTTTCAAACCGCCAGTTTATTGGTGCGGTAAATACACGATATGTTTGCCAGGTCCAATCCAGGTCCGCTATGTAGGTAAAAAAGATCTGGTTTCTAATTTGGCGGACCAATTTCCACTTTGGTCGTGGACCCCAGGTTCCACCAGTAACGATTTTATTTATCCCATCTCGTGGCACAAAGCCAAGAGAGGGATCAAAGCCATCTCCAATGTGGGTATAGGTAAACGCAACGTCCCATATATCATTTGGATAATCCACTTTGAGACCATACGCAGATCTGTCACCAGTCAACCCAACTCTATCGTTATACATTCCCCATGTCCCAACGAGAAAATTCTTATTCCCTTTAAATCTCGTTGTTTGAAAAGTGAAGTCAGCACCAGCTACGTAGGCATCGGGCCGGTTTTGAGGATCCCCGAAGGAGCCAAAAAATCCAAAGGATGATTCTTTCAGGACATTTTTCTTTACACGAAAGACACCCATCGTACTTGCAGGAACAATCAAATCTTCTTCGCCAGAATCATCCGGAAAAATACTTCGATCAGTTCTCATCACCACTCCTCCAAATGAAGTTCGACCAGCTCTTCCATTGACCTTCCCTCCTGTGATAATCGGGATCTGATTGCCATCTAGTAATCCAATTCTTCGACTGAAAAACGGAACAATATCTCTTCGTAAGCCAAATCCGAATTCAAAAATGTCGGACCCTTCCAGGAAGAATGCTCTTTTCTCCGGGAAGAACAAAGGAAAGCGTGTAAGGTTCGTTTGCCGTGTGTCTACCTCTGTTTCTGCAAAATCTGTGTTGAAGGTGACTGTAGCAGTAATGTTAGCTCCAAGCCGTTGATTGACAGTTAATGCCGGGTCAATATCAAATTCAGTTCCTTCACCAGCCTCGTTATTGATTTTACCAATAACAGATGGACGTACATTGAGGCCTAACCCATAGTTGAAATCTGGTAAACCTGTAATAAGTCCGGCCCGACTTGTTTGCGTAAACCATTGATCTCTTCTCACATTTGCCCATCGGATGATTTCCTGGTTGCGTTGTATGTTTCGCTCAATATTGAAGCCCCATTCCTTTAGCCCTTGTTTGAAGTTGATGCTTTGAATCGGGATCTTGATTTCAGCAGTCCACCCTTGATCGTGAATTCTTGCACCGGCCTCCCAGATCCCATCCCACTCTTTGTTTTCACTTTCACCTCGATTGGATACTAATGCATCATATCTTGCTCCATTGGGATTGACTGAAAAAATATAACCGGACTGGCCGTCGAGAAATGGATCGATGATGATTTTGATGTAATCTTCATTGCTAAGGTCTGTATCCCTCAACTTTGAAAAATTAATGATGGCTGAGGGATTTTCATCACTACATTCAACACCGACGATAACAAATTTTTCTGAAGACAGAATTTTGACAGTAGTTGTTCCCGTTGGGTTGCCCCCCTGTTCAGGAACAACGGTCAGAAAATCTGAAGTAGATCCAGCATTATTCCATTCATTTTCATCCAAATTTCCGTCAGCAATAATTGTTGATTTGCTGATCCCGGTTGCAACTTCAGGTCGGTCATCTTGAGCGAAAACGGAGGAAAAGAGACCAAATACGAGTACGGTGCATAATAAAGGCCGCATTTCGCCCGTAATTTGATAAATTAAATTGAATCTGACCTCTCAGCGTACAAACTTGTTCTACAACGAATAAACTATACTATCAAATAGGCAATAAGAATAGAGAGAACAAGTAGCAGTGGAAGGCTTTGTAGGATAATTAGTGGGTTTCTCTTTATGTGTTTTATAATTCCATGCATCACGCCACAATTTAAGTTTGAAAAAAGCTGACGACTCTACGTCAGTCTAATATTACCTTAAAATTAATTAAATATTATCAATGTTACCTAAATGTTATGCAATTAATTATTGGAGTTACTTGCATGCTTCCAACTAAAAAGAATACCTCACTCTTGTATAAAGCAGGTACACGTTTGATTGTTCCTTATCGAAAAATAACTGACCAATAACATCAAGGTCGAGGTTAGTGATAGGAGAGTATGAGAATGTTGGACTAAGAAGTTGTCCTGAATCACCTGGAAAGAAAAGCATCATTAAACTGCCGCTAAGTAATGGATGAAAAGGGTATGAGGCCAGGAGGTACGAGGACCATTTCGTTGTAGAAATGGATCGAACATCAAGATTGGCCGGACTTGATCCGAACGACGGTGCTGATAAATCATTTACTGCTGAATTGTACAAGACAGAACCATTCAGGTAAAGTGAATTTGTGAAAGCGTAATCGGAACTCAATGATGCAAGAAAATCAGTTGTGCCATCTTGACTCAAATCTTCAAGAAATGTTACTTCTCCCTTAAAGCCAGTGAGCCCTACATTGCCAGCCCATGCACCTCCGAGGACCAGGTTGTTTTGCATAACACCACCCATTACCTGAAAGTCATAACTCTTGCGATTCCATTTGTATAATCCTGCAGCAGTTAATTCTTCCCATCGGTCCGCCATCTTCACTGCAAATTCGTAACCTCCAGCAAACCCGATGTAGCGCTGGTATCGGATGGCGTCACTACCAGGTCGCTCTTCATAGTCGAAATCAAGCAATGAGTAGGCATTGAAAATGTCGTTGGGGTTCCAGGCCACATTTACGCCCCAGTTAATTCGTTGACGTCCGATGCTCAACTCCCATTTCTCCTCGCTCCATTTCAGATAGGCACGGTCGATCATACTATGCAGGATAACCTTATCTCCATCAGCGGTGACGCTGAGGTCAAAGTGATCGTTGTTAATGTCAATTAGGTCCGCATATCCAGGAATGTTTTTAACCAGGTCTCCGGAAAAAATACGGTTTCTTATTTCCAATTTTCCAGTGACTTTTTTTGATAGGAACCATTCGAAATTTACCCGGTTATGGACCAGGTTATCTATCAGGGTTGAATCGGTTCCCTCTCTGAACGTGAAAGTCAAAAGATCCTTGATATAGCCCCTAACTGCCAGTTTTTTTTCACTTTCGTTTTCGGATGACTCCTGCCCGAGGGTAACCAGGCTTTGCAGTAAGAGAACGATGAATGCAATGCGTCTACTTGGTTTCATCGGATGCGATCTTGCCATCAACAATTGTGATCACCCGTTTTGCTTTGTCAATAACACGCTGGTCGTGTGTAGAAAAAATGAAAGTAACATTTTCTTCAGCATTCATTTTTGCCATAATATCCAGCAATGATTCAGTTGACTGGCTGTCCAGGTTAGCAGTGGGTTCATCCGCGAGGATAAATTTGGGTTTTGACGCCAAAGCACGGGCCACTGCTACGCGTTGCTGCTGTCCGCCGGAGAGCTCAGCTGGTCTACGCCTGCTGGTTTCAGAAATTCCCATTTTTTCCATCAAATCATCAGCCCTTTCATCCCGATGTTTCTTATCAGCTTTTTGCAAAAGCATAATGAACTCTATATTCTCTTTAGCTGTCATTACCGGGATCAGGTTGTAGGATTGAAAAACAAAACCAATGTTGTGCATCCGGAAATCTGTTAACTCAGATGGGCTTAGCTGGTTGATTTCCACACCATTCACGATCACATTCCCCTCGGTAGGGGTGTCAAGTCCACCAACCATGTTCAATAAAGTGGTCTTCCCGGAACCCGAGGGACCGACTATAGCTGTGAATTCACCCTCTTTTATTTCAAGACTTATGTCATTCACTGCCTTAACAGGAATGGTGTCGGGGTTGTATGTCTTAACCAGGTGTGTTGCTTCTATTACATTCATTATTACAATTTTCTTATTGTTTCCAATGGATTTAACCGGACTGCTTTGATGGCAGGGTAGATGGCTCCTATGAATGCGGTAACCATAACCACCGTCATCAAAACAGGGTATGTACTGTTTTGTATTTCAGGATAGAAAATGGCATCAAAACCGTACTCTTTTAAGGCATCCGAATAAAGTGAAAGATCCAGTCCTTCATCGCCAAGCCATGCGATTGTTAGAAACCCCATTGTTAATCCAATAGGACCCGCAAGCAATCCCATAAGCAAGGTTTCCAACATGATCATGGAGAAAATGCTGTGTCTGTGCATCCCAACAGATCGAAGCATTCCAATTTCTTTTGTTCGCTCAAGTACTGCCATTAGCATGGTGTTGACGATCCCGAATAAAAGTGCGAGCATGATGATTACAGTAAGTATTTGTTTGGTGATCACCGAGGACTCTTCCATCAAATTAAATTCTGGTGCAACTTGCTTATAGGTGCGGACCGTGTTTTTGGTAATTGCCTCAAGCTTCTGTTTCATTACATCAATTTGTTCGTTGGTGTGCAACAAAATGGCTAGTTCATTGATGCCATCGACTCCAACGAGACGATTAAGATCGGCTTTCTTAAGGTAGATAACACCTTCATTGATCTTCGGAGATTTGGATTCGAAAATTCCTTCTACCCGACATGAAGCGGAGGTTATGTTTCCATCTATATCCTGGAAGGTCAAAACGATTTTAGAGCGGATTTTAACTCTTAATTTATCGGCTAGTTTTGCGCTAATTAATACCGGGTTTCTCTTGATCTTATTAAAATATGTCCCTTCCACCAAGTGATCTTTAAGACTCGTCGTGGTTGATTCCGACCTGGTGTTTACGCCGTAGATCTGAACACCTGCGCTGGTTTTGCTGCTGGCGATCATTCCATTCACTTTTTGCCTTCCTGAAAATGCTTTTACCATAGGATCGGAAGCTATCGCCTGAACAATATTTTCCTCATCTGATACCTGGCTTGCAATGTCTGGCTCAACAAGGTAGTCCGGATGGTGAATTTGTAGATGCGAGTGTTCGTAGTTGACAGCATTTCTGGCGAAAGCTGTTCCAAAACTGTTGTAAAAGGCAATCATGAAAATTAATGCCCACACACCAATGATAATGGCTCCTATAACTACCAGGCTTCGCTTTCTGGATCTCCAGATATTTTTCCATGACAAAGACAGAATCATTCTTTCAAGGCTTTTATGATTTTCAATTGCTTAATGGCCAGCATTGGATAGATCCCCAGAAAAGCGGATATCAACAAAATGGCTATTCCCTGACTATAAAAAACAACCGGATCTAGCGAAAAGGGAATAATAGGTTCATACCCGAAACTCTCATAAGCCTTTGCGGCTTCCCCTGTGAATTCAATAGGATTGTTAAAGAAGTATACTGTCAAGGGAAAGCTAGCTGCCAAACCGAGCATTACGCCAAAGAAGGCCAGTGCCAGAATTTCCAGGGCTACCATGTATTGGATCTGACGCTTTTTCATTCCAATCGAAACCAATATCCCAAATTCATACGTGCGCTCTTTGGTCATCATCAAAAAGGTCCCAAATATTCCAAACCCGATTACAACGTATAAAATGTAGATCATGATAAGACCACCATAGTAATCCAGTTCAATTCCCTGGATCAGCTCCGGCATCATCTCTTCCCAGTTCATGATCGATAGCTCACTTCCCTGTGTCATCTCATCAAGATTTACCTGTAGCTGGTTTATTTCCTTTGGATCTTTCACTAGCATCGAATAGGAGGTAATGATCTCTTCAGCTCCAAAAAAATCCTGGGCCAAAGGAAGAGGTAGATAGACTGCACTTTGTTCCAATTCCGGAACGGGAAAACTCAACAGCCCCTCCACCAAATACTTTCCAGCGGCATTCACTCCATGATACCCCTGGCTGATAAAAACGATTGTATCGCCTACACCTACTTTTAGATATTCTGAAAGACCACCACCAATCAACACGCCTTTTCCAGTCATGTAAGTCCCTGATTTTATCTTATTATCCAAATAGGTAAGATCAGCTTCCAGGGCGGGGTCTACTCCGTTGATCAGTACACCTTTGGTCTTGTCCTTGAAGGAAGCTAAAGCAAATGAAGTGAGTCGTGGGGCTCCCACATCTAATTTCGTTTGATCAATATCCAGGTCCATAAGCGACTTGTGTGCAAAGCCATTGTCTAATATTTTTTCCTCCCAATAGTCCGATTGATGAATAGCGAGGTGGCCTGTGTAGAATCTAACGGAGTTGTCAATCATTCTCTGGTAAGAGCCCAGTTGCATGGACTGCATAAAAGAAGCAAAAAAAACAGCAAAGCCGATGGATGATGCGGTTATCCATGTTCGTTTACGGTTTCTCCAGATATTTCTCCATGCCAGTTTTAGGTACAACATTGCTCGTGGCATTTTATTGGTTTCATCGGACTGATTTTAAGTTTTGAATGGAGAAGAAACTGTCTTCCAGTTCAATGTCAAATTCAAAATCTACGTAGGTAATGACTGTCTTTTGGTCGGGATTTTCCGCAGGGATCATTTCCAGACGTGTCGGTATGATCCGATCTCCTAATTGCCTTATATTCGACATGATCATTGTATTTGTCAGGTACTCATCTTCATCGTAGTATTTAAAGATCAGTTGGTAATATTCCTGTTTGGAAATGTAAGCTTCTATTTTCCCCCAAACGACCGCCGTTTCCTCTTTTGGATACAAGGCAACTTTCCAGGTATCATATTCCTCGATCAGTGTGTCTCCTAAGAGCTCATAGTCATAATCTGTGACCATTGAAGATTGGTTTACCAGGTCGTCGTTGGTGAAATCAGAACCCATCCAGCTTTGCATCATCATAGAAGGAGGGAGCTTAATGATTCGATCGATGCTTGGCTGCCAGTTCCATAGTTCCTTATTCCGTTTAAGTGTGCCAGTTCCTTCATCTCGTGCCGGGGCCGTAATCAAGACCAGGCTATATTCTGTGCCCTTACCCCATGTTTTCATGGTGATCTCACGCGTCCACTTCGGACGAACGATTGTCATCTTCATCGTTCCTCGATTGGACTTGCCCTGCATTTTCTCGTCTGCTTTCTTTATGATATCTGCAGCCGTTTGAGCTGACAAAATATGACCGATAAAAAGGCCAATGATCAAGCTAGCTATTTTCATTGCGACAGTATTTTTTGATGAGGTAATTTTCAACTTCTTTTAAAGGATATTTCTCTTTCAACATCAGGTATTGATACCCAATTCCATCAATTGCTCCGGCTATTAGTTGAGCTTCATTTTTCGGATGTTCGAAACCAATTGATCTCAACAATTTCTCAACCAGGAGAATGTAATTGTTGTATTTCCCTATAGCCAGTTCTCTGACAAAATCGAATTTGTCTATTTGTGCAACCAGCTTAGATATAAACACCCAGCGTTGATAATTATCTCTTAGCTCTTTGAAAAAGAGCCGGAAACAATTCTCCAATGTTTTTCTTGGGTCATTATCCATTATTGATGACATCATGTCTGATTCACCTTCATTCAATTGGTCGAGTAAGGCTTTCAAAAGTTCATCTTTGCCCGAAAAATAATTGTACATCAATCCTTTGGACACTCCAGCCTTTTCAGCAATGTTGGCGATGGAAGTCGAATCGAAACCCTTAACAGCGAAAAGCTCTAGTGCTGCCTCCAATATGTTAGCGATGCTTGCATTTCGTATCTTCTCATTTTGTTCTTTTGATCGTGGACTCATATAATGACTGAACGATTGGTCAATAATAAAGTTACCATAATTTTAACAAATACTATTTCTAACTAAAATGAGAATGGTCAGGCGGTTAGATGATTAAGCTTTTATTTCTTGTATTTTGTATAACAAATTGTTGAGCTGGCAAACGCTAAAAGTAGCCAAAAAAAACCCGTTGAAAGTCTGAGATATGAATGACCAATTCTCTGCTTACTTTTTTGCGCACATCATTTTGGAATGAATTGTGCTAGTAGATCTCAAGTTTGCCATCGGGTAAGCTGAATTCTTCCTATTTGAAAAAAGAGACCATGAAAAAAACACTGACACTAATCTTTGGAACCACTTTGATTCTATTGCTGGGAACAGCTCATGCACAGCAACTCTCGGAACGATATTTCCGGCATTTGAGGTTTAACAACGTTTCACCACATTCTTCAATTGAAGGGACATATGAAATCTTAGAGTCGGAAGCTAGAAAAACGTCTCACTACGTTTTTAAATATGATGACAAAGGTCAGCTGGCTGAGATACTTAACAATCACTACCATACTGAGCTTCGGCATCCGCTAACCACTCCCGATGCATACAGAGTTGTTTTCAATTACAAAGAAAACATCGAAATCCGCACCTTCTTTGACAAGAATAATAAGCAGATTATGAACGGAATGGATGTTTTTGTGGAAGAACATCAATACGATAAGAAAGGATTCAAAGTGGGATTGAGATTTCTTGATCAGAACGGTCAACCCATGGAGTCGAGATGGAAAATTTTCAGATACGAATGGTCAAGGCATAAGAAGCTGGTGGTGGAAAAAAGGTATAGTCTGAGTGACGAAGCAGTCCCGTTTGCTCCGTATTTGGATTTTGGAACGATTGGCATTTTATACGATAAAGAGGGTAGAACGCTGGCCAGTTACCATCTGGATGATCACAATAAAACAAAAAATAATGAAGGCGGTATAGCAACAATCAAATACGTGTATGACGAAAGAGGAAACCTCAACGAGTGGTCCTATTACAGCGCTGAAGGTCAGCTATCTCTGAATCGTTGGGGCTACGCTAGAGGAAAAAGAACATACGATGAAAATGGTAATGCTTTGAGCAACTTCTCGTACGACCTGGAGGGAAAATTGATTAATGAAATGCCATTGCTTTCAAACATCCAATGGCAAAAGGCAGGAATCGCCACTGCTGAGGACTCTGTAGCTATCAAAACCAAATCCTTGGGTTACCTAATTGCTTTGCAAGAACTAAAGCCTAAGCTAATGAAAGATGTGTTGCATGTAGATCTTGCGAAGCGGACCCTTGGTAATGATCGACAATCTGATCAAGAAATCATCAGGGAGACAACCTATGATCAGATGATTGACTTTGCTGAATCGTGGAACAGATCTGGAAACAAGTTTCCACCCACACCCAATAACGAAGTGGTTATATTGGATATCTATGATCGATCTGCTTCCGTCAAATTAATCTCTGACAATTGGGTTGAGTATTTGCATCTAACTTTTATCAACGGTAACTGGAAGATCATCAACCTATGGTGGCAGCATAAGGATACCATGCGTTACTCACCACGGTAACCACTCACGTAAATAGTGGAATGGTATAAGGCCCCTTATTTCTTTTCTTTCTAAATTCATCGGCTAAAATCAACTTAATCTAAATCCGATGAAAAAAATAAGACTGTTCCAGGCGGTTTTTCTATTGCTGCTTGGATTTGGAGGATGGTCGCAAGTTACTGTTACGCCGAACGATGTCAGAGATCAACGTGATCGGGCGTATGCGTTCACTAATGCAACCATTATTGTAGATTATCAAACCAGGATTGATAATGCTACCCTATTAATCAAAGATGGTAAAGTTGTTCAGGCAGGAGCCAATCTTGGCGTACCTTCTGGCTATACCACGATAGATCTTGACGGAAAATACATTTATCCTTCCCTCATTGATCTTCATACGAACTATGGACTTCCTGAAGTAAAACGCAGAAGTGGTGGAAGTTTCTTTTCCTCGGCTGAGCAAATTCTTACCAAAACAAAAGGAGCGTACAATGCCAATGAGGCGATCAAATCTGATTATGTCGCTGGAAAGGAATTTACGGGCAACAAAAAAGAAGCCGATGGATTTCGAAAAATTGGCTTTGGGAGCGTGATGACATTCAGACCCGATGGTCTGGCCAGAGGAACTGCGGCCTTTGTTACACTAGGCAACAATGACAACGAGGATCTCCTTTCCGAGAATGCTTCTGCCAACTACTCGTTTAGAAAAGGAACCTCAAATCAAGGATATCCATTTTCAAAAATGGGTTTTATCTCCTTGCTAAGGCAGACTTACATGGATGCAGAGTGGTATGGGCAATTTAATCCACGACCCTTTAAAGATCAGGGATTGGAAGGTTGGATCTCCTCTCAAAACCTCCCCCAGGTCTTTGATGCAGGAGGTTGGATAGATGTCTTGAGAGCGGATAAAATAGGAGACGAGTTTGGTGTTCAGTATATCATTAAAAGCTCAGGAGATTCGTACAAGAGGATCAATGAGATAAAAAATACACGAGCTTCATTGATCGTTCCTGTAAATTTCCCGGATGCATATGATGTAGAGGATCCTATTGATGCGGAGCGTGTCTCATTGGCAGATATGAAACATTGGGAATTGGCACCGACCAATCTTGGTAGGTTAGAAGCAGCAGGAATTTCATTCGCAATTACCTCTGCAGGGTTAAAAAAGAAATCAGATTTTCTCGGAAATGTTAAAAAAGCCATTGACAATGGTCTTTCTGAAAATGCAGCGCTAAGAGCATTGACTGACACACCTGCCAGACTACTCAGAATGAATGGTCAGGTGGGCAGTTTAAGATCAGGAATGTTAGCAAACTTCATCATTACATCAGGTGGATTATTTGATGATAATACAGTTATTCATGAAAACTGGGTGCAAGGGAGACCAAATCGCTATAAGCCTTTGGATGTAGCTGATTTTGCCGGGAAATATACGTTGACTGTAAATGGAAAAACTTATGACATGGAAGTCAGTGGTAAGCCCGGCTCTCAGAAAGCCAAGATCATAGTGAATGACTCCACTTCAATCGATGTGAAAGGCAAATTTGAAAAGAACCTTGTATCGATGAGCTTTCCTGAGGAAGCCAAAGGGAAAGAAAGTATTCGGCTTTCAGGATGGGTGAATGAAAACGGTTGGAAAGGAACCGGTCAATTGGTTGATGGAAGCTGGATTGACTGGTCAGCCACAAAGTCAGGGGAGTTGGAGAAGGATGAGAAAAAAAGTGGTTCAGGAAATGGAAGTGATGATTCTGTGACTGTTGGTGATGTCATTTTTCCATTCATGGCTTATGGAAATAAAGAATTACCAAAGCAGGAAACGATCCTAATCAGAAATGCGACGGTCTGGACAAATGAAGCAGAGGGTATTGTTGAAGAGACGGATGTACTGATTAAAGGTGGAAAAATAGCCGGAGTTGGAAAAGGACTTAGTGACCCTGCAGCCACAATAGTTGATGGAACCGGTAAGCATCTGACAAGTGGCATCATTGACGAACATACACACATTGCTGGAGGTGGAAATGATGTAGCTACTAATTCTTCCATGGTTCGCATCGGAGACCAGGTAAATTCGGAAGACATCAATATCTATCGATCACTTGCAGGCGGTGTTACGGCGGCACAGGTGCTTCATGGATCTGCCAATCCCGTTGGTGGTCAATCAGCCCTGATCAAATTACGATGGGGGGCGTCACCGGAAGGTTTGAAGATCCAGGGTGCCGACGAATACATCAAGTTTGCTTTGGGAGAAAACGTAAAACGATCTGCTAATAGCAATTCTGTTCGCTATCCACAGACCCGAATGGGAGTAGAACAGGTGTTTATGGACGGCTTTACAAATGCATTGGAATATCAAAAAGAATGGAATACGTACAACAGCCTCCCACGTAAGACGAAGGCCTCAGCTGATAAACCACGACGCGATCTGGTTGATGAGGCAATGTTGGAGATCATCAATAAAGAGCGTTTCATCACTTGTCATTCATACGTTCAATCAGAGATCAATATGTTGATGAAGGTAGCCGAGAAATTCGATTTCAATGTCAACACCTTTACACATATCCTTGAAGGCTACAAGGTAGCAGACAAAATGAGAGAGCATGGGGTTGGAGCCTCTACATTTTCTGATTGGTGGAATTACAAATGGGAGGTAAGATATGCGATCCCTTACAACGCCGCAATCATGCATAACGAAGGTGTTGTCACAGCCATTAACTCAGATGATGCAAACAGTGGAAGAAGACTCAACCAGGAGGCAGCTAAGTCTGTGAAATATGGAGGTATGTCGGAGGAAGATGCCTGGAAAATGGTTACGCTGAACCCAGCCAAGCTTTTACATCTTGAGGATAGGATGGGTAGTGTGAAAGTTGGTAAAGATGCTGACCTGGTACTTTGGAGCAATCATCCTCTTTCTGTATACGCAAATGTTGAAAAGACCATTGTGGATGGTATCGTCTACTTTGATACAGAAAAAGACCAACAGGCACAGGAATCGGTCTTAGCCGAACGAGCCAGACTTATTCAGAGAATGAAGGGTGTGAAGAAAAATGGTGGTAGAACCCAAAAAGGAGGATCAAGGATCCAGCTGGAATTCCATTGCGACGATGTGAAAGCAGCACACATATTTGATGGCTTTAACAGATAGAATCATGAAAAAGATTATATACACACTAGTTCTTACAATTATTGCAACCTCAATGCTGGTTGCTCAGACACCTGTTCCTGCAAGTGAACAGACAAGTCCGATCATGTTGGTTGGGGCTGTTGCTCACCTTGGAAATGGTCAGGTGATTCAAAATTCTGCAATCGGATTTGACAAGGGAAAGATCACTCGAGTAGAAGATGCATCCGGAAATGTGAATACGGATGGTTTTACAGTTATTCGCGTTGATGGCAAGCATGTTTACCCTGGCTTTATTCTCCCCAACTCGCAGGTTGGTTTGCAAGAAGTTAACGCTATCAGACACATGCGGGATTTTTCGGAAGAAGGAGATTTTAATCCAAATGTTCGCTCTGTGATCTCTTATAATACCGACTCAGAATATATTCCTACTTTCCGTTTCAATGGAATACTCCTTGCAGAATCTACCCCAAGAGGTGGGCGGATTTCCGGCACTTCATCGGTTATGGAAATGGAAGGATGGAATTGGGAAGATGCTGCTCATACGGTTGATATGGGAATGCATATCAATTGGCCAAACAGGATGAATTCACGATTCGACTTTACAACATTTACCGTTATTAGGGAACCTAACAAAAACTATGATAAGCAGGTAGCGGAACTGGACACCTATTTTAAAGATGCAGTGGCTTATGGAGCTTCATCCAATAAAGTTAGTAATCTGAAGTTAGCGGCCATGCAAAGACTGTTTGATGGAACTCAGACCTTGTTTTTACATGCTGGCGAAGCAAAAGGTATTATTGAGAGCGTACGCTTTGCACAAAGCAATGGGGTGAAGAAAATTGTGGTAGTTGCAGCAGGGAATGCACTTACAGTCGCAGGATTTTTGAAGGACAATGACATTGGCGTGATCCTCCCTCCAACACATCGATTGCCTGAAAGACAGGATTCGGATGTATACGGTCCGTACAAATTACCTAAGCAGTTGTTTGATGCTGGAGTAAAGGTTGGGATTGCCCATGCTGGTATGATCGGTCATTCCAGGAACCTGCCATTTTTTGCAGGAACTGCGGCTTCCTATGGTCTTGATAAAGAAGAGGCATTGAAGATGATCACTTCAAATACAGCTGAGCTATTGGGAATTGATGATCGTGTTGGAACACTAGAAGTAGGAAAGGATGCAACACTCTTTATAAGTGAAGGAGATGCACTGGACATGAGAACCAACATTCTATCACATGCTTTTATCAGCGGAAAACAAATAACACTTGATTACAAGCAACAGGAACTATTTGAGAGGTTCTCAAGAAAGTACGGTCATATTGATTGATTGTAACAGTTGATTTTGCTTAAAAAGGGCTGGTTTTCGGCCCTTTTTTTTGTATAAGAATAGGAGCTCATCAAAAACTCACCAAAAACTCACCTTGAATTTAATTCCATGATTTTCATGATCCGTTGATTTGATCCAAAATCAAAATATCAATGTCATGAATAAGAAAAATCTGTTTATTCTTTTAATACTGGTCGCTATGGGTGGTTTACTGTACGCCTTCAGGCAAAGCGGGAATCCTCAAAGGCCTAACTGGTCCAATCGGTTCATTGCCCCTTCAACAAATTCTCAGGTGAGTTTGGCAGTTAAGCATCAAAATGGAACCCAGGTGGCCGCAGGCCAATTCGGAAGTTTTTCCAGTAACATTTTCTACTTTGGTGGAGATGATCTTGCGTTGAAATTTAATCTCGTGAGCAGCTCATATACCGCGGGTAATAATATGGTGGACTCAATTATGGCAACACCGGATTGGCTTAGTGCTGATAAGCACCCTTCTATATCATTTGCTTCGGTACGTTCAAAAAGAAAAGGAGAAAAGCTATTTCTTGAAGGTAATTTGAACCTAAAAGGAGTTTCAAAGTCAGTCGAAATGATTGTAGAGCCTATTGAAATGAAGAAAAGTGCAAACGATATCGATTACTTCGTATTGAAGGGAAGGGTAAAGATCAATCGATCTGATTTTGGAGTTTCAGGTCAGCGCAATTGGTATCCTTCTCCATGGAAGGTAGATATGACCATGGATAGTGGTTCTTCTATTGAGTTAAACTTTCATTTTATTGCTCAAAGCTGGTCAAAGAAGTGGGGAGAGAACATCTTCTCAGCGAATGATAACCCTGTTGGAAGAATATACAAGGAGATACAAGCCAAAGGTGTGAAGAAAGGGCTTAAGCTGTATGAGGCAATAAAGAACGAGACCCCGGATCAGGTTGACGAAAACACACTTGGTTACACTTCCTTTGTCCTTACCCTGGGAGATCCAACCGAGAAGGATTATGAGCAAGCACTCGAACTCTTCGAATACAATATTGAGCAATTTCCCGACTATATGACCGCAAAGAATAACTATGCGGAAACCCTGGCGATGGCAGGGAAGATAAAAGAAGCGAGTGAGTGGTACATGAAAGTTAAAGCCGTTGATGAATCATTCCTCGATCAGGACTTCTTTGATTACTATGGAATTAAGTAGGGTGATTTATTCGTTAAGCGCTGGCAACTAAAGTTCGGTGGCCAGCATCACATCAGATTCCAGGGATTCAATGGTGCTGTAGATAATAAGATTCATGTTTTCGTTGATCTCAAGTGAATGGCTGTAGGTTGGAATACTTTTATCCAACACCTCGATCACATGTGAGTTTCTTGTTTTTAAATCATATGCATCAATTGAGTTCCTGGTTCTGTTGTAATAGATGATCTTGTTATTGGAAATGGCCCAATTGCCATAATCGTTCCATTTCAAGTTATTTATAACTAATTCATTGTCTTTCCAAATTCCATCTGTTCCATACTTGTTGTAAAAAAATTCATCGCTAACTGTGATTGCTTTGAAAGCATTTTCTTTGACAATTTCTACTTTTTGTGTTTTCAGGTTAATCTCTTTAGCAACCCAACGTTCATTTTCGTACGTGGAAAAAAGGATTTTTGTAGTATCTGACCATGAGGGATTCAATTGGTCTTGGTCCGATATAGCTACTTGACTTACCTGTTTATTGAGCATATTAACCAAATTCAAAGATACTTTTCCATCTTTCCTAATTTCAAAAACAATGTTTTCATTATCCAGTGACCACTTAGGCGAACTGATGGCTGGTCCTTCAAGCTGAGTTAGCCTTAAAGGCGTATTTTGTTTCCTGGTTAACCATAGTTCATCAGTACCGGAACGATTAGAAACAAAAACGATCTGACCTGTCGCATTAATAGCAGGATCACGATCAATCATCACCGAGTTGATACCCCACTTAGGTCTTACGAACTCTTTATTTAGGGAAACGATAGAGATATTCTGAAGGGAATTCCATCTGACATAAAGGAACTTGTTGTTGGAAGCAAAGCTTGGATGCGTTGCCAGACGATCATTTACATAGAAAGTAGTTTCATTTGATCGATTAAGATCGATTGCACTCATCTTCCATAGACCATTGGTTAAACCTGAATAGCTGATTCGATTTCCTGTGGGTTGCCATGAAACCCCTGATATCCGGATGTTACCCACTGTTAAGCGTTCTTCTGTTGTGTCTTTCAAGGACAGTACAAATAGATCCTGGACATATTCGTTAAATATTCGTCGAAAAGCCACATGACTATCATTGGGTGAAAATGTTGGTTCAAGATCTCCATAGCTTCCCATTGGTGGAAAGGTTAGCTGATATCTTTGACCTGTGGCAATTTCATAACCATAGACTGCTACCGAACCATTTGACGATTCGTCGGTGATCAATAACCATTTTTCATCTATTGACCAATCAGCAGTAGGGTCAGAGGTAAAAGTCCCCAGTAGGGTAGCTTCATCCCCAAAAATCGTTGTCTTCAGAATTTCAAATGATCCATCAATTTCTCTCGTATAGGCCAGATGCTTTCCGGAACCAGACCAGATTGGATTTGTTTCATTGTGGCTTGTTGAAGCGAGTGGATGGTAAGTGTCTGTCCCAAGTACATTCACGTATACATCGAATTGATCAATTCCTTGCTCACGTCGGCTGAAAGCTATTAATGTTTCGTCAGGAGATAAATTGGCCTCCAGCTCAAGTCCAGGAAAAGAAGTGATCGGGCTTGAAACAAGAAACCTGCTTTCCCCCGAATCGACGTTAACAATTGCCAAAAAAAGAATGCCTATAAAAATGATCAGACTAACACCAACGGCCAATGGGTTTTTTATTCTGTTAATTGAGTTGTTTGGTTTAGTGGAAACTTTACCAACAATACGATAACCTGATTTGCTGACAGTTTCAATTATTCGGGGCTTTTGCCAGTTATCTTCGAGTGCTTTTCTGAGATTCGCAATAATTCGGTTGATGGTATTTTCATTTACATGGACTCCTTTCCATACTTCTTTCAAGAGCTCATCTCTATCAACAAGTTGAGGAGCCTTTTCGCATAGATAGCATAGAACCTCTATTTCCTTCGGAGCAACGATCTTGTGTGTGTTTCCTGAAGAAATACGGTTAAGGTTGGCGTCAATGTCCCATCTTCCTACAGTAAAGATCTTCTTCATTGATAGTGGATTAACGACATGAGAATGAATGAGTTGGATTAATATGATCGTATCTATGCATAAACGTGTTTCGTAATGAATATGAGACAATATTTTATGATAATTTCGAACTCATGTTCAGGGTGTTGTTGACAATTGTGATCTCTACAAGCGCTGCTGTTGGTTATAGCCAGCCTTGCAACCTGATCATAAAAGGAGACTATTCACAACAAGATTCTATCAGAATTTCAGAAGCCTTTTCCACAGCCAGGGCAGCAGTGAGTCAGATGCGGCAGGCAATGAATGAAATCTGGACTGCAGAAGCAAAAACAGGAGAGGGGAATAAACAAGCTAGAAAAGAGAGGTGGGAAAAAGAACAAATGTTTACACGCTGGCTTGGACAACCTGAGAAAATAGGATTGGTAAATCGAAAGATCAGGAAAATAGGGAGAAAATTTGAGAAGGAAATAACTTTGAATGTAACCAGGGAGAATAAAGGAAGATGTAGTGGTTGGATAAGTGCCTGGGCAATTCCGTTTGGTAAGATCCGAATTACACTTTGCGAGGACTTCTTCATCTATCGAACCCACCTCCAGGAAAAAACGCTCATTCATGAAATGGGCCATGAAACAGGTATGTTTTCACACCATAAGATTCATGGTTGTCGCGCCGCCAGAAGAGCAGCTACCTCAAAGAACAATGTTGCTAAGAAAAGTACTGAGAATTATGCATGGCTGGCCATGAGTTATATTGGGTTGGAGTGTAGAAATTAGAAATAAAAAGGGCGCTACACGTGTGCAACACCCTTACTAAATCAAAACTTAGTAGTAATTAGTCAAATGCAATCTGACTTTTATATTCCTCGTACTTCGCTTTCATATCTCCCTTGACAGCCTCTTTGACAGCTTTGTAAATACTTGCACTTCCAAGCATCTTGGTAGCTAGGTCGCTGTTCACGCTCTTAATTGCAGAGACTCTACTGTCTTTAAGTTTATTGATGTTCGCCATAAACTTTGTTTCAAAATCATTGGCTGGAGTAGCACCGCCAGCAAGTTCCTTGTATCGCTGCCCGGTCATTCCTTCTTGCTTCTTAATGGTCTCATTTACTGCACGACTTAAATCAGCTTTCATCTGATCGACGACTTCCGTCATTAGTGCATATTTCCAAACATGTTCATCAGTCACATCTTGTGCGGTAGATAAATTCGATAAAAGAATTAGGACTAAACTTCCTAAAATCATTCGTTTCATGGGTCTCTTAATCATTTTTAGGTTTAACAAAACCCTAAAATTATAATGAATTGCTAGAACGAAAAACCCAAATTTTCTTCTTTCTATGTCTTCAAACTGGCTTTTTGTAAAGATTTACGATTTCCCGACCAGCGCTATCTAAGATATTTTACAGACAAAAGTAAACTTAATCAGTTCGTTTACCGTATATTGCAGACAAAAGTTAATTTAATCAACATGGGTAGAACCTATCTTGGGGAGTTCGAAGAGATTGTATTGTTGACCGTCGGCATTTTGTACGAGGACGCTTATGCCGTGGCTATCACAAAGGAGATAACAAAGCAATCGGCTCGACCTGTTAATGTGAGCGCAGTACACAAATCGTTGTATCGCCTTGAAAAGAAAGGGATGTTAAAATCTCGATTAAGTGATCCTGAATCTAAGCGAGGTGGAAAGAGAAAGCGATTATTTACGATCACACCATACGGGAAAACAGCATTGGATGAATCTATGGACTTAAGGACTAAAATGCGTAATCAGATCCCGGATTTAGCTTTTAAATGGGATATTGGATGAAATGGGTATGAAGGTCAACATACCAAAAATTCCGCACGCCTTTTTTAAGTGGTATTGCAAACGAGAGAAGTATGAAGAAATTCATGGCGACCTGGAGGAATTCTTTTATGAAAAAGTAGAAACATCTGGTTCTGCAAAAGCAAGACTATTCTACACCTGGAACATCATTCGTTGTTTTCAGCCCTACGCCTGGAAAATACCCAAAAGTCAAAACTCAAACATTGTTATGTTCAAAAACTACTTTAAGACATCATACCGAAGTATGATAAAACACCCACTCAGTTCATTCATCAACGTTTTTGGATTAGCTGTAGCAATAGGTGTCTGCATGGTCACCTATCAGTTCATGGATTTTGATTACAGCATTGATCGTTTTCATGAATACAAGGATGAAGTTTATCTAACAACCTTTCATGTCAACCGGGAAGGTACAGAAGAGCAATATGGAATGACGCCAATCCCCTTAGGCGAGATGCTCCGACAGGACTTCACAAACATCAAGAACGTCTGCCGAATCCAGGATGAAAATGCAGTAATGAAAGCTGGAGATAATGTTTTCCATGAAAATATACGGTTTGTAGATCCTGAATTTCTTAAGATGTTCACATTTCCCTTGAAGTGGGGCTCATCAGGTTCTTTGTCAGATCCCAATAGCATTATTCTTAGTGAGGAAATGTCAATCAAGTATTTCGGAAGTGAAAATCCAGTCGGCAGGGAGATCAAAGCCACATTTAATGATAAAAAGGTAAAGAGTTTTAAGATTGCCGGGGTAGCACAAAAAATACCCATGGCCCATATCATAGGATTTAATTTTCTTATCAATTTTGAGAACCTTAAAGTATACGATCCCACCTATAATTTCTCCGACTGGAAAGGGATGGTAGATGCAACCTTTGTACAGGTCAAAGAATCATCCAATCTACCTGTCATTAAAAGTGGTATGGAGGAATATAGGAAATTGCAAAACGAAGTTGAGCATGATTGGCCGATTTCATCTTTTGATTTTGTAAAGCTGAACGACCTTCATTTGAGTTCTGGTGAAATCAGAAATGACATCTCTTATGATGGCTCTAGAGAAGGACGAGTGGGGCTACCATTTATTGCCTCCTTCATACTGGCATTAGCTTGTTTCAACTATATCAATATTGCAATTGTTTCTGCGTCAAGAAGATTAAAAGAAATTGGATTGCGAAAGGTCATTGGTGCAAACAAGAAATTGGTTATTGTTCAATTCCTGGCAGAGAACTTATTTGTAACATTCCTTGCCGGAATCGTTGGTTTCTTTTTAGCAGCAACGGTCTTTCTTCCATGGTTTACACAGTTTGCTGCTATTACCACTGAATTCAATTTGTTAGATGGTAACATGTGGCTTTTTCTTTCGGGAGTGCTAATTTTTACCGGCATCGTTTCAGGATTGTATCCAGCCTTTTACATTTCAAAATTTCAGGCCATTACAATTTTCAGGGGGACGGTGAAATTTGGAAAGAAGAACCGGTTAACCAAAGTTTTTTTATCCCTCCAACTAATGCTTGCGTGTGTAGGAATAACTTTCGCTGTAATGTTTGGACAAAACAGTGCCTACCAGGCCAAACGTAGCTGGGGATATAATCAGAAACAGGCCCTTTATGTGAACGTTCCTGATCGATCAGCATATGATCAACTGAAAGCTGAACTCCGACAGCATACGGACATCACATCGATTTCGGGCTCACATCATCATTTGGGGAAAACAATTGCAACTAGTATCGTCCATTTGCCCGACAAGCAGTATGAAGTGCAAGAGCTTTCAGTTGGACCGGGATATTTTGAGACCATGGGTTTACAACTTGAAAATGGTCGCTTCTTCGAGGAATTCAAAGAAAGTGAGCATCGATCAATAGTTGTAAATGAGTTGCTGGTTGAAAGTCTTGAATTGACACAACCAATAGGTGCACAGCTAAGAATGGACTCCATTCAATATGAAATAGTTGGTGTAGCAAAGAATTTCCATTTCGACAACTTCTACTATGAAAATCGACCAATCATTTTCACACTCGCTGATAAGAAAGACTACCGTTTCTTAACTGTTCAGGTGAGGGAGGGGGCAGAACTGGATACGTATGATGTTCTTCAGTCAGAGTGGGGAAGTCTATTTCCCGAAACCCCTTTTCAAGGAGGATACCAGGAGGATGTTTGGGTTGGCTTTTATGAAGAGCTGGGTATCATGAAGAAATTTACCCGTGCAATAGCCATCCTGTTTGTTTTATTAGCAAGCCTGGGTCTTTATGGGCTTGTGAAACTAAATCTTACCGGAAGAGTTCGGGAATTCAGTATCCGAAAAGCGTTAGGAGCATCTGTTAAAAACATTGCATCAACGGTTTTTAACCAATACCTTTTATTGTCAATAGCTGCTATCGTTTTCGGGGCTCCTTTAGGACATATCATGATTACTGCTATGATGGATATGATGTTTCCGGATCCAAGACCATTTGCTTATACAAGTGCACCAATTTCAGCAGTAATTCTAGTAATTGTACTGATTGCAGTCATCTCTACTCAAATCAGGAAAGTATCAAGAGCGAATCCGGTTGATGGCTTGAAAGTAGAATAGATCTATGAAAACGGATGTAAACATACCGAAGATTCCGCATGCTTTTTTTAAGTGGTATTGCAAGCCAGAAAGGTATGAAAAGATTCATGGAGATCTGGAAGAGTTTTTCTACGATAGGGTAGAATCATCTGGTTTGACTAAAGCCCGACTTTTTTATCTCTGGAATATCATTCGGTGTTTTCAATCATATGCATGGAAAATTCCCGAAAGTCAAAACTCAACAATTATCATGTTCAAGAACTACTATAAGACATCTATCCGAAGCTTGATGAAAAACCCGTTTAGCTCATTCATCAATGTATTTGGATTAGCTGCCTCAATTGGTATCTGCGTATTTACCTATTGTTTTACGCAATACATTTTCAGTGTAGACCAATTTCACGAGAATAAATATGAGGTATACCTGACAACCTTTTTTGCGGATCGAGATGGGGCCCAGCAGCAAAACGGAATGACACCACGACCTCTTGGATCAATGCTGAGAGAAGATTTTACCAATATTCAAAAAGTCTGTCGTGTAGATGATCGGAATGTGGTGGTTAAATATGAAGACAAAGTTTTCCATGAGGCCGTACGATGTGTTGATCCCGAATTCCTGGAAATGCTGACCTTCCCGTTGAAATGGGGAATAAAAAGCGCTCTTTCAAATCCAAATAGCATCATTTTAAGTGAAGACATGTCTGTCAAGTACTTTGGAAATGATAATCCTGTAGGGAAAAACCTCCTTGTGAAGTTTGATGCGAAAAGAGGTAAAACTTTTGTTATTTCAGGTGTAGCTTCAGCCTTACCCACCGCTCATGCTATATCATTTGATTTCTTAATCAATTATTCGAATCTGGAAACAACAGATGAGAACTTTGACCCGAATGACTGGAGTGCTTTTGTGAAAGCTACTTTGATACAGGTGGAGGATCCTGCCAACCTTGAGTTGATCGAACAAGCTATGGAGAAGTACCGGTTATTGCAAAATGAGGTACAGCATGACTGGGCAATATCGTCTTTTGCCTTTGAGCGGTTGGAATCACTATATAGAAACTCCTCTGATATAAGAAACGGTATCTCCCTTAGAGGTTTTGAAAGTAATGTGAAAGGTATTTGGATGATCTCAATTATTGCGCTGATACTCTTATTGCTGGCTTGTTTCAATTATATAAATATTGCGATAGTATCTGCAGCAAAACGATTGAAGGAAATCGGTTTGCGTAAAGTCATTGGAGCTAATCGAAGAATGATTGTTACCCAGTTTCTTGCAGAAAATATGCTAATAACATTTTTTGCGACCATATTGGGACTGCTCTTTGGAGGAGTTGTCGTCATTCCATGGTTTGAACGACTGTGGACGTTAAACCTGGAGTTTACACTTCTTGATGTAAACCTATGGCTCTTTCTTGCTATCACTCTTTTTTTTACTGGAATCGTTTCAGGGCTATATCCGGCTTTTTACATCTCAAGATTTCATGTAGTTGGGATTTTGAAAGGTTCACTGAAGTTTGGAAAGAAGAACCGGCTTACGAAAGTCTTGTTGGGATTTCAACTCATACTGGCCTGCCTGATAATTTCAAGTGCAGTCATGTTTACACAAAATACCGGCTATGTGGCCAAGAGGAGCTGGGGATATAATCAGGACGATGCATTGTATGCAAGGTTGTCTGATCCTTCGGGATTTGAATTGCTTTCAGATGCCATGAGTCAAAACCCAGATGTTTTGAAGATCTCCGGATCTGGCCAACACCTTGGAAACGGAAGTGTCAAAACGATAGTAACAATGCCTGATAGAGCGTATGAAGTCGATCAACTAGCAGTTGATCCAAATTACTTTCAGACAATGGGGATTCAGCTAACTGAAGGTCGGGCTTTCAGGGAGAATTTTGAGAGCGACAAGAGAACCGTAATTGTCAACCTTCAATTTGTGGAGAACCTGGCATTGAGCAATCCTATTGGTCAACTGATAAAAATCGATAGTATTAATTATGAAATTGTTGGCGTAGCAAAGGATTTTCATGCACACAGTTTTGAGAACAAAATATTGCCAACACTTTTTACAGTGGTTGATGAAGAAGAGTACAGTTATCTCTCGATGCAGGTAAGGAGCGGAACCAATCAGTCCGTCTATGAAGATCTTCGAGCCAATTGGATTGCACTTTTTCCTGAAATACCATTTCAAGGTGGATACCAGGAAGATGTATGGGGCGGATACTTTAAAGAAATTGGACTTCATGGAAAGGTATGGAGAGGAATTGCTTCAGTAGCAATATTGCTCGCAATCCTGGGTCTTTATGGATTGGTCACACTTAATGTTTCAGGAAGGTTTAAAGAATTTAGCATAAGACAGGTTCTGGGAGCAGAGTGGAGAAACATAGCAACGAGCATTGCCAGAAACTACATCGTATTGTTTACAGTCTCATTATCAGTAGGAATACCCATAAGTTACCTAACCGTTGATTTTTTATTTGATTTCGCTTATCACTATCACATTCCCATGAATTTTTTAGGAGTTTCTGTTTCCGCGGGACTCCTGATAACGATTTTATTGGTTACGATTATTGCACAGGTAGGAAAAGTCTCTAAGACCAGTCCTGTTGAAGGGTTGAAGGTAGAATAGGCATGAAAAAGAGAGGACTCATCCTGAAATAGCTTCAGAAAACTCAAAAACGAAAATAAAGATGATTAATTCTGTTTTACTTTTTCTTCACATAAGTGGAGGAGGCCTGGGCATACTCACAGGAATGGCAGCACTGATTCCCCGCAAAGGTTCACCTATTCATATGCGTATAGGTAATTTGTTCTTCTATTCGATGATCGTAATGACAGTCAGTGCTACATATCTGGCAATGTTCAAGGAAGGATCATGGATAAATTCAATAGCCGGGATGATCACCTTTTATATGGTTATTACTGCACGAAGAGCAGCTACAAATAAAGAGGGGAAAAGCGGAATCACTGAATTTGCAGGAGCTGCTTACATATTTGCTATTCTTGTTACACTTATTGTTTTAATACTGGATGTAAGTCAGACCGGCCCCAAACCGGATGGGGTCT